>CAYOUD010000017.1:2539-27472 GCA_964407055.1 uncultured Bacteroidales bacterium | reverse complement strand
GGCTCTGCCCTCATTTGCACAAAATTTGCACAAAATTTGTGCCTTGCATCTTATTTATTAAATTTGTTTGTTGAAAGAAAAGAATTATTAGAAGGCTCCTTAACTTTGAGTTGTTTAAACTTTTCGTATTTTAGTTTCTTGAAAAAATGAATATTATATTATGCGGATTATTAGTATTATGATTGCTGTGTTGGGCTTTTCTTTGTCGGTAGTGGCAATGGACTCTATGGTGCCGGACACGACAAATGACCAAAATCTTACTGTGCAAATGACACAGGCGCGAGTGAAGTTTCAAAGCGATAATTTCCAAGGTGCGTTGAGAATTTATCGGGATTTGTACAAAGAAAGCCCGAATCATACGATGTTAAACTATCGAATGGGGGAAACGTATTTTCAGATTGAGGAATATGGAAGTGTCATTTTACACCTGAAAAAACTTGTGAATGAAGATGATAAAAACATGGAGCTTTTGCATTATTACCTCGGTCGTGCTTATCAAAAAGAAAGCATATTTAATCTTGCAAAAGATCATTACGAAACCTTTAAAGACAATGCAAAAAGTAAGTTGGTAAAGTATTATAATGTGCCGACTTATCTGGCGCAGGTGAAAAATGCCATTGCATTAATATCCAAAGAAGTTGAGGTTGAAATTGAAAATATGGGAGAAAAAATTAACTCGGAATATGTGGATGCAGTTCCCTCCATTACTGCCGACCAGACGCAGCTAGTTTTTACAAGTAGGCGTCCTCTTGATAAAACAGTACAGCGTGATCCGTTTACCGGTGAATATTTTGATGCTGTGTTTGTTTCACACAAACAACAAGATGGCTCATGGTCAGAGGCTAAACCCATTGCCGGTGATATTAATACCGAGTGGCATGATGCAAATACAAGCATTTCCCCCGATGGAAAAACCATTTATCTTTACAAAAACATTAAAAATGAAACCTTAAGTGGTGATATTTATGCTTCAAAACTAAAGGATGGGAAATGGATGAAACCCCAACCATTACCGGAAAATAAACCTGAAGAATTCTTTATGAAACTCGGTAATGCATTTAAAACATTGCATCAAGGTGAAACAGCAATCAATTCTACGTATTTTGAGACTTCTGCTAGCGTGACAGCGGATAATAATACCATTTATTTTATCAGTGAGCGTAAAAAAGGGATTGGAGAAGGGGATATTTGGATGGCACTTCGTGCTGGAAAAGGATGGAGTACCCCTAAAAATCTCGGTAAAAATATCAATACGGAAAACGATGAAATCGGCGTGTTTATTCATCCTGACGGAAATACATTGTTTTTCTCTTCAAATGGACCCAGCTCAATGGGCGGATACGATGTTTTTATGGTCAAAAAAGTCGATGGACGCTGGCAGAAACCCGTAAATCTGGGATATCCAATCAATACCCCCGATAATGAATATCACTTTGTGCTTTCTACCGATAGCAAAACTGCATATATCTCCAGTGACAGAGAAGGAGGCTTGGGGAAAGTTGACTTGTATCAAATCGACATGAGAAAATATTTCGACAATCTTGGTGTTGAATTTATACAGCCGGAACTGACTGTCGTTAAGGGTTCTGTGGTTGCTGAAGACCAAACTCCCATTGAGACAGAAATTGTCATAAAAACAAAAGCCGATGGTGAAATTGTAACTACAATTATGTCTGACGAAGAAGGAAAATACATGGCGACCCTTAAAAATGGACTAACTTACGAGTTTATTATTGAGTCTCAGGGAATGAAACCAGTGAATTCAACTTTAGTAATTCTTGCCGGCAATGAAGCAAAAGAAGTAAAAACATGGCACTTTATTTTGAGTAAACAATAAATTATGAAAGCGATAAAATCATGGGGGCTCCTACTGATATGCCTTGTGGGGTTTTCTTTAATAAGCACAGGAAATGTTCCTGATAGCATAGTATCCCCTGGTGCCTCTGCTGATACATCGGCAACTGTTGATTCATTACCGGACATTTCGGTGCAGGTCGAGCAAGACAGCACGAAGTTTCTGGTTTATAAACTGGAAATATTCGAAAACATTACCACCACCGTATGGCGTAATACGAAACAGGCTATGAATGAAGCGATTGATTTAGATGCTGATTTATTTCTTATTCATATGAATACATACGGGGGACTGGTGGTCGCTGCCGATTCAATTCGAACAGCATTACTTAATGCTCCCATGCCCGTTTGGGTCTTTATTGATAACAATGCTGCAAGTGCCGGAGCATTAATTTCTATTGCATGCGATAAAATATTTATGCGTCCCGGAGGAAATATTGGTGCAGCAACGGTTGTCAGTCAGGACGGAAAGGCAATGCCAGATAAATATCAGTCCTATATGCGTGCTACCATGCGCTCAACGGCAGAAGCACAGGGAAAAGATACCATCATACAGGGAAATGATACCATTGTGCAATGGAAACGCGATCCTAAAATTGCTGAAGCAATGGTAGATCCGGATGTGTATATTCCCGGAATTATTGATTCAACAAAAGTGCTGACATTTACTGCCCGTGAAGCGTTAGAAAACGGATATTGTGATGAATTATACGATGACATCCCTGAATTACTTGCCGCCGAGGGAGTTAGTGATTATGAGACAAAGGCTTTTGTTCCCACGACGATGGATAAAATCATGGGGTTTTTAACCAATCCGGCCTTCAAATCATTTCTCATCATGTTTATTATTGGTGGTTTGTACTTTGAATTGCAATCTCCAGGTATTGGATTCCCGTTTCTGATTGCTATTGCAGCTGCTTTGTTGTATTTTGCGCCATCTTATGTTGAGGGCTTGGCAAATCACTGGGAAATTTTGATTTTTGTTGTGGGAGTGATACTTATCGGAGTGGAAATTTTTGTGATACCCGGATTTGGTGTTGCAGGAGTTGCCGGAATTGCGTTATTAATTACCGGGTTAGCACTTTCCATGGTTGGGCAATATGAAATTCAACCCATTGAAGGTGAAATCAACTTAAAACCACTCGTTAATGCCCTGTTTTATGTCATAATTGCATCAATTATTTCGTTTCTCTTTTCGCTCTGGTTAAGTAGTAAGTTGTTTTCTAATAATCGCTTGTTTGGAAACTTATCGCTTAATACGACACAACAGCGTGATGAGGGATATTTCAGTTTCGATAATAAAACGTCTGAAATGATTGGAAGAAAAGCAATTGTCGTTCAGGAATTAAGACCATCAGGACGTGTTGAAATTGATGATAAACGTTACGATGCAAAAGCAATGAACGGGTACATTGAACGTGATACAGAAGTCATTGTGAAGCGATTTGAATCTGGGCAACTTTATGTAGACATTATTGATAACTAAATTTTTATGGCTCAATTTGTACGTGATTATCAGGAAGAAGACTTTTCTGCACTTATAAAACTATGGGAAGCTACCGACATGGGTGGCAAAAAACGGGGTGATGATGAAGATATCATCGAGGATACTCTTCGTTATGGCGGCAAACTGCTCATTCTTGAAGATGATGATGCCGGCTTAATCGGAAGCAGTTGGATTACTACTGACCAGCGTAGGCTTTACCTTCACCATTTTGCGATTTTGCCTGAATTTCAGAGGCGAGGTTTCGGTCATTTGCTGATGGATAAAAGTATGGAGTTTGTCGTGGAAACCGGATTGCAAGTTAAACTGGAGGTGCATCGTGACAATAAAATTGCTCGCGATTTATATTGTTTTTATGGGTTTAAATATCTTGGTGATTATCAGGCCTTCATTATCCGCGATTTGAATACAATTAAACTGCGGGACATTGAATAGGCGAGTTCTAAAACTTGCTTTTCCAAATATCATCAGCAATCTCACGGTTCCGTTGGTGGGAATGGTGGATATTGCGCTCATGGGAAGACAGGATAACCCGGCCTACCTTGGAGCAATTGCTTTGGGGGCAACCGTTTTTACTTTCATTTATTCTGGACTTGGGTTTCTCCGAATGGGAACTAGTGGTTTTACTGCCCAAAGCCGGGGAAGCCGTGCCATCGATCAGTCATATATAATCCTAGCCAGAGCATTAATTATTGCAATAGGACTTGGGTTTTTACTTATTCTTTCACAAAAAGCAATCGGTTGGCTTGCATTTAATTTTGTGGATAGCAGTCAGGAACTGAAATCCTTTGCCATGGATTATTTCCGAATACGAATTTTTGCTGCGCCAGCAACATTAGGTTTGTATGCAATTATGGGATGGTACATTGGGATGCAGGATGCAAAAACTCCTATGTGGATATCTATTTTAATCAATTTGATAAACATTATCCTGTCAGCATTTTTTGTGCTAAAACTAGGAATGGAAGTAAGGGGAGTCGCTCTGGGAACTGTAATCGGACAATATACTGGGTTTGTTTTGGGACTGATTTTACTGCTGCAGCATAGCAAACGAATCCGCAAATATTGGAAAATTAAATCCATTCTGGTTTGGTCTGAAATCGGACAATTTATGACCGTTAACCGAGATATTCTTATTCGCTCCCTGCTTTTAACCGGAAGTTTTTATTATTTCACTGCTGCAAGTGCAAAACTTGGTGATGAAATACTTGCGGTAAATTCTATACTGCTGCAATTTCTATGGATATTTTCCTATTTTATTGATGGCTTTGCTTTTGCGGCAGAAGCACTCACCGGAAAGTATATTGGCGCAAATTCAATAAGTGGATTGAAAAAAGCAGTAAAAACACTTTTTGTCTGGGGTGTGGGCTTAAGTATTATTGTTAGTTTGGTGTATTTGGCGTTCAATCAAAATATTGTCCGATTACTCACCGATCAGCAAAAGATCATCGAATTATCGCAAACTTACAGATTTTGGGTGATTTTTTTGCCTATTGTGAGTTTCTCTGCATTTATTTGGGATGGTATTTATATCGGTGCAACAGAAGGTAAAACCATGCGAAATGCGATGGTTTTTTCATCAATTTTGATTTTTTTGCCCGCACTTTTTGTCCTAAGACATTATTTTGGTAACCACGGAATGTGGATAGCACTCATTATTTTTATGCTGTCTCGTGGAATTTCATTACATTTATTCTATGTAAAACGTGTGCTTTCAAAAACGCAGAAACAATGAAGAGAAAAGGACTTATTATTTTAGTTGTGTTAATTGCTAATGCAGTAATTGCAGCAGTTTTTGCCTATCAGTATTATCAGTACATTTATAGTGAAAATGTGCAAATTGAAGATGCGAAATCCGTTCTGATTTACATCCCGACAGGAGCTGATTATGAAATGGTGAAAGATAGTTTAGGGCGTTTTATCATAAATGAGGACGCATTGGATTGGGTTTCAGAAAAAAAGCAATACATTGATAATGTGAAACCGGGTTGTTATAAAATTAAGAATGGAATGACATCTAATACGCTGGTGAACTTGTTGAGGTCGGGAAATCAAGAGCCAGTCAATATCACTTTTAATAATCTTCGAAAAACAGATCAACTTGCTGGTATTCTGGCTGAGAAATTAGAGCCGGACTCTCTCGATTTCGTGCAGTTTTTAACTGATCCCAAAGTGATTGATTCCTGTGGATTTGATGCATATTCATTTCCCGTTATGTTTATCCCAGACACTTATCAGTTTTTCTGGAATACCAGTGCGGAGGAATTTGGCCAACGCATGAAATCTGAATACAACAAATTCTGGAATGATGAACGCATTGCAAAAGCAGAAAATATTGGGTTAAGTCCCGTGGAAATATCCAGTCTGGCATCCATTGTCGAACAAGAAACAAAGCAAATCGATGAAAAAGCTATCGTTGCAGGAGTTTATATGAACCGAATTGAACGTGGAATGCCGTTACAGGCAGATCCAACACTGGTTTTTGCACATGGCGATTTCTCAATTCGTAGAGTACTGAATCGTCATAAAAAAATTGACAGTCCGTACAACACATATATATATAAAGGAATCCCTCCGGGTCCGATTTGTTTGCCCGATAAATCTAGCATCGATGCAGTCTTGAATTTTGAAAAGCACAACTATATATTCTTTTGTGCAAAACCCGATTACCGCGGATATCATAATTTCTCAAAAACACTAAGGCAACATGAAGCCTATGCGCGTAAATACAGAAGTTTTTTAAACAGTGAAAGAATTTATCGGTAGCCTATGAATAAATAGGCAACCTTTTTATAAAGCTATCGTCATAAAACAGAAGGCATTAAAAATGGATCTCAACGATAAGGAACAGGTCAGAATACTGGTAAAGGGATGTGTAGAAAGTAATCGTAAAAGCCAGCGTGTACTTTACGAGGCACTTTATCCTAAAATGCTGGGAGTGTGTTTGCGATATAGCCGCGACACATTGGAGGCTGAAGACCTTGTGCATGACGGTTTTATTAAAGTGTTTGATAAAATTTGCTCTTTTAATTTTAAGGGATCTTTAGAGGGATGGATAAGACGATTGATTGTTAATAATAGCATTGATGAGATTAGACGTAAACGAAAAATGTACTTTGAATATGGTGAAGAATCGAACATCAGTAATTTGAAAGATGAAAGTCCGGAGGAATTAGAAGATGAACAAATGCTTCAATTACAGGCAGATCGAATTGTTGAGTTGATTCAAAAATTGACACCTGCATATAAAACCGTCTTTAACCTTTTTGTGGTTGAAGATTTAACGCATAAGCAAATTGCAGATTTATTGGATATCAATGTGGGAACATCGAAATCTAATTATGCAAAAGCAAAACGAAAATTGAGAGAACTTTATAATAAGGAGTTTGGGCATGAAAACACAATTTGAAAATAATTTAAAAGAAAAACTTAATAACTTTGAACCCAAAGGGGCTCAAAGTCAGTGGGGTAGCTTGGAGAAACAATTACCCAAAAATGGCTTGTCTGTATTACAGAAAGGATTGATTTTTGCCGGAGCCGTTATTGTTGCGACTGTAGCTATCGTTTTTCTATCAAATCTTAATGTGAATCCGGAATCTAAAACCGAGATTATTGCTGAAAATACAAGTGATAATCAGAATAATCCTGTGGAGCAAAATACGATTGCCCCTGAAAATGCATCAATGGAAACCCAAACGCTTGAAGTTGCAGATAATCAGGCTTCAATAGATGATGTTCCCAAAACTCAAACGCAATCACAAAATACCGTGTCAGATCAAAATCAAATAACAGAACAAATTGATGAAAATACTGAGATAGCCGAAATGCATGATATTCAGGAACCTAACAATTCAGATGTAATTGTAGAAGTTCAGAACAGCGTAGATACGGCTCATAATTCAGACAATGAAAACAGCAGACAGGAAAAGGTATTGCTAATTACAATCGATAAAAAAGCCGGTTGTGTTCCATTAGAAGTGAAGTTTTCATGCAATGCAAATTCGGAAGATTATGAATTTATGTGGCACTTTAAAGATGGTAGCAGATCAAGTAAAGCTGCTCCTGTACACACATATACTGAAATTGACGAATACACGCCGGTCTTAATTCTTACGCCTAAACAGAAGGGATTATTTAGACAGCGCATTACCGGTTCAATAATAAATGCTTATGGAATTCCTGAAGCAAAAATAGATTTTGATAAATCAGGAAATTTATATACTTTTAACACAATAAATCGTGGGGATATTGTATATTTCTGGAAAGTGGATAGACAGAATTTCAATGCATCAATGTTACAGTATGAATTTAAATACGATGGTAATTATTCTGTTGAATTGAAAATGACAGATCAAAATGGCTGTGAAAGCAGACTGGGGAAAGAAATAAATGTGAAGATTGAGCATAATTATGCAATGCCAAATGCTTTTACCCCTGATGTGCCAGGTATGAATTCTCATTTTGGACCTGTTTATGATGATATGCAGGATTTGAAATTTGAAATGATGATTCTGGATAAATTTAATCAGGTCATTTATGAAACTGATGACATTGATACATCTTGGGATGGGATAAATATCCGTACAAACCAGGAAGCTGAAGCAGGTGTGTATTTATGGAAAATTGTCACTGAAGATCAGTATGGAAATGTAAGAACCAGTAGGGGACAGGTGACATTGCTTAGGAATTAAAGACGGGAAATAACTTAAAAACCAAATATTATGATTAAACGCATGCTTATTTTAAGTTTTGTACTTTTTGTCGCATCTCAGCTTACAGCTCAGGAGAATACGCTTCGTTTTACGCAAAGTAAAAACCTTGGGGAACAAAAAACTGTCTATTTCCATATCAAAGGAATACAGGACAATGAAATGTCAGATGTTTTGCTGGAAAGACTGCTACAAGACCCACTTATCTATAAAGGGAGAATGTTTAAAACCCCCAAATTGCAAGACAGATGTCAGCTGCATATGGCGCATGAAATTGATGCTGCTTATGTTTTAAGTATTGTGAGAGAATTTAATTTGGATTATGAATACACCACAGTTTCCAGAAACGGACATTTAGAGTCAAGTCAGGCAAAACATCAGACAAATCCAGGAGGAACAAATCCTTCGCCTGTGCTTATCGACGGATTCCCAGAATATGAAGATACCGGAGATGCTGAAGTTGATCGAAGAAACTATCAAAAAACAAAACAAAAATGGGTTGAGGAAAATCCTGAAGCTTATCAGGACTATATTAACTCAAAACAAAATTAGACGCACCTAGTGTCATTGCATCCACTATGTGTATAATAATCGAATTTTTAAACTAGCTGAGAGGACTTAATGATGAAAATTAAGCAAATATTTATCACAATTTCAATGCTAATCCTTGTAACCTTTAGTGGTCACAGGGTTTTGGCGCAATGTGGCGGGGGAGGAACTTATTCCGGGGATCTCACGATGCTCCCAACGTTTCAAACAATTGGAGTTGACGCTGGCGATCAATATACTTTTGATGGATATAACACCATTACTTACGTCTTCTCTTTCTGTCAAGGTGGTGGAAATAATACTATTGATACTCAAATTGAAATTTGCGATCAAAACGGAACCGTCGTTTATTCTTATAATGATGATCACTGCGGATTAGGGTCCGAAATTACATGGACATGTACGGCAAACGGAACTTATAGCGTTGTTATTCATCAATATTATTGCAACGACAATGGAGTCAATGCTGGAACATTAGCATACCGTACCGTTACCCCTCCAAATGAACAGGATTGCCTTGGTGCGATTCCTCTCTGTTTTAACACTTACAATACTTCTGCATCTTACACAGGAACAGGAAATTATTTGAATGAAATTCCGACTTATGGCGGAGCAATGTCAGATAATAATTGTCCCGGAAATTGTTTGCTTGGTGGTGAGATAAACGATGTATGGTACACTTTTACAGCACAAACTACAGGAACTGTTTCTTTTATTATTACTCCAACTAATCTTGCTGATGATTACGATTGGGCGGTTTATGATTTGACAAGTGCTGAGTGTATGGATATTGCAACAAGTGCAGATGTTTTGCAGGTAAGCTGTAATTTTTGTGGTACTTCTGGCTCAACTGGCCCCTCAGGAGGTAGTGCCTTAGATTGTCAACATGGAAATTCTTGTTCAAATTTTAACGATGTTTTAAATGTTACAGCTGGTGAAACCTATGTTGTGAATGTGAGTAACTGGAGTGCAACACAAAGTGGATACTCCATTACATTTGGTGGATCGGCACAAATTATTGATGAAACCGGTCCTTATATTGAAAGTATTCTTTATGCTCCGGAATGTGGTTCTTCAAGCATTTCGCTGCAATTTTCCGAAAGACTATGGTGTACCAGTGTACAAACAACAGACTTCACAATTACCGGTCCGGAAGGGACTTACGATATTTCGGATGTGTGGAGTCAAATTTGTGAAGCCGGTCTGAACTCTACTTATGGTGATACCTATTATGATGACATCTGGACCCTCGAATTAAGTGACTATTTAGAACACGATGGAAATTACACCCTAACTGTTCATGCTGGTGGTGTGGACGATATTTGTTCAAACTGGTCGCCATCAAATTCAGTGAACTTTACCATTGTCGGTATCACTGCAGTTCCCTCATTTTCACACAGTAGTTGCTATGGTGCAAACGATGCTTGGGCTGCGATTAACAGTATTTCAGGTGCGACACCACCATATACCATTAACTGGACAGGTCCTTCAGGTTTTACCGCTACAGGTGTGACAACAATTACGGGTTTGTCACCCGGAGCTTATGTTGTTACGGTCGATGATGCCATAGGTAGATGTGAATATACTGAGATATTTAATATTCAGGAACCTCCCCAGATAAGTTTTAATACTTCGGTCGTTCAGCCAACGTGTGGAAATAGCAATGGAAGCATAACGGTTAATGGTATCACGGGAATGTTTCCGCCTTATGATATTGCCTGTACTGGACAGCCAACGGCAAATAATGTAACATCCCATACATTTAATAATTTACCGGATGGTAGCTATACCATTACTGTTACTGATGATAATGGCTGTTTTAATACATCAACCGTAAACCTGGCATCTGCTGTTAATCCGGATGCAACATTTACCTATAACGGAAATCAGTGTGTTAATTCACAATCATTTGATTTTACGCATACTGGAGCGGTTGTGGCAGGAGAAACCTATAATTGGATATTTACAAACGGAACTCCGGCCTCTTCTACTGCTGAAAACCCAACGGGAGTTACCTTTTCTAGTGCGGGATCTCACAATGTGACTTTAAATATCTCCGCTGGCGGATGTAATGATTCATACAATTTAAATGTGACAGTTTATCCTTTACCTGTACCGAACGTAGTTACTACTGATGATAATTGTGGAAACTGTGATGGAACTGCAATTGCTGCTGCAGGATTTAGCAATTATAACTGGTCATCAAGTGGAAATACAACAAATACAGAAACTTCGCTTTGTGTAGGGACCTATTCCGTCGATGTTGTTGATGCCAATGGCTGTATTGCAACAGAAAACTTTACCATTGATCCAAACGGAGTTACGCCAAATGCAACTGTTGTTACAACACAACCTTCTTGTCCGGGAGATTGTGATGCAACGGCAACTGTAAATGCTACCGGACCTCCGACTTTTAACTATACGTATTCTTCAGGATCAACGCCTAACAATCAAACAACAGGTGGATTATGTGCAGGATCCTTTAACGTTACTGTTTCTGACGCTTCAAATCTTGCTTGTTTTGTCGTTGAAAATTTTAATATTACTGATCCTCCTTCAATGGTACTGAATATGAGTGGAGTTGATGCAAATTGCAGCCTCTCAAATGGCTCTGCATCAGTTAATGTTGTAGGTGGTACCTCCCCATATGATTATGATTGGTCTAATGGTGGAACTGCAAATACAATTAATAGTATCCCAGCTGGAAACTATACTGTAACTGTAACTGATGCCAATAATTGTACTCAAATAAATAATATTATAATTAATGATACAGGTGCGCCTTTTACCGTAACAACTAGTGTTGATCAGGATGCTCAATGTGCTGGATCATGTGATGGTCAAGCAACTGCAACTGCTGTTGGTGCAGGACCATTCTCCTATCAGTGGAGTAGTGGAACAAATCCAACAAATTTTGCTGTTACCGGATTATGTGCTGGTACCCATACTGTTTCAGTGACTGAAGGAGCTTGTATTGTGACAGAAACTGTCACAATAAATCAACCCACGAATATTACTGCAACTATGGCAGCAAATAATGCACATTGTGGGCAGTCAGATGGCGATATTACTGTGAATCCATCCGGAGGAACTGTTG
This sequence comes from uncultured Bacteroidales bacterium, assembly GCA_964407055.1. Classification (GTDB taxonomy): domain Bacteria; phylum Bacteroidota; class Bacteroidia; order Bacteroidales; family ML635J-15; genus JAQIBY01. Next base: position 15,759 of record CAYOUD010000017.1, on the reverse strand, counting down.
CCATTGACTATACATACCAATGGAACTGTGTGCCAGCCCAATTTACACAAACTGCAAGTAACTTACCGGCAGGAACTTATATTGTTACTGTTACTGATGATAATGGCTGTACAGCTCAGTTTACCGGTAGTATCATGGATGTTGGTGGAGTTGCAATTAATGAAACACATAGTCAAACACTTTGCTCATACTCAAATGATGGATCAGCTACCATTAATGTATTAAGTGGTGACCCTAACTTTACTTATGCATGGTCGCATGGTGTTAATCAGACAACGGCAGCAACCTCTCATACATTGGCTAATCTGTCTCCTCAGTCATATACGGTAACAGTTACTGATACTTGGGGATGTTCTGCTGTGACAAACTTTAATATTAATACAGCGCCTGTGTTAAATGCAAGTATTACATCTTCTCAGGACGTGTCTTGTAACGGACTCTGCGATGGAACTGCCACGGCAAGTGGTGTTGGAGGAACTGGTGCTTTAACTTATGATTGGGGTATTGGTAATGGCGCAACTCCAAATCAGCCTGCAAACACAGGGTTTTGTCCTGGAAGTTATGTCGTTACAGTGACAGATGCAAATGCCTGTACGGCAACTGCTCCTGTTATAATTGATCAGCCTGCTGCAATTAGTTTGTTGTTAAGCTCAACAAATTCTCACTGTAATCAAAATGATGGAACGGCTTCAGTTGTCCCATCAGGCGGAACTTCGCCTTATACTTATCTTTGGAGCGGTGGAACACAGCCTACAAATTCGAACAATACCGGTTTGTCAGCAGTCGGATCGCCATATTCTGTTCAGGTTACTGATGATAATGGCTGTGTTGTAAACGGTAGTGTGACAATTAATAATGAGCCGGGAGCAACGGTTTCAATTTCAAATACTACTGACGTTTCATGTTTTGGTGATAATGATGGAACTGCAACCGTATCAATCGGTGGTGGGGCTCCTCCTTTTACAATTGAATGGGGAACAACCCCAACTCAAAATACTGCCACAGCAATTAATCTTGGTCCAGGAACTCATACGGTTACTGTGACAGATATGTTCGGGTGTACTTTAGATGCAAGTGCTGTAATCAATGAGCCATCATCATTTACTGTAAATGCAAACGCCCCGGTAATTAATTGTTTTGGAACGTGTACCGGCTCTGCGTTAGCAACCCCTTCTGGAGGAACAGCACCATATACTTATCTTTGGGATGATTTCCAAAACTCTCAAATGGCTATCAGCTTGTGTGCCGGAGATTATGAGGTTGTTGTGACAGATGATAACGGCTGTACTGCAATGGACAATGTCACAATTACGGAAAATGATCAGATCGTGCTTGATGCAGATATCACAGATTCCGATTGTGGACAATCTAATGGGTCAATAGATCTTACGATAACAGGTGGTTCTACTGGTGCTATGATAATTGATTGGGATTACGGACCACATACTGAAGATTTGGTAAATATTCCTGCCGGAACATATACCGTTACTGTAACTGATAATAAAGGATGTCAGGCAATTCGTACTTTTGCTGTGAATGATATTTCCGGACCAACGCTAAATATTACAACAACAGCAAATGCAACTTGTGAAGGAACATGTAATGGTCAGGCAACTGTGACTGTAATTGGAGGAACCGGTCCATTTGATTATCAGTGGAGTACAGCTCCTATGCAAACAAACCCGACAGCAACAAACTTATGTGCCGGAACCTATTCTGTTATTGTTACAGATATGTCAACCGGTTGCATTACAACAACAAATACAACTGTTATTGAACCTGCACAATTGGGCGTGAGTCCCGTTACTTCAAACCCAACTTGTCATAATGCCTGTGATGGTGAAATTCAGATGACAACTTATGATGGAACGCCTCCTTATACTTATACCTGGGCTGGTCCTGGAACATTAGCCTCGACAGAAGACCAAACAAACCTTTGTGAAGGATCTTATACTGTTGTAATTACTGATGCCAATGGATGTTTCATTACGCGGGATTATATCTTAACAGAACCTTCATTTATCTCTGCTCCAACTACGAGCTTGATGGCAAATTGTAATGGTTCATGTGATGGAGAAGCAATTGTAAACCCATCAGGAGGAAATCCTCCATATACTTTTGAATGGAGTGATATTAATAATCAAACCAGTCAAACTGCGGTTAATCTTTGCTTTGGAACTTATGGTGTGACAATTACAGATGACAATGGATGTACAACAAATAACACAGTAAATATTCCGGAGCCTTCACAACTCGCATTCAGTACAACAGTGAATAATAACCCGACTTGCTTTGGATTAGCAAATGGTTTAGTCACAGTTTCTGTCGTCGGTGGCACAGCTCCAATTTCATATTCATGGGATAGTGGTGCTGCCGGAGCAACGGCGACAAACCTCCCCGCCGGAACACATTGTGTCACTGTAACTGATGATAATGGTTGCCAGATAGATACTTGTATAAATCTAATCCAACCCGCAGAAATCAATGTGAATTTCTTAGTAACTGATGAAACTTGTTATAATTATTGCGATGGTGAAATTGAAGCAGTAGTAACAGGTGGAACTCCGAGTTATACTTTCAATTGGTCAAACACGTCTGCATCTAATGTCAATGATAATTTGTGTACAGGATTATATATCCTCACTGTTACAGACAATAATGGCTGCGAAAATGTGAGCAGTGCAAGTTTGACTACTCCGGCAATTCTTGATATTGTTGTGCAGGATACAGTAATGCCACATTGTGGAAATAATGATGGATCCATTACTGTTGGCGCCATGGGTGGAACTGCTCCATACATTTATAACTGGCAATCACCGCCGGGCGGTAATTCAGCGGTTCTTTCCAATATTCCGAATGGAAATTACACCGTTTCGGTTACTGATGACAATGGATGCTCTACAATGCAAACGATTGATTTAAATGATATTTCTGCACCTATTATTGATAATATTAACATAACTAATGTAGCTTGCTTTGGTGAAAACTCAGGCGAGGTTATCGTATCTTTCACGAGCTCAACTCCTGCAAATACAATTCAGTGGGATGATCCTCTGAATCAAACCTCTGCACATGCCATTAATCTTGCAGAAGGAACATATACCGTTTTTATTACAGATGCTAATGGCTGTCAAACAAGTGAAACAATTACAATTACAGAACCAGCTGAATTTACGGCTCGTGTTGATTCACATACAGATGCAACTTGCTACGGTTTTTGTAATGGTACAGCAAATGCTATGTTTATAGGAGGAACGACCCCCGTATCATATTCATGGACAGGAGGATACAACACCCAAAATGTAACCGGTTTATGTCCGGGTACTTATTATGTGACTGCTACTGATGTCAATGGCTGTACATCAGAGAGTCCCGTGGTAATTGATGAGCCTGCTGAAATGGTATTAACAGAGAATATCTTCCCGGCTACTTGTTATGGTAGTAGTGATGGGTCAATTTCTGTAAGTGTTACAGGTGGAACAGGGAATTTTCATTATGAATGGTTTGGTTCAGCTAGTACCGACCCGGTTGCTACCGGATTGAGTTCTACGAATTATACCCTTGTTGTTTATAATGCAAGTGATCATTCATGCTTCGTGACAGAGAATTACTTTGTACCACAACCCTCAGAAATTAGTGCGCTTTTTGCAACGGTGGATGCAACCTGTAATTTTGATAATGGGGCTGCTTATATTACAAATGTCTTTGGCGGAACACCTGGATATGATTATTCTTGGACTCCTGGAGGTTTCACTAATTTAGATTCTATTGGAAACCTCGCGCCGGGCGATTATGAATGCATTGTTTCAGATGCATATGGTTGTACTGCTGTATTTCCTGTAAATGTTGGGGAAACTGCTGCTCCACAACTCGATAATGTGATAACATCTCCGGTAAACTGCTTCGGTTATAATGATGGTTCCGCTCTGATTAATGTGTCCAGCGGAACACCTCCTTACGAATACAATTGGAATCCGAATGTTTCCGAAAATGACTATTGTGATACATTGCCAGCCAATCTTTACACTGTAACTATTACCGACCAAAATGGGTGTGAAGTATATGCTACTGTTCCGATTAGCGGACCAGAACAAGTGGTTGCAATTACAGATCCTGCTGATACAATTTGTATCGGGCAAACAACGCAAATTAGTGCAACTGCTTCAGGTGGGTTGCCTCCATATAATTATACATGGTCCGAAGCTGGCTCTGGATCAACACATTGGGTGTCGCCTGAAGTAACTACTGACTATATTGTAACTGTGGTTGATGATAATGGCTGTTCTTCAAATCCGGAAACTATGCAGATTGGTGTGAAACCTCCACTTGATATCAGTGTGGTTACACCGGGATCAGTCTGTGATGGACAACCTGCTACAATTACTGCAACGGCCAGTGGCGGAGATGGAATTTTTGTCTTCGATTGGGGAAATGGTATCGTGACAGATAATCCACAAATTGTCGTAAGTCCAACAGAAAATACCGATTTTCAGGTCATATTATCCGATGGGTGTGGAACTCCGAATGATACGGCAAATGTGACACTCTCAGTTTCGCCACAACCGGATATTGATATTGTTAGAAATCCGAATAATGGTTGTGCTCCGCTGAGCATTCAGTTTGATAACAATACTACCAACCTAACTTATACTTATTATTGGAGTTTTGACGATGAGGATAGTGGAGATAATAATGTCTCCGAAATTAAACGACCTGTGCATTATTATGAAGATGCCGGATATTATGAAGTTTCACTTGTCGTTACCACAAGTATGGGATGTACAGACTCTGCGACACTCAATTTCCAAATTAAAGAATCACCGATTGCTGATTTTATTGCTCAGCCTTGGACGGCAGGAATGTTTGCCGGTAGTATTCATTTTAACGATGAATCTATAAATGCAACTGCATGGAAATGGCACTTTGGAAATGATGGTATGAGTACATTGCAAAATCCTGATTATGTCTTTAGTGAAGCCGGAGAAATCCCAGTAACACTTATTGCATATAATAACATCGGATGTACTGATACAGTCGTGAAACCTGTAAATATCATTGAAGAGCATCGTTTCTATGTCCCTGATGCCATTAATGTCAGATCACCGGGTAATGATGAGTTCTATCCTCATGGTGTGGGAATTGATATCACATCTTATGAAATGACAATTTTTAATCGTTGGGGAGAGCCAATCTTTACAACAAAAGATTTCAATGAGCACTGGAAAGGTCGTTCAAACAATAATATGGGCGATTATGTACAACAAGGAGTTTATACATGGGTAATTACACTACGTGATAAATTTGGAAAAGACTATACATATTCCGGACGGGTAATGATATTTAAGTAGTATTATATTTAAGCTAATTTTCAAATGCCTTGTCCCTACCAGACAGGGCATTTGTTTGTATACGATAGAAGACCCCTATACAATCGTCACTTCCATTTCTAGCTCTATGCCAAATTTATGTTTGATATCACGACATATATTTTCCGCTAAATCGAGAATTTCGGAAGGAGCAGCATTCCCATAATTAACCAAAACTAAAGCTTGATTTGCATGAACTCCGGCATCTCCTTGCCGGCACCCTTTCCATCCGGCGGTGTCAATCAGCCAAGCTGCGGGAATCTTGTATCCTTCCTCCAGTTTGTAAAACGGAATTTCCGGATAATTCTGTTTGATTAGAGACAAGTGAGTTTCAGTAATAAGCGGATTTTTAAAAAAACTTCCCGCATTTGCAATTTCATCTGGTTCTGGTAATTTTTCCTTACGAATTTCAATCACCGACTCACGAATCGTTGATAATGTAATTGCTCTTTTCGATTCAACACGTGATCTCAGTGCGCCATAATCTAAATGATATGAGGGGTTTGAAGACAATCGGAAAGTAACATGACTGATGAAAATACGCCCTCTTAATTCGTGTTTGAAAATAGAATTACGGTAGCCGAATAAACAGGCTTCTTTTTTAAGATGGAAAAATTCTCCTGTATCTAAATATAAGCCTTCGATATTTTCAATGCTGTCTTTGACCTCCACTCCATATGCTCCAATGTTTTGCACAGGACTGGCACCAACTGTTCCAGGTATCCAAGAAAGATTTTCAATCCCGCCATATCCGTTATCTACTGCAAATTGCACGAAATCATCCCATTTCACACCTGATGCAGCCCGAACCAAAACATAATCCCCACTTTCAGAAATCACCTCAATGCTTGTGTCAATTGACCGGATAACATGACCCCGGTAATCATCCCGAAACAATAAATTACTGCCTTCGCCAATAATTAAAATCTGCGTAAATTCACTGGGCTCCTGCATTATGAATTCCCGTACCATTTCAGGATCTGATATCTCAGAATAAGCAGCGGCGTTAATATTAAAATGAAATGTATTGCGTTCTTTGAGTGAATAATTTGTTTCCATATGAATTCTTTTCCACAAAGGTAATGAATTCATAGAAACAATATTTTTTATTAATTTTAGCTTTCAAAAATCCACGCAGTGAAACGAATTATTATCACAGTAACAAATGATCTTGAGCTCGATCAACGAATGCATAAAACTGCACTGAATCTCATGGATAATGGCTTTGATGTTTTATTGATTGGGCGAAAAATATCAAAATCAGGTGCGATTTCGAGAACTTATCCGACTAAACGCTTTCGTTTGTGCTTTCAACGTGGATTCTTGTTTTATGTCGCGTATAATATGCGTTTATTTTGCTGGTTGCTTTTTCATAAATGGGATGCTGTTCTGGCTTGCGATATGGATAGTTTGCCGGGAGCCTGGTTCGCAAAAAGAATAAGACAGAAACCGCTTGTTTTCGACAGTCATGAATTGTTCTCCGAAGTTCCTGAATTGCAACATAAACCAAGGGTTAAGAAATTTTGGATGCGACTCGAGAAATACTTTCTTCCGAAGCTTAACTACGCTTACACGGTAAGTGAATCGATTGCAAATTATTACCAAAAAATGTATGGCGTAAAAATGGATGTTATTCGAAATTTGCCATTACGACAAGCATCTGTCGAAACGTTCAAGCTTAAATCTGAAAAACCGTTCATCCTATATCAAGGAACTTTAAATTTCGGTAGAGGAATTGAAAAAATGATAGATGCAATTCAGCTTATCCCGGATTATAATCTTGTGATTGCCGGTAAGGGTCCTTTGTTAAAAGAATTACAGCAGCGTGCTGAACAATTAATGGCAGAGAAGCGCGTGATATTTACCGGTCGTTTAAGTTTTGATGAGCTCCGTAGCCTTACCAAACTGGCAATGCTCGGGTTAAGCCTTGAACAGGATTTAGGATTAAATTATCGCTTTGCTTTGCCTAATAAATTATTCGATTATTGGCATGCCGGTATTCCAGCGATTGTGAGTGATTTGCCGGAAATGAAGGCCTTTATGGAAAAAACACAAGCCGGAAAGACCGTTTCTGAAAGTATTGATGCAAAAAATCTCGCAAAACAAATTAATCGCTTACTTGACGATGCTGACACCTATGACAAAATGAAAAAGGCTGCTCAAAAGGCAGCCTCAGAATATCATTGGGAAAACGAATCAGAACGTCAACTTGAGATCTTCCGAACCATCTTCAAACTTCCCAAAATCAATACGTGAGACCTCGGTCGCTTCGCCACTGATACTCCCATTCTCACACACAATGGTTGGTTCCGGAAATTGCTGAATTAAACTGTAGTTATGTGTTACCATTAAAACGGCACGACCATTATCCCGTATTTTTTGCAGGATTTTTGTAATTTGAGCGCCACTTTCTGGGTCTAGGTTTCCCGTTGGTTCATCCGCCAGAATAATCTCAGGATCATTTAATAAGGCCCTTGCAATGACAATCCGCTGTTGTTCTCCACCTGAAAGCTCGTGTGGCATTTTGTCTTTATGGGCAATCATTTCAACTTTCTCAAGTACCGAATCAATTTGGCGATCCATTTCTCGTTGATTTTTCCAGCCGGTTGCTTTTAAAACGAAATTTAAGTTCTTGTAAACATTGCGGTCTGTTAACAGTTGAAAGTCTTGAAAGACAATCCCTAATTTGCGACGGAGCTTTGGTATTTGTTTGCTTTTTAAATGCATCAAATCAAAACCGGTAACAATACCTTCTCCGGAAATTAATGGTATATCTCCGTATAATGCCTTTAATAAAGTCGATTTCCCACTTCCCACACGACCAACGAGATAATAAAAATCACCGGTGCGTACTTCTAAATTTACATCTTTTAGAATCTCGTTATCTCCCTGATTTATATGGGAATGCGTCAGTTTTATTACGATGTTTGAGCTTTTGTCTATTTCTTTCATGCAATAAATCACTTAAGTATTTTGTTCATAAAACAGCCTCTTGACAAATGTAATAAATTATCATGCAGTAGCCTGAGTCAATGAAATATAGAAATAAACAGAACATTGTTAATTAAAAGTCGAATTATTACCTGTTTCCGGATGGAATATTCTTTACCTTTATGAGATAATATGTAGTGAATTAAAAACCTAGTAGTTAGATGATTATGCAATTTGCAAAATATAGTATTATGAAAAATGGCATCTTAACAGGAATATTTCTTGGGCTGTCCTTCTTAGGTTTTGCTCAGCAGAACCTAAATTCTGATAATCGGCAGCAGGCATTTAATGATGCACTGGAGTTGTTCGAACAAAAAAAATACAGCGCAGCTCAACATGCGTTCAGCCAATTCATGGAACGTGATAATATCAATGACGCGCTGCTGAAAGAAGACGCCGAGTATTACGCTTCTATTTGTGCAATGAAACTCTACAATCGGGATGTTAATCACCTGATAGAGGAGTTTATTTTTAATCATCCAGAAAATCCTAAAATTAATCAGGCCAGTTTTCAGCTCGCCAATCATTATTATCGCGAAACAAAATACCGGTCTGCACTCAAATGGTACGAAAAAGTTGATAAACTGAGTTTGCCCGAATTGCAACTGCGCGAATATTATTTTAAAACAGGGTTTTGCCATTATGCACGCAAAGATTACAGTAAAGCCGATAAAGCATTTTATGAAATTTATAATAATAACGATTTCTATGGACCGCTGGCAAAATATTTTTATTCCCATATTAAATATCTCAACAAACAGTATCAAACTGCCTTAGAAGGATTTCGGGATTTGAGTAATCATGAGTTGTTTGCTAAAATCGTACCCTTTTATATCACTCAAATATATCATATTCAAAAACGATACGATGATGTGATTGAATATGCTCCCGGAATGCTTGAAACGATTCAAGGGGAACGCACTAATGAAATCGCACGAATTATTGCAGAGGCCTATTTCAAAACCGGAGATTATAAAAAAGCGCTCGAATGGATGAAGAAATATGAAAGCAATGCAGAGGAATTAAGCGATACTGATTATTATCAATTGGGTTTTGCTTATTTTCAAAAAGGACAATACAATCAGGCTGCATCTTATCTGAAAGAAGTCGTGGGTGTTGAAGATTCTCTGACACAAAATGCGGCATATCATCTTGCAAAATGTTATGTTGAAATGGGTGAGATAAATCGCGCGAAAACTGCCTTTGGAATTGCTGCCTATAATGAATTTGATAAAGAAATTGCCGAAGATGCACTTTTTAATTACGCGAAAATTTGTTTCGAACTAGATTATTCTCCGTTTGCCGAAGCAATCAATTCATTCAATCGATTCATTACAAAATACCCCAATTCCATCCGCATTGACGAAGCTTACGACTTCCTATTACAAGCGGTTCTCAGTACAAAGAATTATGAGCAGGCGCTCGATGTTATTCAAAAAATTCCACAAAAAACCCCCGAAATAAACGAAGCGTACCAACGTCTAGCTTATTTTAGAGCACTGGAATATTTCGCTGATATCAATCTTGAAAAAGCAATCGAGTATTTCGATAAGTCCCTGGAGTATAAACAATATAGTCCTAAGATTAAAGCACTCGCGTATTATTGGAAAGGTGATGCACTGTATCGTTCTAAAAAATATGATCAGGCAATTAAGCAGTTTAATGACTTTCTCGTATCAAGTGGTGCAATTGGATTGAATGAATACGGAAAAGCTTATTATAACATCGGTTATGCATATTTCAAACAAAAAAAGTACGAAATTGCAGGAACATGGTTTAGAAAATATGAAGACCATTGTAATGAAACTAAATCTGAAATTATTTGTGATGCATACGGACGAATCGGAGATTGCTATTTCGTAAACTCCCAATTTGCTCCCGCTGATGAATATTACACCAAAGCATCTGATAATTGTACCTATAATGCCGATTACGCATGCTATCAAAAAGCTATCGCACAAGGGAGATTGAAAGATTACCAGATAAAAATTTATACGATGAAATCCCTCCGCAATAAATTCCCCGATTCACGATATCAGGCAAGCGCTTTATATGAAATTGCCAGAACTTATCACTCCAATATTGAAAATCAGGATTCGGCAATTTATCATTATCAGACATTTATAAATCAATATCCAAATAATCCACAAATGCGTTCGGCATTGGCATCGCTGGCAAACTTGTATTATGCAAAACAGCAGTACGAACAATCTTTGACAACATGTAAATCGATTGTTGCAAAATTCCCAGCGACTAATGAATCCATGAATGCTTTGGAAATGATTAAAAATATTTCCGTTGAAATGAATAATCCGGATTATTATGTGGACTACATTGAATCAGAAGGCATTGAAACCAATGTGACAGAGTTTGAAAAAGATAGCCTGGTATTTGAGTCTGCCCAAAAATTGTTTGTTAGTAATGATATTGATGCTGCAATTACTGCCTTCCAAAGATATCTTGATAAATATCCAAACGGAAATTTTGCACTTGAAGCCAACTTCTATCAGGCACAGTGTTTTTATAGCAAGGAACAGTTTGAACATGCATTGCCTGGATATCAGTTTGTTATCGAAAAACCAATAAACATGTTTGCTGAGGAATCTTTGCTTAAAGCTGCAACTATCAGTTTCGATCACGAAAAATACGAACAGGCTTATACCTATTACGCAGAACTTGAAAAACTTACAGAGCAAAAATCTCGGGTGAAAATTGCACGCCTCGGGATGTTGCGTGCAGCATGGTTATCTGAAAATTATGATTACGTCGTTGTTGCTGCTCAAAAAATGCTTGAAACCGACGATTTGTCTGATGCCGAAACCAGAGAAACTCATTATAAACTCGCAAATGCATATTACAAAACTCATAAGCCAAACAAAGCGCTTTCTCATTACAGTGCGCTCAGTAATGAAGTCACAAGTTATGAAGGCGGAGAAGCAAAATATTTTGTTGCCAAAATAAATTACGAAATGGGAGATGAAGAATTTGCTGAAAATACCATCGTCGATTTTTCACAAAAAAATAGTCCGCATCGATTCTGGCTTGCAAAAGGCTTTTTATTGCTTGCAGATATTTATGTGGAACGAACAGAATATTTCCAGGCAACTCACATTCTGCAATCTTTGCTCGATAATTACACTGACGAAGTGGATGGTATCAAAGAAGAAGCCAGAGAAAAACAAATGCAAATACGTCAGCTTGAAGAACAAGATGCAATGCAGGATAAAAATATGAGAATCCCAAAACAGGAGACAGAGACTCCTGCCGATTCTACAAATTCACCGAATGTTGAACAAGAAATACCGGAAAACAATGAATAAATTATTTTTGATTTTAGCAACTGCTAGTATTCTGACACTTGTGTCAATGCCCGGCTACGCTCAACAAGATGAGCAATCTGATGAAGGGAACTTGAGCAATCAACAAGTTACGGTTGTAACTACTTATACACCCGTAATTAATGATGCGTTCAGAATTGAAAGTTTGCCGAAAATTGTTGATACATTTTTTGTTGAGCCCAATTTTAAATATGACATTTTTAGCAAAATGCAGCCAACTGTCTTGCATCCAACTCCTTTGCAAGCTGCTAAGTTGCAAGGTGAATCCAAAGATCACCTCGAAAACGGATATGCAAAACTTGCGATAGGAAGTAAATTCAACTTGAATGCCGAATTATATTATATGAATACCCGAAATTCCAGTACAAATTGGGGCGTTATTGGAAAACATCAATCGGCACAAGGGAAAATTAAGATTAGTGACGATCGCGTTTTTGCAGGGTACGATGTGAGTAATATAGGGGCATTTGTGAAAAAAATGTACAGTCAAACAACACTCAATGCAGATGTTAATTTTGGTTCGGCGCAGCATTTCTTTTACGGATATACTCCAACAAACTTGACATTAAATCCACTTTTGCACCCTGATGATAAGGATGATTTTATTGATGGAAATCATCGTCAAAGATATTCTGTATTATCAGTTAACACCGCTGCAAAATCAAGATACCCGCAAATCAATAAAATAAATTACCAAGTGGGATTGAGCTATGATTTATGGTTTGATGCCAATCAAAATCTTGAACACACAATCGATTTTACCGCCGATTTACATCGGAAAATTAAAAAAGAATTGGTTGGCTTAAGTACTGAGCTTGTCCTTATTCCGGCAAAGTATCTTGACCCCTCGCTCATGTATTTGGATGTTTCCCCTTATCTGAAACATAATTCAGACAATTTTAAACTCAAACTTGGGTTGAAAACTAAAATGCAGTTTCTGAAAGACAGTTCAGATTTCCATTTTTATCCAGATGTCCATATTGAACATAATATTGCAGATGTTATTTTGCCTTATGCCAGTTTTACCGGAAACCTTCAGGAAAATACCATGATGGAATTAACCCGTGTAAATCCCTACATCAACGATACGATGGCAGTTAGTCCTGCTAACATTAAGCAAAATATTTGTGTCGGTATAAAAGGCCGATTATCTGATGCCGTTCAGTTTAATATTAATGGGCAATATCACAAAGTAGATGACCAGCATTTTTTTGTAACCGATTATAATTCCCCCCTCCAAAACAGATTTAACGTGGTATATTCTGATGTTGAAATGTTTAAAGCCTACGCCGAGTTAAATTTTGAATTCGGTGAAAAAATGAAATTGAGATTGTATGGCTTATACAATCATTACACATGGCTGAAAGACATTGACGAAGCGTGGCAAGTGCCCGTTTTTCGCTCAGGATTATACGCCGAATATCAAGTCTTGCCGCAGTTGAATGTTCATGCTCAGGCTTTCGTTGACGGAAAACGTATCGCACGTGTTAATTTTCCCTGCGATCCGCAATGGAGAGCTGTTGAT
>CAYOUD010000017.1:0-2439 GCA_964407055.1 uncultured Bacteroidales bacterium | reverse complement strand
TTGATGTAAATTTTGGAGCCGATTATCAAATTAGCAACCAATTAAGTGCATTCTTCTCACTAAATAATCTTGCCTGCCAAAATTATGAAATCTGGTATCAATATCCCGTTTATGGATTCCATTTCCTTGCCGGAATTAAGTATGGATTTTAAACAGACTTAGCTCGATTAAAATTATCACTGTATTGTTAGAAGTCCCGTTAATAAAAAACATGAATTTCAAATGAATAATCATGTGTTAAATTGCGGATTTAAATTATCTTTGTATATTAAATATAAAGCAGAATTTTTGTGATGGAAGAAATAAAAAAAGATCATTATTCAGCGGAGAATATCCAGATTCTTGAAGGACTGGATGCCGTAAGAAAACGGCCAGCTATGTACATAGGTGATATCGGAGTCAAAGGATTGCACCATCTGGTTTATGAGGTTATTGATAACTCTATTGATGAGGCTATGGGCGGATACTGCGATACCATTGACCTCCTCATTCATGAAGATGGAAGTTTGTCTGTTACTGATAACGGACGCGGCATCCCAATCGATATGCACGAGAAAGAAGGGAAATCTGCGCTTGAGGTTGTTATGACTGTATTGCATGCCGGCGGAAAATTTGATAAAGATTCATATAAAGTTTCCGGTGGACTGCATGGTGTGGGAGTATCCTGCGTAAATGCACTTTCAGCAACTTTGAGAGCAGAAATTCATCGCGATGGGAAAATTTATCAGCAAGAATATAAAATTGGAAAACCGGTTTCAGATATTGAGGTCATCGGAGAAAGTGATAAAAATGGAACAATTATTCATTTTTCCCCCGATGATACCATTTTTATTACTACCGATTTCAAATATGAAATCCTTGCAACCCGCATCAGAGAATTGGCATACCTGAATAAAGGGGTTAGACTCTCGATAAAGGATTTACGTGAAATGGATGAAGACGGAAATCCCTTGCAAGCATCTTATCTTTCGGAAGACGGATTGAAGGAATTTGTACGATATCTCGACCAAAATCGGGAAACCATTTGTGAAGATATTATTCACATTTCAAAAGATGATGATGAAGTACCTGTTGAGGTTGCAATGCAATATAATAACTCATTTACCGAAAACGTCTATTCCTACGTTAATAATATCAGCACAATTGAGGGCGGAACCCACCTTACCGGTTTTCGCAGAGGGCTTACACGCACGCTGAAATCTTATGCTGAAGATTCCGGAATGCTTTCTAAATTGAAATTCGAAATCGCCGGTGATGATTTCCGTGAAGGATTGACTGCAGTGATTTCAGTGAAAGTTCAGGAACCGCAATTCGAAGGACAAACAAAAACAAAACTTGGAAACTCTGAGGTTGCACAATTTGTTAATCAGGCGGTTAGTATTGCATTGAAAAATTATCTTGAAGAAAATCCAAGGGATGCAAAAACTATTGTTCAAAAGGTAATTCTTGCTGCAACAGCTCGTCATGCAGCAAGAAAAGCTCGTGAACTTGTCCAAAGAAAATCAGCATTAACAGGTGCAGGTCTCCCCGGAAAACTCGCCGATTGTTCTACAAAAGACGCATCAATTGCTGAACTCTTTCTTGTTGAGGGAGATTCTGCGGGAGGTACCGCAAAACAAGGTCGTGACCGCTTGTTTCAGGCAATCTTACCATTGAGAGGTAAGATTCTTAATGTGGAAAAAGCAATGCCGCATAAAGTATTCGAAAGCGAGGAAATTAAAAATGTTTTCATGGCCCTTGGCGTCGTTATGGGAACTGAAGAGGATTCCAAAGCCATCAATCTCGAAAAACTGCGTTATCATAAAATAATTATCATGACGGATGCCGATGTGGATGGTAGCCATATCACTACACTCATCATGACATTCTTCTTTAGATATATCAGACCATTGATTGAACAAGGATATCTGTATTTGGCAACGCCGCCGTTGTATCTTATTAGAAAAGGGAAACAGGCAGAATATGCTTGGTCAGAAGAAGAACGCAAAGAAATTGTTGCAAGATTTACTGAAAGTGGAAGTGAATCCGGATTGCACCTCCAACGCTATAAAGGGCTTGGAGAGATGAATGCAGAACAGTTGTGGGATACTACCATGAACCCTGAAACTCGTAAATTACAACGTGTGAATATTGATAATGCAGCCGAAGCGGATCAAGTTTTCTCAATGCTCATGGGTGATGAAGTTGCACCAAGACGTGAATTCATTGAGAAAAATGCAAAATATGCCAATATTGATGCGTAATCGTTGATTAATAGCATGTAATGACAAAAGGCAGGCAAACGCTTGCCTTTTTCTGTTTTAACAGGAGAAGATGTTTTTGGATTAACTTCGTATTCTTACTTTTTTGAAATTTTGAACTTTGGAAAATTTATGTTCCTATTCATATTGCAGAAATGAGAATAAGCACGAACTTTAGGTCGTGGACAAATCAAATTAT
>CAYOUD010000016.1:9791-27606 GCA_964407055.1 uncultured Bacteroidales bacterium | reverse complement strand
TATATTGACATATGCAAATACGCTTAATTTTGCGATGAATAATGCAGGTTAGAAGGATATAAGATGTCAGATAAGGTCTTTGTAAATATTCTACTTGATTGTAGTTGTTGGTAGGTTTCATTGTTAATTGAATTGCACTAACTATTAATTGTAGCGAGAAAGATTAAGCCGAAAAATACATGCCATTTTGAGTTTCTGCGCGCTCAATTTTAAAGGTTTGATGTTCACTTACGAGTTTAACGACCAATTTTCTACATTTAACATATTTTAAAGTTTATTAAATTTGCCTGTGCTTCAATACATAAGCATTTTAACGGATGCAATATGCGCATAAACCCTGACTTTACATTGGTTTTAAAATTAGTAATTTTATACTTTCGCAGAATTAAAAATTAAAGTTATGAAAAAAGGAATTCTATTTTTGGCACTAATTAGCATATTTGCCTTCTGGACATGTGAAACCGAAGATGAGGTGGAGCGGGCATATGCAAAAGCGACAATTTCCGGAGAGCCATGGTTTAGTTATGAGCCGACTGCAATCCTATCCGATTCACAATTCACATTACGTGCATTGTCAAATGACGGATTGGCGATTGAGTTTACAGTTGGTGGCTCATTAATCGGTGGTTACAATTTAAAAGACACAGAGCATAACCAAGCAAAATTCACACCAAACCTATCGGCACAGGCAAGGAAATACAGCAGCAGTAGGAACAATCCGAATGGAATCGTCAGAATCACGAATATCGACACTAAAAAACGATTAATTTCAGGCACATTCTTTTTTAAAGCATGGCATCCAACAGATCCGATTTATGAAAATGTAAGTGATGGAGTTTTTAAGCAAGTTCCGTATAGCTATATGGTGGAGCAATAAAATTCTGTAAAATGAAAATTGCCCATTTTTTTCAATGGGAATTTTTAATCCGTATTATTCGGCATCGTATTTTTTAACATTTTCTTTAAGCGAATCGGATATTAATTTTTTCAAATATAAAGTTCGTTCCTGTAATGCCGTTGCTTTTTCAGGATTGTACATATTTTTATACTTCTTTTCAACTAATTTGTACGCTAATTTAGCTGGATTTTCATCATCATTTTTCACTTGCAAAGCTAAACGTACAGGAGCTAAAGTTTCGATATGAGCATTATACCTTTTATCTAAATTATAACGGGCCGAAACAACAGCCTTGTATTTATCCATGATTATAAGAAATGGATATACATCTACTTCTTTTCTGAAAACAGTTAATTGCATATCCATGCTATCAATTACATTTTCGGTTTTATTATTAAATAAAAGATATTTTGATATTTTGTCAAAGGTTTCACCTTCAAGTAAAACTAAATCTTGACCTTCGATAGCAACCGCACCTCTTAACGTTGAATATTTAATATCATAATTTGATTTCAGGTACATCTCACCCGCAATGTGACACTCTGCCCTCCCTGCAAACGATTTCAACATCGGAACAACTGTATCAAGCTCAGGAATGATTTGTAACATTTCAGAAATATTAACATCTAGAAAATGTAAATCTACTCCAGCATATAAATGATTTTTACGTTCAGGACGATAAATTGCTGTTAATAATATCCGTCCTGCATCATTCGTAAACCCCATTTCTTGAAGCACCAGAGTACCATCTTTACAAACTAGGGAGCCTCCCAAATCGTTTAGCTGTGTATTGTTTATGTATGATTTTTCGATATTTGCATTCAATGTAATATCAATTCCTTTGGGAACCATAAACGGCTCTACATCATTTTCAGAGGTCGTGGTTTCGGCGATTTCAGTATCCGGTATTGGTTCTTCTGTTGTGGTTGTATCAGTTGATCCAAAACCATCTACCAATTCCATTAATTGATTTATATCTGTACGTTCCGAAGTAAAATCTAATTCACCTTTAAGTAATCCTTCATTTTTAAAATAATTATCAAAATTTTTAATTGTCCCTTTTAAGTTAAAATCTGATTGTCCGATTTCAAATCTACTGTTTTGAATGTAAAACTCCTCAGGAGTAAAATCGAATTTTATTTGAGGAATATTAACATCATAAAGTAAATCAGCGACATGAATTTTGCCACTGTTAAAATCGACATTTACGTTTGGACTCCACTGTAAAAGAAGATTTTCTTGAGTCGTATCTTGCGTAGCGTTTGCTAAAACTGTAATAAACTTTATATTTAATGATGCGTATTCCCCAATTATTGCATTTATACCATCGCTTTGATACGACAAATTTAACGATACATTTTCATTATTTTCGGGCTTATAATATTTAGCTAAACCTTTAGGCATAATAATTTCAGAGTTTATCGTATCCATCTCTGCAAAGAGTTTGTCAAATGCAAAATTTAATCCCATTGCTGGATGAATGGTTGTATCCATTACATTAGACAAACCCAATGTCAAATCTGCCGAAGTCGCCTTGGCAATCGTATTTACACTATCAATTATTTTTATGTTTAATTCTGGGCTTAATAGTGTAACCTGAATAAGCTCATCAAATGTATCATTGTTTGCCATATTTGGACTTGGAACTTGATATCCAAGCGACAGATACTGTGATTCTATATGCATACTATCTTGGTACAATGCATTTAAATCAGTAAAATTAAAACGCCCATTTGACTTTATTTTATTTAAGTCCATATTTACTAAATCATCGAGGTATGCATTGATATTTAAATTGCAATCTGCAATTCCCGACATATCAACATTTAAACTGTCCGGCAAAAATGATTTGATTTCGTGAAGATCCATATTGGCACTAAGTGAAAGATTACAAAGTTTTGATTGCATCGCATCTTTTATAGAACCACTACATTTTAAAGCATTGTTATTTAAGATTGTACTAAGATTGTTTATATACACATCTGCTTTATCACTATTTGTATTGAGATCAAGGTTAATATCGGCATTTGTATTTGAAAATTTATAGGGCAAATCTGAATAGGTACCATTCAAATTATTCACTTTAAAATTTGTGTATATCAATGGCATTGAAGTATCGTTGTAACAACCATTTGCCCTCCCTGAAATTTGAATATCGCCATCAAAATTAATATCATAGACTAATTGCTGATAATCTTCCGGAATCAACGCGAATATTTCATCTAATTCCCATTTATCAGTAATTAGATTCATATCCATTTCAATATCACTTTCAGAACTTCGTTTTGCCCATCCGTCAAGGACAAATTCCAGCGTATTAATTGCCAACTCCGTTTTCTTTAATGTAATGCTTTCATCAACAATATCAATTGACAGAGGTGCATTTAAATACACACTTGTTGAATCGAGATATGCTGTATCGTTCATTGAAAATGAGATTGATCTTATTTCGGTTTTCACAAGTCCTTCAAGCATATTTTCAACAATATTGCCATCCATAAAAAAAGAGAAATCATCAATGCTTGCAAACATTGGGGAAGTACCATTTACAGAATATTGTACATTATCAATATTCATATTCATATTCATATTGGCATTTCCAGATGCTTTCTTGTATTTTGCACTAATTGATAAATTAAAGTTGTTAATTTCTGCTTTTGTTCTGCTTTGTTCGTCAAAATAATTAACTTTTAAATTTTCCAATTTTATTTCTCTAATATCAACTAAATTTGGCAGTTCTTGATTTGTCTTTCCCTTTTCTTCATTTTCATCATCTGCCGGTTGGTAGATATCATAATTCGCATTTCCCAAACTATCGACATACACATTTGCCGTACCATTTTTCAGATAAACTTCATTAAGTACAACTGATTTATTTTTACGCCATTCCTTAAGATTAATTGTTGCAATAAAATCATCAAAATGTGCTAATGTATCGGATTGAGATCCTTTTATAGGGTTAATTAATGTGAGATTTGAAACATGAAGTCCGAGTTTAGGAAATGTCTTAAAAAATGTTAAATCAACTGTTCCTATCTGGACTTCGCAGTTTAACATTTTGTTTGCCTGATTAGAAACGACAGGTGTAATTCTTGCCGGGGTTAAAACAAACCAAATTGTGATTACAACACCAATTATTAGCAATAATAGCAGTGATATCATTAATTTCTTTAATACTTTGAGAGATTTATTCATGTTTAATTCGTGTTAATCACAATAACTTATATACAGAAATAAATCAGCTATCTAAGTCATTATTCAACTTTTGTAAAGCTGTGTATTGTTCCGTAATCGTCTTGATAAGAAAGATATGTTCCACTAAGCTCTGTAACAGTATAAGTTTTAGGAATATTACCTCCGATTTCAATAATATGAATTTGCACTAATTGATCTTCATCTAAGCTCCATGTAAAATCCTGTGCTTCTTCTTCTGAAACATCATCTGCAGTATCCCATGTATAACCGGTATAATCTGAATTATAGCGCTCATACACAGTTCCCTCTACCCATTTACCAACAAATAATGATTCATCAAAAGAAATGGGTTCGTCTAGTTCACAAGAAACGAAAAAGGCTAAACTATTGACAAATAAAATGATAACACCTACTTTAATTAAAGGTTTATTCATATCCATAAGACAAAAAAATTAATTATTATTTAACTCCACAAAATACAAAAATAATACCAATCCTGTCCTAAATAAATTGGCTCTACTGCAAACTTAGTGAAAAAACTTAAATACGCAAATAAAAAAGTTTTGGAGAAAAGATTAATAGATTTTATCACTAGCATCCGAAAGTCGGTATTTTAAAAAGCCCTCAGAATCACGTATTTTTGAGTTCTACTAAAAACTTTTTAAATATGGGACTCTTCAGGTGAAACAAAAATAAATAGTATTAGGTTGAGAATTACTGCTAATCTGAGAATTTGAATTGCTGAACAATGATATATGACTTTATTTTAAAATCCAGAAGAGAGCTTAGTGTTTGTCCATAATGTCCGATTTCATCGTTATGCCTGCCTGCCGCAAGGCAGGCTTGTATTTAAACAGTCACTTACTCTATTGGCAGACACTAATTAACGTGAGTTCGATGACGAAAAAGGCTATCTTCCATTGCCATAACCAGAACTTCACGCTCTGTCATTCCAATGCTTCTGACTTGCTTGGGAACAATGCTATTGGGGCTTAAACCGGGAACGGTATTTAGCTCCAGAAAATATGGGATTCCGGTTTTAATAATGAAATCGACACGCACTAAGCCCTTACAGCCGGTAAAATCATAAATACGTGAAGTCAATTCCTGAACCGCTTTTGTTTCATCATCAGAAATACGTGCAGGAGTGATCTCATCTGTTAATTCCGGGTCATATTTTGCATCGTAATCAAAGAAATCCCTTTTTGTATCAATCTCTGTAACAGGAAGAACCAATGCTTTTTCACGAGTTTTAATTACTCCACAGGAAACCTCAACTCCTTCAATGAAAGCCTCAATAATAACCTGATCATCTTCAGTATAAGCATGTAAAATTGCAGCTTCGATATCCTCAACATGATAAACTTTTGTCACTCCGAAACTGGAACCTGCAGTATTTGGTTTCACAAAAACCGGCAACCCAAGCTTTTCAATAATTTTATTTGCATGTATTGGTTCTCCTTTACGAATAAGATATTGCTCAGCCATCGGAACATTCAGATTGGACAAAAACTGTTTACAGCGAATTTTATCATAAGTAAGCGCACAAGCCAAAACTCCGGGCGAAGAAAAAGGAATATTCATCACATCAAAATATCCTTGTAAAAGTCCGTCTTCACCTTGTTTGCCGTGAATTGCAATGACAACATAATCAAACATCAGTTTTTCCCCCTGTAAGCTTAAGCTGAAATCGTTTTTATCGATATCAAATTCTTGATTAGGTGTTTGATACACCCATTTTGCACCATTGACATCAATTGTATAACAATCATGCCCTGCATCACTCAGTTTTCCGCTGATATTTGCGGCGGTTTGCAAACTAATTACACGTTCTGACGAAGGCCCTCCGGCCATAATTGCAATGTTCATGAGTTTAGGTTTTTTTACGAATCTTTAATTTCTGCCCGACCTTTAAGGCGGAGGCATTTTGTATCCCATTCAATGCTAAAATATCGCTAGGACTGACACCCGGAAATTTCTGAGCAATAATCCACGGATTGTCTCCACTTTTTACCGTATAATATTCATAATTTGGATCTAAAGGTTCGGGAGCAGCTGTTCCAGTTTCCGGATGAACTCCTTCACGCTTTTGTTTGGCAGCCTTGCTCATTTTATTTACCATTTCATATGATGCGGCCTTCGCTTCAGGAACATAAATTGTTAGTTTTTTACCCGCACGTATTGTGTTCGAATACAAACCATTCCAAGCCTTAAGTTCAGAAATGTTAACATCATACCAACTGGCAATTAAGCCAATGGCATCACCAGATTTTATTGTATAAGTAAGTGTTTTCGTTCCGGATGGCTGGCTTGCTGCAGGATACGTCCCTGTAGATGAAGATGTAGGACTGTATGCAATTTTTGCAGGATTCAAATAAAATGACTCTTTATGAAGATGTATCGTATCTTCAGCCCGAACAAAATCAGCAATTAGCTCAACAGGCAAAAGCAAATGTCGGGTTTTATTTTTTGCGGGTATTAAATCCCGTTTATACTGAGGATTGAGAAAACGCAAATCCTCCTTAGTGATATTCACACAGGCTGCAATTTGGTCAAAATGCATATCATTATTTATATGTACCGTATCAACGGGACCAAAAATATCAATTTTTTCAGCGACAAATCCATGTTGATCGTAATACTCAAAAATATAATTTACAGCGATAAAAGCCGGCACATAATTTCGAGTTTCTCTTGGTAAATAATGATAAATATCCCAAAAATTGTCTTTTCCACCCGCTCTGATAATTGCCCGATTCACATTCCCCGGACCACAATTGTATGCAGCCAGAACCAACATCCAATCATCATAAACATCATACAATGATTGTAAAAACTGACATGCAGCATGTGTACTGGCCACCGGGTCACGACGTTCATCAACATATGAATTAATTTCCAGCCCCTGCATTTTCCCTGTAGCATACATAAACTGCCATAATCCGGTTGCACCAACTCGTGATACTGCTTCAGGGTTCAAGGCTGACTCAATGACAGCAAGATATTTCAACTCATAAGGCAAGCCGTATTCATCAAAAATCTCCTCAAACATGGGAAAATAATAACTGGATAAAGCTAATAATCGGGGAATTTGACGGTATGCACGCTCAATGTAAAAATCAAGATTTCGCCGAACCTGATCGTTAAAAGACAATTCTACCGGTGAATGTATCGCTGAAATGCGCTCACGATACACAGAGTCCGGCAATTCACGAATGATACTATCTCTGTGGATTTCACCAAAGACGAGCGTGTCTGGACGGAAATAATAATGAGCATTAACGAGTGAATCAACCCGATTCATCCAATTAACAAACTCCGTGTCAATTAATTCAAATTGGTGGTTTTCAGAGCCATTCTCGATTTGAGCAAAGCCTTTTCCGTAAAATGCAATAAATATGATTATATATATATATCGTTTCATAGTTAAAATTTCAAACTAAGGGTAAAACCAATACTTTGTTGTGCTGTAGCAAATAGAGTTCCAGGTTGACTGATTCTCAAGCTCAAATCGTCACTTACATCAAAATCAGACAAGGCGGCATCCACATTTGCATCAATAATTTGAATGACATAAAAAAGGGTTGCACCAATGATATTCAAATCGCGAAAACGTCGATATCTGTCCATTTCGTTAATGAGTGCTTCAGGCGTCAGGATATCGTAAAACTCATCTACTTCGCCTTCCTGACGAAATAAATAAGCTGATTTAAAGCGCATAAATTTTGACTGATTATCGATTGCCATGTATGCAAATGTTCCCATACCTGCCCAAACGATTGGTGCTTTCCAATATTTTCCATTATAAATCTGACCGGCACCCGGCAACACAGCGGAGTATAAACTGGCTTTTCGCGGTGATTTCACCTTGTTATCTTTCAGCACAACACTATCACTTGCGCCCTCGCGACTAACGCCCTGTGCCCTAATCGATTGAGAGGCAATCCACGAGATTACCAATAATGCAATCAGATATAACAATCGACGCAACATAGGCTATTTATCGAGTTTGTCGAGGGCAGCAATAATGCGTTCTAATTGCTCATCGTTGCCAAACGGAATGACAATTTTTCCTTTTCCTTTAGTATTTCGGGAAAAATTAACATCGGTATGAAAGTAGTCAGACAAATGTTTTTGCAAGCTTTCATATTCCTCTGCTGTTTTTTTTGTGGGTTTGGCTTTTTCTTCGGATTTTTGATTTTTCTTTTCTTCAAGATTCAGTTCGCGTACAAACTCTTCCACTTTCCGTACAGAGAAATCGTATTTCAGGGTTTGATTGTAAACCATGAGCTGAGTTTCTTCATCTTTAAGGTTTATCAGCGCTCTGGCATGTCCCATGCTGATTTTCTTTTCGCAGATACCAAGTTGTACTTGTGGTGGTAAATTTAACAAACGAATATAGTTCGCAACAGTAGAACGTTTTTTACCAATCCGCTCACTTAATGCCTCTTGTGTAAGCTTACATTCATCCATTAACCGTTGATACGAAATGGCAATTTCCATTGCGTCGAGATTTTCACGTTGGATATTCTCAACCAGAGCCATTTCCAACAAGCCTTGGTCATCAGCGGTTCGAACGTAAGCAGGAATTTCTTTGAGGCCCGCAAGCTTTGCAGCTCTGAGGCGGCGTTCGCCAGATATTAATTGAAATCTATCCGTTTTTATGCTAACCGTAATCGGTTGAATAATGCCAAGTTCCCGAATGGAATCGGCTAATTCGCCGAGCGACTCTTGATCAAACTCAGTGCGAGGTTGAAACGGATTTGCATCAATAATTTCCAAAGGAATTACATTGACAGCACCGCGTTTTATCTTACCGTCGTTATCGTCAGTTTCTATCAGGGCGCCTAATCCGCGTCCAAGTGCATTACGTTTTGCCATCGTTTATAATGTTTTTTCCGAATCCGGAATATTTGTCATATTATTTCTTTGCAATAATTCTCGTGCAAGTGCCAAATAGTTATCAGCTCCTTTAGAGTTAGCATCGTAACTTAAAATCGATTGTCCAAAAGATGGTGCTTCTCCAAGTTTTATATTTCTCACAACAATTGTATCAAAAACCATATCCTCAAAATGTTTTCTCACCTCTTCAACAATCTGATGGGAAAGGTTATTTCGTTTGTCATACATAGTCAGCAAGAATCCCTCGATATCAAGCCCTTTATTAAGATTTGACTGCACGATACGGATAGTATTCAGCAATTTACCCAATCCTTCAAGTGCGAAATATTCACATTGTACCGGAATAAGCACAGAATCTGCTGCAGTCAAAGCATTGACAGTAATCAGCCCCAATGACGGGGAACAATCCAAAATGACAAAGTCGTACTTGTTAACAACTTGCTGTAGCATCAGTCCCAAAATCTGCTCACGATTTGGAATATCGAGCATTTCAATTTCAGCACCAACCAAATCAATATGACTAGGCAGCACATCCAAATGATCTACTTCAGAACTTAATATGATATTCGCAGGCTCCTCTTGTTTAACCAGCATTTCGTACAATCCGGCTCTAATATTTTTTACATCAAATCCCAAACCACTTGTTGAATTTGCCTGCGGATCAGCATCTACAAGTAATATTTCATATTCTAATGCTGCTAAACTTGCAGCCAGATTAATTGCTGTCGTGGTTTTTCCAACACCACCTTTTTGATTTGCAATTGCAATAATTTTTCCCATAATAAAATCTATCCTTTCCGTTTCCCAAAAATAACAATATTCCCTTAAATATGTACACTTTGTTCAGGCATTCTATTAACAGATGTTCAAAATTCCACATTGTAAATTTCGAGAAATCCGAAAGGGTTCAACATATCAGGTTATTAAAAGACATCCAGTTCGATATTTAAGTGACTCTCATAAGTTCGATTTCCAGGGCCACACTCCTCGTTATAACGACTGACAATTCTCAAAAATGTTTTCCGTGAAATAATTTCTTTGAGCACGGATTTACTTAATTCTGTATGTTGTTTCAAAAAGCTTTGAAGTTCAAGAATATTTTGGATTTCATCATTAAAAAAATTATGTTGAATGATAAAAAGCGGCTCATCGTTAAGTTTAATTACCCAATTCGACTTTCGGGTTCCCTGTGTTTTACAGGAACATGAACGAAACGGATAAATTACATCATAGATTTCAATGCAGCCATATGTTAGCAATTTTCCGTAACAATACATATTATATCCTGCAACCTCCTGATCAAACCAAATGGATTTAAAATGAGTTTTTGTTGTGATAACTTCAGGGAAATACTCAGGATTCATGACGTGTTTTCTACCTTGCTCATCACGAAATTTAATAAAATCGGAAAAAGTCCTTTTGCCGGCTTTAATTTCGCCTCTCAATGTATCGCCTTCAATGTCCACAACGATTGCCGGCACCCACCCTGCTGAAAAGCTCGCAAGACAGAAAACCACAAAAAAGGCACTCAGTATCCATCGAAGGATTATCATTTATAAACTATGTTTTAAATGTATCATTTTCAATGCAGCAGCAGCAGCGTCATCACCCTTATTCCCGTGTTTTCCACCGGCTCTGTCAAGCGCTTGCTGTTGATCGTTAGTAGTTAAAACGCCAAATACAAAAGGAATATTATATTTGATATTCAAATCAGCAATTCCCTGCGTAACACCTTGTGCGATAAAATCAAAATGTCGTGTTTGGCCCTGTATGATACAGCCGAAGCAAATTACAGCATCGAAATTATCTGTTTCAGCCATAATTTTTGCTCCATGAATCAGTTCAAAACTACCGGGAACATCTCGCAAAACAATGTGCTCAGAGCTCACGCCGTTTTCCTGTAATAATTTCACGGCTGCATCGCGTAAAGCGTAAGTCACTTCCGGATTCCATTCAGCAGTTAAAATACCAATTTTCCATTTTCTTGCTTCGGGATAATTATGCAGCTGGTTTTCTGAGAGATTACGGTTTTGTGTGGACATAGATTCTTATAATTAAAAAAGCATCCACAAAACCGCGGATGCTTAAGTTATTCAAAATAATATTTTTATTGCATTTTCATTTCAACACGAGCTTGATATTTCTCGACATTACGCTGTTCACGTGTCCCATAATACTCAGTCTCTACGCGATTATAAATATCGAGTGCTTTTTGGTACTGACCGTCCATCTCGTAAGTTTCACCGGCTTTCATCAAAAAAATCGGCGACAAGAATTCATTATCAGCAATTTTTGCAGCTTTTTCATAACGATTAACGGCAGCACTTAAATCGTCTAACTCAAGGTATGCATCACCGATGGCACCAATTGCATTTGCTTCCAGCATCACGTCTTCAGCAGAAAAACGATTTAGATACTCAATTGCAGCCTCAAATTCTCCAAGATTCAGATATGAAATTCCAGCGTAATAAAAAGCCAGATTTCCGGCCGGTGTGCGTTTGTAATTATCAATAATATCTAAAAAACCATAATTCACGCCGTCACCTTCGAGTGCCAACTGAAATGAATCCTGCTCAAAATACCGTTCCGCAATAAAAATATCTTCCAAAGCAATTTCACTCTTTGGTTGAACAACAAATTTATTGTATCCAAAATACCCAAAAACAACGATTACAAGTGCCAATAATACATAAGTTATGCGTTTTTGATTTTTTTCAATAAATAATTCAGCCCGCGTTAATGCAGATTCAACGTTTTCAAAATTCGAATCGTTGTGATTTGTTTTCTTGTTTGCCATTTTAAATGCATTTTTTTATCAGTTGGCAAATGTAATGATTTTATTACAAATTTCAGAAGCATATCAAAAAAAATCAGCCTCATTATTACTCATAAGGAATTTCACACAGGAACCACATTTTATTTTTAGCAATTTTGTATCAATAAATAATGCTTCACTCAAAACAAATCAACATTCTTTTTAACCCAAAAGCATTATCCCGCATTATTCATGCGATTCCCTTTGTGTAGATACAAGGTGATACGCTGAGTGTGCCGAAGTGCGTCTAACTTTGCAGTTATACAAATGTATTACAATGAGTTAGCAACGCAGTAGATGCACAAAGACAATCGCAAGCAACACCCAAATTTGGGTATGCTACTGCTTTTGGATAAACAATGCAAATGGTTGATATTAGTTGCTTTTTTGTATTTTTATAAAAAGCGGTGAATAATGCGGGTTATAACTAATGCATAATTTAGCGTTGGTGCAATTCCTTTTTGAAAGATTTTGTTTTCAATAAAAAGATTGTATCTTTACCCTTAATATAAACCAAAACTATTTATTATGAAACATGTAAGTATTCTTGCGTCAATGTTACTCGTTTTTTTTCTCGCATCCTGTGGAGGCGGTGAGTCAACTGACAATGAAGAAAAAACAAAAACTGAAGACAATGCAGCAAATGTTAGCGAAGCAAACGAAAGTGCTGAAATTGTAATGTCTAACATCGATTTTGCTGAACAAAGCATTCCAATTACTATGGATGTTCCTGAAGGTGCAGAAGTTTCTGAGGGAATGTTAAATGGTGAATTTGGCGGAGTTAATTTGCTGAACTATGAAATCGCAAAAGACGGCTGGATTCTGGACATTTCAATGATGGATGAAGCGCCTTATGGAGTCAAAGAAGATTATATTCAGGATGCAAAAGATTTTGCAATGGAAACCCAAGGTTTTGTTGAAATCGTTGAAGAAGATGAAAGCGGATTCATTTACAAACTCGAAAATGAAGATGGCGATGAGTACAATTTGTACTATGTTGTGATGAAAGATGACCGTGCAATTGAAATTGAAGAAGGTCTTAAATTCACAAATTACTCGCTTGAAGAAATTAAATCAATGTATAAAGCTGCTCAGACAGCAAAATAATAGGATTTAAAAAAAAATAAAAAGTTATCCGCCAGGCGGCGGATGGCTTTTTCTATTATTTTTTTTATCTTTGAATCGTAGATTACAGATTCCTATAAAATAGACAGGGTATTAAATTTCTCATAAGTGAAAAGTATTTTTCAAAAAATACTCATAGCACCAATTTGAAGTATTAGGGGAATAGCTTTTGGAGCATCTGATTTTTCAGGTGCTTTTTTTATATCGGAAGGTAAGATAAAAAAGAAGCCCATCCGAAAAGGACAGGCTTGCATCTTATTCATTAAATTTGTTTCTTGATAGAAAAGAATTAATAGAAGGTCCCTTAATAGAAAAATGAGGTACGCAAAGTTAAAAGATTAAGCAACAGCACCTTATATTAACATCTGACTTTTTGCGATGATATTTTCGGGTTAAAACACTATATCCCTACATGCAGTGCAGGTGTTTTTTCACCAACGCTGCAATTTCATCGTGTTTGCCATACAGGCGCTCACTTAAATCTTTATCATCAAAAGCTTTTAATTGCTCAATCATACTGCTAATCAAACCTGCTGGGAAAATATCGTTTTTCTCAAAACTGTCTCGACGTTTCTCCAACTCAATTGCAGATTCATAACATGATTCAGGCAATGCTTTCAATTGATCAAGGCGTTCTTTATGTTCATCATCAAAAATATTAACGCTAACGTACAATTTCTCGGCAATTTCTAATGCATTCTCCATCTCTAGTCCGTGCTGAGCTGCAATAACAATTCCTGACAAGAATCCATAAATATCAGCAGAACCATCGCCACTACGCAATTCAAATGTTTGTTTCGACATAAACTCACGAGACGTTTTATCCTGCTGCGAGTTTGCATGGCTTATCATATCAACATCACTTAACCAGCCCAATGGAACGCGAACTAAAACGGAACGATTTCTATCGCCCCAGCAAATATTGGTTGGTGCTTCCTGATGTGGAACCAAACGCAAATATGAGGTAGGAATCGTATTTCCAAAAGCGGTTAAAGCACCGGCCAAATCAAGAATTCCGGCAATAGCACGTTTTGCAATGTCGCTGAGCTTCCCATTTTCAACGAGCATATTTTTGCCGTCTTTCTCCATCATCATATGAACATGCAAACCGCTTCCTGCTTTACCAACCGTAATTTTTGGTGCAAGCGATAATAAGATATCATATTGATAAGATAGTTTTCTGAGAATCCACTTTGCAATTACCAATTGGTCAGCAGCTTCTTCTACCGGACAAGGTAAAAATTCAATTTCCTGCTGCTCATAATACATATCATCCTGGGTGAAATTTCCAACCTCGGAGTGACCGTACTTAATTTGCCCACCACATTGTGCAATTAAATACATTGCTTCGCGGCGAAAATCCTCAAATTTTGCAAAAGGAGCAGAAGCATGATATCCTTTTTGGTCTTCAGCAGGATAATCCATATCCTCATAAACTTCTGTCATCACATAATATTCCAATTCACCGAGCGCAAGAAAATTCATGCCCGTAGCATCCTTGAAACTTTTGTGTGCTTTTTGCAACAAATATTCAGGAGCAGACTCCAAAGGTTGTCCTTCTGAATTGTAATATGAACACAAAATATCAATTGTCGGAATGCTTTCAAACGGATTTACAAATGCCGTACTGTAACGTGGAACAACGTAAAGATCACTTGATCCTGCGTCAACAAAAGAAAATAAGCTACTTCCGTCAACCCGCTCACCGGTTGTTAATATAATTTCAAGATGATCAAGGTTGTTAATTACAAAATTTAAGGTTTTTAGTTTCCCATCAGCTGCCACATATCGAAAATTAATCATTTCAATTTGATGTTTTTCAACAAATTTCATGATATCATCACGAGTAAACTCGGTCGCCGGCTTTTCTAAAAATGAAACCAAAGGACTAGGATTCATTGCATACGATTTGTTTCTCATAGTTATTTATTATTTTTGTAATTTACTAAACGAAATTAGCTCATAAACATACATATAGTTTATGGCCTTTCAAAACATAAATTAGCTATTATACAACAGGTCTGTGTTTTTCATTGCTTCAAAAATATTGCGCGTTTTCTTGTCTCCCATAGTGTGGATTGCTATCCTGCTCATACTTGCTATGTTTAAAAAAGAGGCCATGAAAAAGAAACAATTATTCATTGCTGCTACTGCGATGTTTTTGTTTTTCAGCAACCCGTTTATTGCCGATGAATTCATGAGACAATGGGAGGTTCCCGCCATCCAACAAGAAAAGATGCATAATTACGATGTTGGAATTTTGCTAACAGGAATGTGCACATATGATCAAACATTTAATCGAATTAATTTTGAAAACAGCAGCGATCGCTTACTCCAAACCGTGGATTTATATCACAAAGGAATTATTCAAAAAATATTTATTTCCGGGGGATCGGGAAAACTTCGTGAACCTGATTTCTTAGAGGCAAGGCTTCTTTATGATTTTATGGTGCAATCGGGAATTCCAAAGGAAGATATTGCATATGAAATTAAAAGCAGAAACACCCATGAAAATTCGCTCGAATCGGCACAATACTTGCAACCTCAAACATCTGACAGTACATTTTTATTAATCACTTCAGCATTTCATATGAGAAGAGCAGCGGCATGTTATAAAAAAGCAGGATTTGAATGCGATTATTACAGCACAGATCGCTTAACAGGAAATCGGAAATTTCACATTGAGCATCTTATCGTTCCTTCTGTATCTGCGCTGCATCGATGGGAAATATTATTACGTGAATGGACCGGATCAATCATGTATAAATTAAATGGGTATGTTTAAAATTAATGTGATAAGTTTTCTGGTTCTAATTATGATTTCCTGCTCAGCGAAGGAAAATCAAAGCATAATAGAATCGCAAGAAATATCTGACTCGATTGTTTGCGGTGCAGAGCGCACAGATGCCTATTTACATAAATTAGCTGACAAACAAATTGGGATTGTTGCAAATCATACAACACGAATTGGAAAAACTCATTTGGTGGATTCGCTGCTCAGTTTAAACATCAAAATTAAAGCAATTTTTGCCCCGGAACATGGATTTCGCGGAACTGCCGATGCGGGTGAAATTATTAAAGACGGCAAAGACACAAAAACCGGTTTACAGGTAATCTCGTTGTACGGCAGTAACAAAAAACCAAAACCAGAGCAATTAGTGGGCATTGATTTAATGATTTTTGATATTCAGGACGTTGGAGCTCGCTTTTACACCTACATTTCAACCATGCATTATGTGATGGAGGCATGTGCTGAGCAAAATATTCCTGTTTTGATTCTCGACAGACCTAATCCTAACGGAAACATGGTGGATGGTCAGGTGCTGGATATGGATTATTCCTCATTTGTGGGAATGCATCCGGTTCCTATTGCTCATGGAATGACAATCGCAGAATATGCCAGCATGATAAACGGAGAAAAATGGCTGAAAAATGAAATTCAGTGCGAGTTGGATGTTGTTTTATGCGAAAATTACAATCACAATCTGCCGTATTCCCTGCCGGTTCCACCTTCGCCAAACTTGCCAAATGACCGCAGCATAACACTGTACCCTTCAATTTGCTTGTTTGAAGCCACCGATTTAAGTGTCGGAAGAGGAACAAATATGCAATTTCAAATAATCGGACATCCGGAGCTTGAAGGAATTTGTGACTTTTCGTTTACGCCTGTACCAAATGAAGGCTCAAAGCAGCCAAAACATAAAAACATCACTTGTTACGGTTACGATCTCAGAATAGATGATGAGACTTTTCAGAAAACAGACGGAAAACTAAATTTGAACTATCTCTTAAAAATTTACCATGAATTTCCGAACAAAGACAGTTTTTTCATTAGTGCAGCCTTTTTTGACAAACTTGCGGGAGGTCCACAACTTCGCGAACAATTAATTTCAGGACAAACTGAAGCGAAAATTAGGGAAAGCTGGCAAGCGGATTTGGAGGTTTTTAAAACAAAACGCGCTTCCTATTTATTGTATAAATAAAGATGAGATTTTGGCATTTTTTGAGTTCGCCCCCAGTGGGGTCGCATGTTTGTAGCAAATCCATTTGCTACAAACGTTGGACTCCTATCGGAGTTCCACAAAAATATTATAGGGGCCTTCTATAGCTTATCAAGTAAAACCACTGCATAGGCTTCTGCTCCTTTCCCCTCTCCCACAAATCCGAGTTTTTCAGTAGTTGTTGCTTTCACTGACACAGCATCCAAAGGCATTTCTGAATGTTTCGCAATTTTCTCGCGAATTTCCTGAATGAATGAATGAATTTTAGGTTCCTGCAGCGCCACAGTAGAGTCAACATTCTGCAAGCTATATCCCGCCTGGCGGATAATCGCCATGGTTTTTTCCAGTAATATGAGTGATGAAATATTAAAATAGTTGGGATCGGTATCCGGAAAATGTCTTCCGATATCTCCCAAAGCAGCTGCCCCAAGCAATGCATCACAGATAGCATGCAAAAGCACATCCCCATCGGAATGTGCTTTAAATTTTTTATCGCAAGGTATATTCACTCCCCCGAGGATTAAACCTGTCCCGGGTTCAAAAGCGTGAACATCATATCCATAACCAATTCTCACTTTACATTTCTTCTTGTACGCCGAGGTCAAAGGTTAGTGTAAATCGCAGGGTGTTTGCTAAAGGACTTGTACCAAAATTTTTTGTTGGGATTAGGTAGGCAAAATCCAAACCAAAGACATTTAATTTCAGGCCCGCACCAATTGAAGCATATTTACGTGCTCCTTTACACTGGTGTTCTGTGAAATATCCAGCACGTAAGGCAAATTTATTATCGTACCAATATTCTGCACCAAATGACCATGAAATTTCCGCAAACTCTTCAGCGAAAACAGATTCACCAACTAGTCCGGGAGCATCTGCCCA
>CAYOUD010000016.1:0-9691 GCA_964407055.1 uncultured Bacteroidales bacterium | reverse complement strand
GCTCCGGAAAAATCGTCTCCGAGCAAGCGGCTATATCCAAAATCAATCGCAAACTCATTCGGCTGATGATCTCTTATCTCCTGATTGTACTCATCTCTGAATGGGATAGATCCCATATCAAAATAAAGCAATGATGCTGAAAACACATTTTGCGCATCGAGACGATAATAACCGGCAACATATCCGAGGTTCATGTCATTGACAATATTTCTTAACCAAGGGGTATAAGAAATTGAAACTCCGATTTCATCTTCTGCAAATGCATACTTTGCAGGATTCCAATGCTGAGAATTTGCATCGGGGCTGGTTGCTACGCCGGCATCTCCCATTGCACCAGAACGTGTATCAGGGGCAATCAATAAAAACGGAACTGCAGTGGTGATTACATTGTTCACATCATCACGACCGAGTGGATCGTCATCAAACTGTGCCTGTGAGCTCAAAGTCAGGCTAACTAAGATAAAAATTGCAAAAATTCTGTATTTCATGTTTTTAGTTTTTATTTGTCAAAAATACAAGCAATAAACGAATATACAACAAATTTATTTCACGATGACCATTTTTTCAAATTTATTTACCACATCTCCATTGGGAGTTCGCACCTGAACATGGTAAATATAGATGCCTTGCTCGACTTTTCCACCGCCTCCATTATCGCTGTACCAGCAGATATCATCAACAGTGTAGCCGGTTGCATAAACGTTCTCCTGAATAATTTTAATTAATTGACCATTCATGTTAAAAATTTTAATTTCAACGTCCATTTCCTCATTGGGATGATTGTGAGTAAATGTAAAACAGGTGTAATCTGAGAATGGATTTGGATAATTCATCAATTGCTCAATAACTAATTCGGATGAATTTGCAACCAGAAAGCTTATTTCAGCCTCACTGGAATTATTAAACACATCCCAAACTTTAAATGTCAAACTGTGCATTCCGGTTTCAAGATTAAAAAACGGATAGCGAACAGTTCCCGATTGATAAGAATCTAAATCTGCCTCATAAAAATCATTCAGTACGATGGCATTCAAAGAATTATCGTCTAACATGGCAGTAATATCATGTCCAATTCCATTTCCCACGGTATTAATTCCTGATTCATCAAAAACCTTAGCCAGCATAATTGGATTTTCATCTGTAATGCCACCGTCAATAAAATCGGTATTATTCATATATAACTCAATTTCTGCCCCAAAATTATCTGTGATTTCAGTATCAGAACTTCCCCCGATATAAAATCCATTATAATAACCATGCGCATCTTTGGTGTCAGATTTTGCATAATACGAAATTTTCCCTTGTCCATAAAAATATGCAATGTCAATTGGTACAATAAATTCAAAATTAAAATGTCCATTCGTCACACTTGCTTGTCCTGAATACAAAATGTTCTTTTGCTCAAGAAAATCCATAGGAGGATTTTGATCATTGCCAAGTGTGGAATATTCCATCACTTTATCATATACTGTGGGATAAATCACCCCATTAAAATCAGTTTTGACATTACCGGATCGATCTTCAATATGCCCTTCCACACGAATAATACTTGCAGCACTTAACGTATCCTCATAAACTTCAACTGAATTTCCATTAATCGTATCAGTTTTCACTATGTATTCAGGGATTGCTAACCTAAGCGCAGGATCGCCAAGCAATGAAAAATTTCGTTTATTGATATCGGTTGATGAAATGTTTTTAGTGTGCATGATTATCTCACCCAAGGCATAGGGTTTATTGTCATCATCTGTTTTAAAAGCTTGTCGGTAAAATTCCTTATTAATCCGATCATTATTCCCGGAATATACCAATCGGGTTGTTGTCAACAAGGCAATTCCACCCCCACTCGGGTTCAATAAAATCAATTCACCGGCTGAGCTTAATTCGTAATCATCATATGGGGAAAATTCACAAGTAGCTGTAATAAACAAAGGCAATTTGTTTTCGTTGGACCAATTATTTATTTGACTTAAAGTGACTACCGCTTCATGTGCAAGTGTTTTCTCATTTCCATGACCGGAATAATTCATAATAAGTGCTCCGTGATTCACGCGCTCATCAATTTCCTGATTCACTTCCGGATAGCGATTCCCCTGAATAGTTGACACCTGTTGATAAGCATCAAGCAGGATTTTGTCGACATTAAATTCAGGATGATAGACCATAACAGTATCACCCATTTCATTTGCTTGCTCCTGATGCGCTGGGTAATCCTCAGCATCATCACCAATAAAGCACATCACATTGCGCCAGCTTCCAAAACTATCGGGGCTGATGTAAGCAAATATTTTATTCAAAACTACTTCGGCCTCGGTTTGTGTGCGAACCGGCAATCGTCCAATACCCATATCGAGTCCTTCGGTTCCTCCGACACTTCCTTCGCCTTCATCCAAAAGCACAAAAAAGTCATCACTAACAAATGATGCAGATGGGCTCAAGGAATTTACCGATTCATAGGTGGGGACAAAATTTCCGTTTTCACCCAAAGGGGCACGATTATCATAACTTCCATCACCAAACATTAATAAATATTTTGGGATTTGACTATCCGACTCAGCACGATCATAAAACATTTTCACAAAATCGCGAATTGCAGCTACATCAGGAGTGCCAGATGAAAACTCATTATAAATAACCTCTGGTGTTACCACATGATAAGATAAACCACTGTACGATTCGTGCATCGCTCCCAATTGCTCGGCATATGGCACAAAATCCGGATAGGATACGATCAAATAATCGACTTGTGGCAATGCATGCAAATTCTGGTTTTCAACAAATCCAAGTAATGCCGAACCCTCATAGTGAGGAGATGGAAAAATTCCGGAAATATTAAATGCAACAAACTCCCTTAGTTGATCGGTTTCAACAGAAAACTTCATATTCGTTCCTTCCAGCGCCTCGGGATTAATTCCAAACGCATTGACGGGATCTGTAACATCCAAAATTTTTGTGGATGAGTTTGCGTTTCCTACTATATATTGTGTCACATTTCCCGGCCAGATTCCCTGAGCATCACGAAACAGCAATTCATTGCCCTGTATTTGAAGATTAGCTCTTGCATTAATTGTAATATAATCAAGCCAGCCTTCTGATGACGAAGTGCTTGGTAAATACTCAATATTCAAAGTGTTTGAAGCGCTCAGGCTCGCAACAATTTCGTGCTCTATTGTTTTGGCAACCACGGTAGAGTAGGACCCTGAAACGGTAGAGATATAAGGCGTATAAAAAACATCTCCATTCAAATTTAACTTAAATCGACTATCAACGCTTGATTTTGCAGCAAAGCGCAACATAATATTTGCATTTTCACCCGAAACAGGAGCCGGAATATTGAAATTAAAGTTATAAGTCAAATAATAACTAAACTTTCGCCAATACAAATTGCGTCCGGAACCCATAATATTAATGCTGTCCTTTTCCATTGCGGCATAATAATCGTATGTTGAAGTTACGTAATCGGCATCGCCGACACCATCAACAAACTGAATACGTTTCTGTTCCGACTCATCTGAAAGAAAGTAATAGGCATAGTCCGAATAATTATGAATCTCATATTCATATCGGCTACTGATATAATTGAATTCGTTGGGCCCCTCCAAAAACACAAGCAAATAATCGCCGGCATCAAAAGTACCATTCGCATTATTATCCTTATGATAAACAGGACGTTCAGGCAGATCATCATAACGAGCTTCAGCATTAGATTTTGACACCATATAACCATAGCCAAAAACACCAATTTCTGAAGGATTATCGAATCCTAAACTCACAACATCCTGATAAGATATGGAGTAAACACCACTTTTAGAGACTCTGAATTTGTACCAATCGCCGCTATTTAATTTTGACTGATCAGCATTAACAGTGGTAAATTTTGTTTTCGGAGCATCCTTGAGATTTAGTTTGATTTCAAATTCAACCAAGCACTCAAACTCGCCGCTTTCATTTTTTCTAATTGGAAGCACATCAAGATATGCAAAATTCTTCTTACGAATACTTGTCATCGAATATTTCAAAACAAAATCATCAGAAATAGTATTAAGTGAATCAACATGTATTCCCTTCAAATCGTCTGATGAAAATTTCTCAATACGTAAAGGAATAATTTCTGCATTCTGGATACGCTTTTCTGGCAGCGAAATTTGCTCAACAAAATGTGGAATCACTAAATTTTGGTGGTAAATCGCATTTTCGAAAGAAAATCGTTCAATTTTATTTAAACTATCTAAATAAATAACTTCATTTTTTTTCCACTCAATTTGATAAGAAACATCTTTAGTTTGAGACCAGCCCAATGCAGTTGTAACAACCAAAATAAGAAGAGTTAAAAAATGTCTATACATAATATTTATTTATTTTTTGCGTTCAATAGATTACAAACTTATTTGTATTTTTCTTTTAAAAACGCCAAAAATGTATTATTATTGTCATCAGTATTTTATTTTACAACAAAAAATTTGTATAATTGCACATTGTGGAACAATAGCAACAACATGATTAGACGTATTTCATTCATAGTAGTAGTCTTTCTGGTTGGTCTGAGCAGCATGGCCAAGGCACAGGATGCGCATTTCTCGCAGTTCTATGCAAATCCTCTCTATTTGAACCCTGCCTTTGCCGGATCAGACAAATGTCCGCGGATTAACATGAGTTACCGCAATCAGTGGCCCGCCTTAGGTCAGACTTATGTGACCTATTCTTTATCGTATGATCAGCATGTTCGCGCCATTCAAGGTGGTGCCGGATTGTTGTTAATGAATGATGTCCAGGGAGACGGGACAATCATTTCTACAACAGTCGGTGGGATGTACTCATACACTTTGCCAATCACAAGGCGTTTCGCTATTACGGCAGGTTTCCAAGCTGCTTATGTCATGAAGACTGTGAAATGGGAGTTTATTTTCCCAGACATGATTCATCCACTTTATGGACCGATTTATGCAACTCAGGAAGACCCGAGCATAGTTGATGATCAGAAAAATTATTTTGATTTTTCCACGGGCGTACTCGGATTTAGTGAAAAAACCTTCTTTGGAGTTGCTGTACATCACCTTACTGAACCATCCGA
The DNA here is from genome assembly GCA_964407055.1 of uncultured Bacteroidales bacterium. Classification (GTDB taxonomy): domain Bacteria; phylum Bacteroidota; class Bacteroidia; order Bacteroidales; family ML635J-15; genus JAQIBY01. The sequence goes on along the minus strand of CAYOUD010000016.1, from coordinate 4,620 downwards.
ATCTTTCTTAAGAGGTAGTGATGCTGTTTTACCACGAAAATTCACAGTGCATTTTGGTACTGATATCGCAATTAACTCCCCACAATTCCGCCGCGGAGAATTATCACTTGCTCCTCAAATATTATTTCACCAGCAAGGCGATTTCCAACAGTTTAACTGGGGATTGTATGTCAACCGAAAAGCAATTGTAGCAGGCTTCTGGCTAAGACAAAACTTCAATTTTCATTACGACTCCTTTGTCATGTTAGTAGGCTTCAGACAAGATAATATTAAATTTGGATATTCTTACGACCTGACAGTATCAAAATTAAGAAACTCAACACTTGGTGCACATGAAGTCACATTTGGGTTTACATTTGGTTGTCGTCCTGCAAGAGCATCGTTTAGAACAATAAGTTGTCCATCATTTTAGTTATATACAGGTAATAAATAATTTATTTAGATATGAAAAACAAATTCCATCTTTTCTGGCTTATAATTTTTGGTGCAATGATTTTTGCATCATGCCAGCGTGAAGCGTCCAACACAACAGGGTGGTACTACAACGATCCACGTTTTGGCGGATTCCAAAACCATCCAGGATACGAGCAGGAAACCGGCCCCGGTCTCATTTTCATTGAAGGTGGTACCTTTGCAATGGGTCGTACCGAACAAGATGTTATGTTTCAGTGGAATAATTCTCCACGTAGAGTAACTGTTTCTTCATTTTATATGGATGAAACTGAAATTCGCAACATTGATTATCGCGAATATTTATATTGGTTGCGTAAAGTATATGCAACAGATTTCCGTTATATTTATCGCAGTGCACTCCCCGACACGCTTGTTTGGAGAGAAAGGCTTGCATTTAATGAGCCCATGGTGGAACTATATCTTAGACACCCTGCATATGAAGAATATCCCGTAGTTGGCGTAAGTTGGGTTCAGGCTCGCGACTATTCTTCATGGCGTACTGACAGAGTTAATGAATTCATTCTCATCCGTGAAGGTATCTTAGATCCTTACGCTGCACCACAAGATCAGGCAAAACATTTTAATTTGGAATCCTACCTAACTTATGCAGATAATTTAGATTTACATATTGATGAAACAGGAAGAGGTCCTGATGGTAAAATTGAGAATTTATATGTCGATCCTTCCACATTAAAAGAAGGACGCAGAGGACAAAGTGCATACGAAGAAAACCGCCGTTGGGTATCCATAGAAGATGGAATTTTCTTGCCACGTTACAGACTCCCAACTGAGGCTGAGTGGGAATATGCAGCACTTGCATATATTGGAAACCACTACAAAGAGAGAATATATGAGCGTCGTCTGTATCCATGGAACGGACATTACATTCGTAACGATAGCAGAACTGATGACCGCGGACAAATTATGGCAAACGTCATGAGAGGTCGTGGTGATAATATGGGTGTCGCCGGTGCACTGAATGATGCAGCAGATATCCCAACAAACGTGCGCTCATACTGGCCAAACGATTTCGGGCTTTATTGTATGGCAGGTAATGTGAATGAATGGGTTATGGATGTTTACAGAGATGTTACATTTGAAGACATGGAAGAATTCCGTCCTTTCAGAGGTAATGTTTATACTGAGAAACAAATTGTCAGAGACCCTAACGATGGTATGGTGGAATTAACTGCTGAAGCAGAAGATTATTTTGACATTACAGGTAAAATCCTGAGTAAACCGGTAGATGAAGAACATTGTTTCAACCGTGATAATTACACACGTGCTGATAATAGAAATTATCTTGATGGTAATTTAAACTCATTAATTCCTGAAGGAGGTACCGGCTGGTGGAATGATGGATCCAGACTTACTCAGTTTACTGAAGTCAACGAAGATTCAATTGCTAATTTGAATACTACCGGTAAAATGTACGACGAAGGAAACTGGGAAGGTACAGAATGGGGTAAAGGTCGTTTTGATTCTAATAATCCGAAAACCGGAAAAGGAACAGGCATGACATCATTGGTAACCAACCGCGCTCGCGTATTTAAAGGTGGCGGCTGGAAAGATCGTGCATTCTGGATGACTCCCGGCTCAAGAAGATATCTTGATGAGAAAAAAGGACGCGCTGATTTGGGCTTCCGTTGTGCCATGGTTAGAGTTGGCTCACAAACTTTACCAGAATAAAAAATTAATATTTATGCAAAACCCCATATTCTCGTATGGGGTTTTTTTATGATTGACTATGAACATATATTCTGTTTACGAAAAATTTTTACAATGCACCGGGGTTTCTACTGATACCAGAAACATTCAAAAAGATAATTTATTTGTTGCATTAAAAGGGGAAAATTTCAACGGAAATCAATTTATAACATCAGCAATAGAAAAAGGAGCAAAATATGCTATTATTGATGATGCAAAATATGAAATTCCCGGGAAAACAATTCTCTGCGATGACAGTCTGATATGCCTACAAAAACTTGCTAAAACACACAGAAGGGAAACAAATGCAACAATTATTGCAATTACCGGTACAAATGGAAAAACAACTAGCAAGGAACTCACATTCGTAATAATGAACAGCCATTTTAAATGCATTGCAACTAATGGAAATCTGAATAATCATATTGGAGTACCTCTTAGCCTGCTTCGCATCAAAAAAGAAACAGAATTTGCAATGATTGAAATGGGTGCAAATCACCCCGGAGAAATAAAACTACTGAGTGAAATTGCAGAACCTGATTACGGTGTTATTACAAATGTTGGACAAGCACATATTGAAGGCTTCGGTTCCTTTGAAGGCGTAAAAAAAACGAAAGCAGAATTGTACGATTATCTCAGAAAACACTCGGGGATTACATTTATTAATATTGGAAACCCACACTTATTACAAATGCTGGGTAATCAAGAAATAATAAGCTATGCATTCGATCAGCCAGCGTATTGCACTGCCAAATATTTTAAGACAAATCACAAAATCGGATTGGATTGGCAGGACGATGCGCAATCAGGAAAGTTCCTTTCTAATTTACAGGGAGCTTATAATGCAGAAAATATGCTGTTGGCAACCTGCATTGGCCGTCATTTTAATGTCCCTCCCAAAAAAATCAATGCAGCAATCAAAAAATATACACCTACAAACCAACGTTCCGAAATAAAAAAATCGGAAAGGAACACGCTTTTTCTGGATTTGTACAATGCAAACCCAAGCAGTATTCAACTTGCAGTGAAAGATTTTCACAACACCGAAGATGAACAAATTGTAATCTTAGGAGAAATGAAAGAGCTTGGAGCAATTTCTAACGAAGCACATTTAAAGATTTTACATTTGTTAGAGGATTTAAAATTTTATCGTGTTTTACTTGCAGGCGAAGCATTTTATCAATACAAAACGAAATTTAATTTTGAATTTTATCCGGATACCGATGCATTAGTACAATCCCTTGAGAATAACAAAATACAGGATAAATGGATTTTTATTAAGGGCTCGCGCTCAATGCAATTAGAAAGGGTTGTTCCTCTTTTGTAAAATTCAATGTGTTTGTTATTTTTATAAGTCTAATTCAATGCTTATGAAACGGAAAATATTAATCGCACTTAGTAGCCTTGCGCTAGTAAGCAACTTATTTGCACAAGAGTCTCAAATTCCAAATTCAGACTTTGAAAACTGGAATCAGAATTTTTTCAACAGCTTTTTTCCTAATTTATAGTATTGGGAAATGCTCCCACTGACATTTGGGCAAGCGGCAATGAAGCAGCAGAAATCGTCGGAGAATTTCCGACAAGCCGTCCTGAAGATGCACATTCCGGAGATTATGCTGCTCGTTTGGAAACTTTAGAAGTCTTCGTGGCAAATGGCAGCCGGGAATTTGTTTGCCGGTAGGTTTATACCGGACATGTTTAACTCCAAGGCACTTCTTGGAATTCCATTTACAGACAAACCTTCGCATTTAACCGGCTGGTACAAATACACTCCGGCGAGCTATAAAAGCCAAAAAGGCGAAAGAGCAACAGATGAGTGTTCAATCTACGCATTACTCAGCAAGTGGAATGGAAATCAACGCGATACTATTGCACTGGCGAAACTGGAGTCATCCAATGCCATCACTGAATACACCCAATTTAATTTAACCTTTAATTACCAAAGTGACGAAACCCCTGATTCCATTTCTGTGGTTTTTGCATCATCAGCGAGAGGGGAAGAATTCATTGGCGGTGTGGGTTCTGTTCTTTACATTGACCATTTTGAATTGATTTATGAACAAGGATCCGTAGTAGAAAATCCGAAAACTAATCACATACACATCAAACAAAACAACAGAGAACAACAACTCATTATCACATATCCAGAAAAAATTTCCATTCGCATTTTCGATATCACAGGAACTGAACAATATAAAACAAAGGGATTAAATGAAATTATCTTGCCAACAAACGCATTAAAAGCCGGCATATATATTATTCAGGCTAAAGCCAATAATGGAAGTATTAAAACAGAAAAATATTATGTTCCTTAAGCGATACATATTAACCTGCATTATTCATCGCAAAATTAAGCGTATTTGCATATGTCAATATATTAAGGGGCCTTCTAATAATTCTTTTGATTCAAAAAATTTCATTGTCTATGAAAAACGCTGAAAATCTTGATGCGAAAGAATT
>CAYOUD010000015.1:0-28175 GCA_964407055.1 uncultured Bacteroidales bacterium | reverse complement strand
GACTTCTAATAATTCTTTCGCATCAAGATTTTCAGCGTTTTTCATAGACAATAAAAAATTTTGAAGCACTATGGGGATAATGCAAGAAAATTTGAATAATTTTGGCTGCACTCGGCATAGCTCAAGCAACCCTTCGGCAGGCTCAGGACATCGGCTTGGCTCTGCCCTCATTTCCATAATTTTGGCTGCACTCGGCATAGCTCAAGCAAGCTTGGCTCTGCCCTCATTTGCACAAAATTTGCACAAAATTTGTTTCTTGAAAGAAAAGAATTAATAGAAGGCCCCTAAGTTTTCAACTTTTTCTTTTTTGCAGCTGGAAACAGAACATTGTTCAAAATCAAACGATATCCGGGTGAATTAGGATGTAAATTCAGATTGGTTTCTTCATCTCCGACAAAATGCCGGTAATCTTCTGGGTCATGACCTCCGAGAAAAGTCCAAGTTCCTTTCCCAAATTCGCCATGCAAATAGCGAGCTTCACCGGCCGATTTATTTTCTCCCATAATTAAGACATCCGGCTTAATCAAATCTGAATTATACGCGGTAGTTTGACCCATGAATCCGTTAACCATATAGGTGTGATTTTGACATAACATAGTTGGCACAGGATCCCATTTTGCAGAAAATTCAAACAGAGTAAAATAGTCTTCTTTTTCTGAAACTTTTCGACTTTGTGTTGCATCAATATCTGAATATTCATATTCAAAAGGATTCATTATCAATGTAAAATTCCTAAATGCCAAGGTTTGCGAATAATCTAATTTGCTTTGCGCATCGGGATCTGCGGGATCACCGTCAAACATGCTTTCGCAGACATCCGTATTTTGTGCCGCCAATGCAATATCAAAACTATCAGTGGCAGAACACATTGCAAATAAAAATCCGCCACGGGAAACGTAAGACTTAATGGTTTTTATGACAAATAATTTCAACTGACTTACCTTTTCAAATCCAAGTGCTGCTGCTTGTGCTTCTGCATCGTTTTGCTGATCTTTATACCACTGCATATGCCGGTATGCACCATAAAACTTACCATATTGTCCGGTAAAATCTTCATGATGTAAGTGTAACCAATCATAATCATTAAGTTTTCCCTCAACAATTTTCATATCGTAAATGATATCGTAAGGAATTTCAGCATAAGTTAATGCAAGCGTCACAGCATCATCCCATGGCATTTTTCCAGGTGGAGAATATACCGCAATTTTCGGTGCTTTTTCTAATTTAATGATTTCCATGTTGACATCATTCTGGGCAATTTCCGAAAAAATCTGTTGTTTTTGTCCTTCAGCAATTACTTGATAGGAAACGTCTCTGACGACGCACTCTGTCTCAATTTCAGTATCGAATGAAATTAAAAAACTCCCGCCTTCGTAATTTAATAACCACCAAGCTTCTATCCCATTTTGCAAGGTCCAATAGGTAATGCCGTAAGCTTTTAAATGATTGTTTTGGGTATTATTCATTGGCAATAGCAGGTATGCAGCATTTAGTTGGCTTGATAAACCAAATACGAGCCCTAAAATCAGGATATAGAGTTTTTTCATCATACAAGTATAAACGAGAAATTATGGATTTTGTTTTAACCAAACGGACTATCGTCATCTTCGGCGGCCATATTTCCACCGAAGTTATCATTTGTAGGGATTTGGAACGTAGAAGCTGAATCGCCTTCATTAAGTTTTGATGACATGGTCATTCCGTTCGGATCTAAATCCGGGATTGGATCCAAGAATTTCGCGTAATCTGCACGGAAATCAAGCATCACATTTCCGGTTGCCCCGTTTCTGTGCTTCGCAAGAATGATTTCTGCCTTTCCTTGCATACTCATGCCATTTTCATCTTCAAGGACTCCGTAATATTCAGCCCGGTGTATGAACATCACCATATCAGCATCCTGCTCAATTGCTCCTGATTCTCTGAGGTCAGAAAGCTGCGGACGTTTATCGCCCCCACGGGTTTCAACCGAGCGATTCAACTGAGACAAAGCAATAATTGGCACATTCAACTCTTTGGCCATGGCTTTTAAACTTCGAGAAATCAGAGAAACTTCAAATTCACGACTTCCTTTGCTGTCCACACCTGCTGTCATTAGCTGCAGGTAATCAATAATAATTACTTTAATATCATTTGCCTGCACCAGACGTCTGGCTTTCGCACGCAATTCAAAAATTGAAATCGCCGGTGTATCATCAATATAAATCGGTGCTTCTTCAAGCGGACGTACCTTGGTCTCAAGTTGCTCCCATTCATGCCCACGCAAATCACCGTTTCTAAGTTTTGTTCCGGATAATTCGGTTTCCGATGAGATTAAACGGGTTACTAATTGCAATGAGGACATTTCCAAAGAAAATACAGCGACTGCTTGTTTATGATCAACAGCCATATTTCTAGCCATAGAAAGCACGAAAGCAGTTTTCCCCATTGCGGGACGAGCTGCAATAATCATTAAATCAGAAGCTTGCCATCCGGATGTCATTCGGTCAAGTTCAGAGAATCCACTCGGCACACCTGACAAACCATCTTTACGTTGTGATGCTTCCTCAATCATTTTGATGGCATTTTCAACCAATGAATTTACCCGAACACTTTGTTTTTTTAAGCTGCCTTCGGCAATTTTAAATATTTCATGTTCAGCAAAATTCAAGAGATTATCGACATCCTCAGCTTCATTGTAGGCTTTATTTTGTATGTCAGAAGCGGCACGGATTAACTCCCGCTGAATAAATTTTTGTTGAACAATTTTAGCATGAAACTCAACATGAGCAGCCGTTGCAACACGGTTTGTTAAACTGGTAACATAATGTGCACCGCCAACTTCATCAAGCTTTTTCTCAGCACGCAACTTGTTAGTCACAGTAAGAATATCAACTGGTTGCTGATCTTTCGCCAAATCCAAAATTGCATTAAAAATAGTTTGATGTTCCTCCTTGTAAAAACTATCTGCTGTTAAAATATCAATCACTAGCAATATCGCATCTCGTTCAAGCATAAGCGCACCCAACAATACCTCCTCAATATCACTTGCTTGCGGAGGCATTTTTCCGTATATTTCGTTCATCTGTTCAACTGGACTCTTTGCTTTTACACCTTTCTTTTCAGCCATAATTTTGCGAATTCTTGTTTCCCCATTATTTTGGATGACGAAATTAATAAAGCTATTTGGAAAAAACATTGTTAAGCAACGATATTTATTAACTTTGGGCAAAGACTTATTATGATAATTGTTGAAAACATCCGAAAGTCCTACGGGCAGCTGGAAGTGCTAAAAGGCATCAACTTAAGTGTTGATAAAGGGGAGATAGTTTCCATTCTGGGAAGTTCAGGTGCTGGGAAAACAACACTTTTACAGATTATGGGCACCTTATTAAAAGCCGATGAAGGAAAAATTATCATCAATAATGTGGACACGAACAGCCTAAATGCAAAAGCACTGGCAAAATTTCGAAATGAAGCGGTTGGTTTTGTGTTTCAGTTTCACCATTTATTGCCAGAATTTACGGCGCTGGAAAATATTTGTATTCCCGGATACATCCGAAAAACCAACAGAAAAACGGTAGAAAATAAAGCGCTAGAATTACTTGAAAGACTGAACTTATCGCAACGAAAAGACCACAAACCGGCCGAATTATCAGGTGGAGAAAAACAGCGGGTTGCCATTGCTCGGGCATTAATTAACAATCCGGAAATTATTTTGGCTGATGAACCCTCCGGCAATTTAGATTCGAGAAATTCCATTGAACTGTACAATATTTTTCTGGAGTTACGTAAAGATTTTAATCAAAGTTTTGTGATTGTTACCCATAATGAAAAACACGCAGAACTTACCGACAGAAAATTAATTATTAACGATGGGGTGATTGTGTCATAATTTTTGATGCCTTTGTAAAAACAATCGGTAACTCCATGAAAACATGGGTTTTTAATTTGTTTTGATACTACTTTTTCTGCTATCAGCCTACAAACCAAATTAATTAAAACTCCACAATGCGTGGAATTTCTTTCGGCAAACGCGTTAGCATTTCATAATTCAACTGATTTGAAAAATCACTAAATGAAGCAACCGTAATTTCTGATCCGCGTTGAAATCCAATCAGCACCACCTCATCCCCTTTTTTTGTTTCGGGAATGTCAGAAATTTTCACAATCAACATATTCATATTTACCACACCAACAATATCCACACGTTGTCCGTTAATTAACACTCGCCCCTGATGACTTAGCGAGCGACTATATCCATGCGCATATCCTACCGGGACACAAGCAATTTTCATATTGTTTTTTGCAATGTAAGATGTCCCATAACCAATAAAATCTCCGGTTTTAACATATTTGGTACTCATGACCCGGGATCTCCAAGACAAAACACGCTGCAACGGGTCAATATTTGTTTCATTTGTAACCGTATATCTGATAAAGGTTTCAGGACTGGGCCAGAAACCGTATTGCAAAATGCCGATACGCACCATATCTAGCCGAGTTTCAGGATAAGTTATTGATGCTGCAGAACTTGCTATATGCCGATATTTCGGCTTAAGATTATGACGTTTAAATCGCTTATAATATGCCTTATATCGCTTAATCTGACTCGTAATTCGAGCGTAATTTGCAATACTTTCTGCACCCGCAAGATGCGTAACCAGACCAACAAACTCAAAATGCTTTTTATTGGCTTTCAGCACATTAATCAATTGTTCCATTTCCGATTCCTCAAATCCGGTACGATTCAGCCCTGTTTCCAGCTCAATGTGAATTCTGGCAGGTTTTTCCATTTCCTTGGCTTTCTCAATAGCAGCAAACAAACGATCAAACTCAAACACAAAAAATTCGATCCGATTTTCGATTGCCCATTCTAAGTCAACATTATCAATCATTCCCATAATCATAATATCGGAATTCTTTTTAATGGACTTATGTGCTCTCAGCGCCTCATCTGCATTGAACACCGCAAAATGATCTACACCGCAAAATTCTGCCAGAGGGACAAAAACCTCAATTCCATGTCCGTAGGCATTTCCCTTGATTACAGAAGAGATTCTTGGCTTATTACCAACGGTTTTTTTGATAAACGCCAGATTATTTAATAAGGCATGCCGGTTTATATGTAGTATTGATGTTTGAAACATGAGCGATTATTGATTAATTTGTTGGATGATTGATTGAAAAACATGAACTCCTTTCGGAATAAGCCTTTCTGGAAAATCATAATCGGGGTTATGTAACTCCGGCATATCTAACCCGGCACCCAAACCAAAAATTGCACCGGGATACTCATCTAAAAAATATCCAAAATCTTCGCTCCAACGATTTGGCTCAGGAATATGCTGATATTTCAGTTTGTTTTTCTGAGCAGCAGTCTTTATCATGCCCACAGCTTTTTTATGATTGACTGATGCAGAAAACGCTTCGACCCATTCAAACTCTATTGATAATCCGTAAGATTTTGCAATTTCATCTGCATTAGCGCTTGTTGATTTTTTCAGTGTATCCAAATCAACATTTCGATAAGACCTGATAGTTGCCATTAATTCAGCATATCCGGGCGTTGTTCCGAAGGCTTTTTCACCAAGGCGAGCAAAAACAGGAGTGATTAAGGCAAAATCCGAAAGTTTCGTTTTACCGACAAGGCCTTCCATCATTTGAATCAGCTTTGCAAGCGCTCCTGCCGGCGATATTCCTTTTTCGGGCTGAGCAGCATGAGATGTTTTGCCCTTAATCCGCATAATCATACCAACTGAGGCAGCGGCAAAAACATCTTCACGACATCGGATTTCTCCGAGTGGAACATTCGGTAAATTGTGCAAAGCAAAAACATAATCTGGAGATAAATCCCGAAACCGTTTGTCTTGCAAAATCTTCAATGCTCCGGTTCCGGTTTCCTCTTCAGGCTGATACATTAAAATAACTTTTCCTCGCTTAGGCGGATTGTGATGCAAATAATCAGCCAGTCCGGCAATCATAACCATATGCCCGTCATGTCCACATTTATGGGATGCCCCCGACATAACAGATTTCCATGGAAAATTATTAATCTCTTCAATTGGCAAAGCATCCAATTCAGAGCGAAACAGACTGATGGGACCCGGCTTTTGAGAGTCAAAAACAAAGGCTAATCCGTAGGTTCCAATACCTTCGATAATTTCATCAGGTTGATACTCAGCGACAAAACGTTTTATCCGCTCTGCGGTCTGCTTTTCCTGTCCGGAAACTTCAGGATACCGATGTAATTCCTGACGCAGAGATATTAATTTCTCTAATAACTGCTCATCCATTTTTTTTTGTTTTGCCTAAAATAATATGTAGTGAGAAATAACAAATTGCAGAAAATAAAATTCCGAACACATTGGCATCCAAATCCCAGGGAAGCGACTCCAGTGTACTAAGGACAACAGTCATACTTCCACCGCCAATCATTGAAACAATTGCTGGAATAACTTTTGGTTTTTTCAGAACGAGAGCTCCCAAGACCGGCATAAATAATCCGGAAACCATAAACGCATAGGAATACAGCATAAGATCGAGCACAGAAGTCAAATTCAGGGCAATAAAAATTGACAGTGCCCCAATGAATAAGGTTACAATTTGTGAGGTTCGCAAAAGCTGCTTATCCGATAATTTTCGTGGGAATAGCTTTAAGCCAATATCGCTGAGTAGATTTCCTGATGCCGCCATAAGACAAGAATCGGCAGTTGACATGATGGCAGAAAAGTATGCAGACATCATTAATCCCATCAAGCCAACGGGCAATGTGTTTCTCAGCAAAATGGGCAATCCCATTTCAGCATCAACCTCTTCACCAAAGGCATAGCCCCATTCCTGAAACATCCCGTTTTCAAAAGCAACTTTGGCAAACATTCCGAGAATTACACCCATGAAGGCCATGAATGGATATTCAAAAATACCGGCAATAAACCAGGCTTTTTTTGCAGTTTTGGCATCTTTAGTGGCATAAATCCGTTGGTATAATGTCATTCCGACAAACCAAATCGGGACGATAGTAACTAACCATTTAACAGCACGTTGCCATTCGAAATTATTTAATTGTAAAAATTCCTTTGGCAGGACAGCTTTAATTTCTGTCCATCCACCGACTGCAGCACCTGACACGGGAATGCCAATAAAAATTAAACCGGAAATAAGGATAATCCACTGTACGGTATCTGTATAAATCACAGCTTTTAATCCTCCCAACACGGTATAAATAACGGCAATTACACCCATGAGAATTAAGGCATAATTGAAATTCAAATCGACAAATGTGGCAGAAGCGAGTTTTGCTCCTGCCAGAATTTGCGAGCTAGAAAATCCGATATATCCAATACCTGAAATAATACCGGCAATCATTGCAACTCTTTTGTCATAAAAGAAATTCAACATCTGAGGGAAGGTATGAAATCGATATTTCAATCCTAACCGATAAGCAAGCGGAACAAGAAATACCCCGGAAAGCCAGGCGCCCAATAATCCCGTAAATAGCATCCATGAGCCTGAAATTCCGATTGCAAAACCAAGTCCTCCGAGTCCTATGCTGAATCCGCCACCAACATCGGTGGCAACCACGGAGAGACCAATATGCCCTGCACCCATTTTCCGTCCGCCAACATAGTAATCATCAGTTGATTTATTCCGTTTCAGAAAGTACACGCCAATTCCAAGCATGACAATCATATACAAAATAAATATGCTTAAATCAATCCAATGCATGACGGCAAGGTTTAAAAAATCTCTGTTTTATCCAAAAATCCTTGTCATAAGCTTTCAAAAACTTATGAAACCCTTGCCATTAATACATATCAGCAATGGCGAGAGAAGGAATATTTGCGGTGGAAAGCGTGAAATAAATAAAGAATAAACCCCGCATGAGAGAGTAAAACACCTCAAAATAACTTATCCCAAACTAAAAACAAAATCCTCCAAAAAGACACTGAATAAAGCACTCAAACCAATCACAACAATTACAATCCCTGCAATTCGGTTAATCCAGAATAAATGTCTTAAACGGATACGCTTTTTCAGTAAACTTAAAAGCCAAGTCAGAAAAACCCACCAGGTTAAAGTCCCCAAAGCAACACCAAGCAACAACACAACAATTGAGATGAAAGGTGTTTCATGGCGTATAATGCCAAATGCAGCAAAAGCCGCCCCCAAGAGAAACAAACTGGCAGGATTTGTTAAAGTCATCAGGTACATTTCACCAATAACAGTCAATGGGTTTCTGTTTGATTTTCTGCGCAAAGCCCTGCGTTTCATTTTAACCGGATCAGAAAGGCTGAGTTTCAGCCCGACGAGCACAAGTACAGCAGCACCAATGAGTTTAAACAGCATTTGATGATTCAAAACAAAGCCTATAATTACACTTAATCCAAGCGCCGCAATTACTGCATAAGTTGTATCAGAAGCAGCCACTCCAATGCCGCTGAGAAATCCGTATCGCCTATCCCTGTTTAGACTCCGCTGAACCACCATCATGGCCATAGGACCAAGAGGTGCCGACACCGCAACACCTACAATCAAGCCTTTCAAAAATAAAACCCATTCCATAATCACCCCAAAGATAGTGCTAAGAATTAATTTTCCCCAATGAAACAAAAATCCTACCAGAATTAATTTCTGTTTTTCGCAAATTTATGGAATTTCAGAAACCTTAACAATGTGATGAAAGAAAAAAAATATTGGAAAAACTTAGAAATCATCCTATCTTGCAGCAATGCAAAAGCTTAAAGCCATACTTGATGAACGCTTGAATACGATTCATGCTGAGGATTTTATCCCCTTTGATCCGATATCAATTCCACATCGGTTTCAACGAACTGAAGATATCGAGCTGAGTGCATTTCTGACGGCTTTACTCTCGTGGGGGCGACGGGACATGATTATTCGTGCGGCAGATAATTTATTGCATCCAATGGGATCTAATCCACATGATTTTTTAATGAATGCCACTGAAAAACAACTGCAATTTTCACATGATTTCACCTACCGTACGATGAACGGGTTGGATACGTATTTTTTGCTGCAATCATTGCAAAACCTTTATCGGAAACATCATAGTTTACGAGATTTTTTTGCGGATAAACCGATTCTCGACTTACGAACTGCTTTGCTGGAATATCCTCACGCAAAACGCAGCGAAAAGCATATTGCGAATGTTCGGAAAAAGGCGGCTGCAAAGCGGCTCAACATGTTTTTGCGTTGGATGATACGTCATGATGAAAAAGGCATTGATTTTGGCATTTGGGAAACCATCCCGGCATCGGAACTAATTATCCCGTTGGATGTACACACGGCAAATTCAGCCCGGCATTTCGGACTAACAACACGCAAACAAAATGATTTACTCACAGCCCTCGAAATTACTGAGCAACTGAAAGCATTTGATGCAAAAGATCCGGAGAAATACGATTTGGCACTTTTTCTAAGCGATAATCTGGCATGAAAAAACCGCATTTTGACTTTAAGCAATTCCGAATCCGACAAGACAAAACCAGCATGAAAGTTGGGACAGACGGGGTGTTACTCGGCTGCATGATTTCCTGTCATAAAAATCCTAAAAATATTTTAGATATCGGAACCGGAACCGGCCTGCTTGCACTCATGATGGCACAAAAATTTTCCGATGTAAAAATCACAGGAATTGATGTGGATGCTAATGCCTGCTTACAAGCAAAAGAAAACAGCATAAATTCTCCCTGGACAAACAGAATTGAGATTTTTCACACTGCATTGCAGGATTATCATAGCACTCAGCAATTTGATTGCATTTTGAGTAATCCACCATTTTATAAAAAGGCAAAAAAATCACCGGATGAGATTCGTGCGCAAAGCAGAAACGAAGAATTTTTACCTGCAAAAGCCATTTTTGAATTTGCACAAAAGTACATGAGCCCACTCGGAGAATTATGCTTAATTTATCCGACTGAAAACCTGCAACAACTCAGTCATTATGCCAAAACAAACGGGTTATCATTAAAAGCGCTGCATTATATTCGTCCGAATATTTTAAAAGCTTGCCATCGAATAATTGCTTGTTACAGTAAAGGCCCGGTAACATCAGTTGAAATAGATATTACCTGCATTGAAATTCTGCAACGAAATGATTACAGTGCGGAATACAGACAGCTTTGTAAAAATTTCTATTTACACTTTTAATTGGACTATGCATTAGCTTTCGCTCAGGCTAAAGTCGGCTAAGTTTAATTTTTGGGGAATATATCAATCTATGCTACCGCTGCACCGGATGCGTTTTATTATTTGTGACTTATGCTTTCCCCAAACTTCACAACATGATTTTCAAATGTTTTAAGCATCGTGTTTCCGGTGAGCAACACCACTGAGGAGCCTAGGTGAAACACTCCCAGCTCCTCTCCTTTTTTAAACTCGGTTTGTTTCGGATTATTAAAAACAGTAATTTTCTTTTCGCGAGGACAGCTTCCTCCCAAAGGCTTGAGTTCAATCTTCCCGACATTTTGGGCAGCAACAATCGCCAGATAAAGGCTTCCCTCAGCAGTTTCGCAATCCAAAACAACTCGTTCATTTTTAAGAAAGACTTTTCGTTTTTTTGCAATTTTCGGACGCACCGAATAAAACATTCCAGGAATATACTTTATACCTACCACCTTTAAATCAACAGGCGCATGAACCCGGTGATAATCAGCAGGACTGAGATAAAAACTCATAAAATACTTTGCTGAAATACCAGCATTATCAAACAAATTTTCTACTGCAATTTTTGAAGATTTTATTTGTAAAATTTGTCCGTTTTGAATTTCTCCGGCGGCATAAACTGTCGCATCGACAGGTGAGATAATCCCGTCATCCAAAGCTCTGGCATTTTGTTTTATTTTTCGGGTAAAAAAATCATCAAAGCAGGAAAACCGATTTTCATCAAAGTCAAAATCATCAAGCGATATCTGATAATACTTCACATATATTCGCACCGCCCAACGTAATGGTTTTTGGGGAAATTTTGCAGATGCCAGCCATCCGACAAACTTTGCAAGTAATATTTGGAAGTGTCTAATCAATGCAGATGTTTTTTACGAAGTTACAAAAAGCTGCAATGATATCCAGCCTATTTATTGAAAAAATTCATCGAGCGCTCCAGTCCAATGGTAGAAAAAGATTTAATTGCTTGAATGTAATTGTCAACTTGCAGATTAAATTCGGCTTTTTCGCCTTCGGTTAATTCCCCAAGGACATAATCTACTTGTCTGCCTTGCGGAAAATCTTTTCCAATGCCAATTCGCATTCTGGGAATCTGATTTGTTCCGAGCACCTCGAAAATATCTCTCAATCCGTTATGTCCGGCATTTCCACCTTTGGCACGGATACGCAGTCGTCCAAAATCCAGAGCCACATCGTCAGAAACGACGAGCAGCTTATCCACATCCAGCTTTTCTTTATTTAACCAATATCGCACGGCATTTCCGCTACGATTCATAAAAGTAGAGGGTTTGATAAGCACCAGAATACGTCCTTTGTGCTTAATTTCGGTTCGCCACGCATAACGGGTATCCTCAAAAACAGCATTGGATTCCTTAGCTAAGGAATCCAATACCATAAATCCTATGTTATGTCGTGTGTTTTTGTAATCGGGTCCGGGATTTCCTAAGCCAACAATTAAATACTTCACAAGACAATTCTTTTTAGTATTATTCTGCTTTCTCTTCAGAAGCTTTAGCATCAGCACCTTCAGACGCTTCACCTTCTTCGCCTTCTTCGTTTTCTTCACCTTCTTCGCCTCCTTCATCTTCTTCCTCTTCTTCAGCAAGACCTCTAGCAGCAACAATACCAATTATAGAGACATCTTCACTCACTAAAAATTCTATATCTTTCACATCAAGGTCAGCAATTTTCAAGCTGTCTCCAATGTCGAGTAGAGTAATATCAACTACTACTTTTTCAGGTAACACAGACGGAATCCCTTTCATAAGGATATATCTCATATCCTGTTTTAACACACCACCTTTTTTCACACCGACGGATTGTCCAACAACATTCAGTGGAATGTGCATTGCAACGGGTTTTCCAGCGAATATTTCAAGAAAATCAACATGTAAAATCAGATCGGTTACCGGATGAAACTGTGCCTCTTGTTTAATTGCACGGTAAGTTTTTCCTTCGAGCTCTAACTCAACAAAGAAAACTTCTGGAGTAAAGAGTAAATGTCTCAAATCGTTTCTGAACATGTGAAAATGTAAAACCTCTTCGCCCCCATAAAGGACTCCAGGAATACGATCTAGTTTTCTCAATTCACGATTTGCTTTTTTACCAAGCTCGGTACGTTTTTCAGCTTTAATTTTTAAAGTCTTCATAATTGTTTGTTTGTGAGCTACTTGAGCAACATGCCCCCATCACTCGATTATCAAATTAGTGCGCAAAGATAATAAGTATATTTTAATTTGCGTAATCTTTTAGTATTGAAATTGATAAGACCTGTTCGCAATTATTTTGATTGAATGAAAACACTGCTGATTGATTGGTGCGTATAAACTTTACGGATAACGTCTGCAAAGAGTTGTCCGATTGAAAGCACTGTGATTTTATCAGATTTTCCGGTTAATGGGATTGAATTTGTCACTACAACCTCCTTCAGCGCAGATTCGTTAATGCGATCGTATGCAGGTCCTGATAAAACAGGGTGAGTTGCAACGGCTCTGACGGATTTTGCTCCACTGTCCATCATCATATCCGCAGCAAGCTTTATGGTACCGGCGGTATCTATCATATCATCCACAATGATGACATTTTTACCTTCCACATCGCCGATAATTCTCAATTCATCTACCTGATTTGCTTTTTCTCTGACTTTATGGCAAATTACCATCGGACATTTCATAAATTTAGAATAGGCATTTGCTCTTTTTGTTCCTCCCATATCTGGGGAAGCAATCACCATATCATCGAGATTCAGATTTTTAATATAATCCACAAACAATGCAGATGCATAGACATGGTCAACCGGAACATTAAAAAATCCCTGAATTTGGTCAGCGTGCAAGTCCATTGTCATTACACGGTCAGCACCTGCTGCATGCAATAAATCAGCGACTAATTTAGCTCCAATTGAGACTCTGGGTTTGTCTTTTCTGTCCTGACGAGCCCATCCGTAATACGGAATAACAACATTTACTTTATAGGCTGACGCGCGTCTTGCTGCATCAATCATCAGTAAAAGCTCAAAAAGATTATCGACTGGTGGAAAGGTGGATTGAATAATAAAGACTTGATGGCCGCGAACAGTTTCATCGAAACTAGGTTGAAATTCCCCGTCGCTAAAAACCTGTAAGTTAGATGCTCCGAGTGAAGCGCCATAAGCTTTTACAATGTCTTCAGCGACATAACTGGATGCTTTACCGCTAAAAAATTTAATGGGTGAATCTATGGACATGACTGTGTGTTTTTGTTTCGCACAAATTTATAATTTCAAGCGCAAAAACACGCATTTTTTTCAAAACTTTTTAACCGGAAAATCGGCGTTCAATTTATTGATGGTTGTCATGATTTCATCTCTCCCTAAGCCGGTTTTTGCTGAGGTCACATAATAAGGAGGCATTTCTGCCCAAGTTTCCGACATCTTATTAAGATAGTTTTTTAGATTTTCTTCACGTTGGCCAGATTTCACTTTATCATATTTCGTAAATACCATGTGAAATGGCACCTGATTTTCACCACAGAGCTCAAAAAACGCCAAATCTGCTTTTTGCGGCGGCAAACGCAAATCAATAAGCACAAACAACAAAAGCAAACGCTCATGTTTTAACACATAGCTCTGAATCATTTGAGAAAAGGTGCTACGTTCAGATTTTGAGCGTTTCGCATAGCCGTAACCTGGAAGGTCAACCAAAAACCAGTCATCATTGACAATAAAATGATTGATTGTTCGGGTTTTTCCAGGTGTCGAAGATATTTTTGCAAGTTTATTACGCTGCATCAGCATATTAATCAGGGAAGACTTTCCGACATTTGACCTTCCGATAAAGGCAATTTCATTTCGTTTTTCTGTCGGACATTGTTCCAGATTTGTACTGCTTTTAACAAAAGCAACTGATTTTACAGGTGGTATTTTATTCATTATAATAAACGGTTTGATATGAGAGTTTTCCATGTTGATAATGATACACACGATACGAAGCCTGCCTGCCCCAAAATCCGGCAATTGACGGTGATACAAACAGCGGCACATTGCCCAACTGATGATACTCATCGCGATGAAAATGTCCGGCAATAACTGCCTCAACCTGATTTTTGTTTACTAAGTAAATCCAGTACAAACGCATAGCTTCCGGCCAGGATTCATGCAGTTTGTTCAAATAAAAATCCGGTACACTGGGCTGATGGTGAAACAATAAAACCTGTTTGTTTTTAAGCTGGGACAAACTGTGCTCTATCCATTGTTTTTGCGTTTCCAGATCGGGGAGTAAAGTATCGGCAAAGGGAATGGAATAAAATAACACAAGATACACCGAGTCGTAATATTTGATTTGATTCAGTGGTCCGATTTGGTTTTGATATTTTGTCACCAAGCTATCATAATCTTTGGGAAGCAGATCATGATTTCCCGGCAAAACATACAAAGGAGGATTCAGATTTCCCTTCATTTCATAAAAATCATTGACTGCAGCAGGATCGTGCAGATTATTCTGAAAGATATCTCCGGTATGTACAACAAAGCCAATATGAAAAGGCAAATTATTGATGGATTCCACAATATTATTTGCTATCTCTGTGTGATTCTTGTATCCAAGATGTGAATCGGTAATCTGAACAAAATAAAAATCCTGCGCAATAAGTGAAATTTCACTCAACAAACAAATAATTAATATGATTGTGTATCGTTTCATTGGATTTGATTCAAGAGAAAGACTAATTGATTCAAATTCATGGGTTTTCCGAGTAGCCGGTAATTCTCATTTACAAGAAACATTGTTGGCGTAGCATACAAATGGAATGTTTCCACAATTGGGCTTTCCCAGCCTTCACCGTCGGCATAAACCGGCCAGGGCAAATTGGTTTGTTTGAGGTAACGACTTAATTCTCCAAAATCTTCATCCAAGGAAACTGAAACAATTTTAACGCCCTTTTGATAAAATTCAGGATACATTTCTTTTAATGCCCCATTCATTTGTGCACAATGCGGACAGTCGGTGGTCCAGAACACAAGCAAAGTAACTCCCTCGACAAGTTCATAAAAGCGGATTTCTTCACTATTCTGGCGACTCAACACAAAATCAGGAATTTCTGCTCCATTATAAAAATGTCGATAAAATTCAATTCGATTTGAAAGTTTGGCTACAGTTTGGCTACAATTTTGTGAATAGTTTTTCACGACATGCATTATGACCGACTCCATTTCATACTGCTCAAAACCCTCCATCAAATATAATGCAGTATAATCATATACTTTTGTTTCGGGTGGTATAAAAGAAAACAATGAGTCTATCGCCATGCGAAATAAGGCTTCTTGTTTTTCTTGTCCTGCATCCGAATTTGCATACAGCATAAGGTAATCAATAATACCCTTAGCATAAGCATTCGAATTGAGCAAGGCAGGATTATTCCAGTCACGATTTCGGAAGGTACGGCTTTTTTGTGTCTGTTGGTTTGACACGTAGTTTTCCCAGCTTTGTTTATAAAGAAAAGTCAGATAATCGGTAACAAAAGCATCAGCTTGATTTCCCTCAAGTTTTTTCAGAAAATTCTGTTCTTTTTTTACAATTTTCTTCAGTTGTTTTTTCACGGTTTTCATCGCCTTATCCTTATTGGGATAATCCATCACAAAAGCCAGCAGCACAGTTTTCGCATCTGCTTCAGCATCAATCATTCGATAAAAATCATACAATGCTTCGTTTTGTTTTCCTTCAAAAACAATAAGGCTTTGCTCTGGCGCCGCAGCAACCGTTTGAAATCGAAGGTCTTCAAATCCAAGAATAAAATCCAGCCACAGTCTGTCGTTCAGATAAAACCGATACAAGCCTTTTTCTGCTGTTGAATCCAACTGATACTGAAACCGACCGGTATCATCCGGGGTTATGGTATCAATAATTCGGGAATTATCGCCAAAATGTTCTCCGACAAGAATTTCCATTCCCTGCCCGCCAATAAATTCACCTTCAACATATTGTTGCGCAAAACTATCAGTGCACAGAAAAAATGCAATCAGGCTTAATACCATTGTTTTTAAAACAACACCCCCACGCAAACTTGCCTGAGGGTGCATGTTTTTTAATTGTGTCATGCTGTGTTATTTACAAGTTTCACAATACATTTGTTTGACATTATCGTTGGCAAAAACTTGTCGTGGGAAAGCTTCCTTTCCTTTAAACAAGTCACAAAACCTTTCAGGCTCAGCTTCTCTGGCTTTTTCAAGTGCCAAAGCAAACCGATTTGAGTGATATTTATGGTCAACTTTTGAGCAAAGACTGATGTATGTAAAAAGCAATTCAGGAAATACATTTTCTTCTTTAACAAATGGATCAAGCAAAGAAAACGCATAATCATAATCACCATGATTCAAGAAAACACTGGCCAGTTTGAGTGAGTTTTGCCAATTAACCTCATCAAAAATTATAATGTCTTTAATACGTTCAAGGCTTTCTACGACAATCGGGTGGTCGTATCCGACAGAATCTTTGAACTCGTCCATCAAGTGATACTGCATTTCAATATTCAACAAATCAATTTGTTTCTTAGGCAGTTCAAAATCATAGAGAAAATCAACTTCTGCCTGTAAATCTTCACGTACATATTCATCGGTGATGTCATTAAGCAGCACTCCGCAGTACAATTTATTAAAATAGATGTATGGATTTTTTTCATCAAGGCTCCAAAGCGCATTGATTTCTTCCTGATGCTCTTCATCAATGATATCATTATATGCCATTTTCCGCATGCAAATCTTATTCATATTAAGTCCGGCATGTTCAGCACCCTCGGGGATTTCCATTCCATCCACGGTAGATTTACCGAAATTCCCAATAGCAACTTGCTCCAACATGTATTTTTGGATTGACAGCGCCTGCGCTAAATCTCCAGATTTTATTGCTTTATTAAACTGGTTAAGCACATACATTTCTTCCTTTTCACCGGCAATATCATATGTTACCCAAACCGTAACATCCGCATATCTGTGACTTTTCAGGATTGGCTCCAGTTTTTTCGCAAGTCCCTTTGATTGGATCTCTTGAATTGCCTGTTCTTTCGTCATTGATGCCATTTTTTCATACTCGGTACCCACAACGTCTTTTTTGAAATCTCCCCAGTTGGCTTGTGCTGTAACAGAATCAATCAAACTTTCGTTCTGATTTTCTTTCAACGCATTAACAATACTTTGTGCCCGTTGTTTCTGGAGTTTCTCATTTGCTTTGACATTTCCCTCCAATGAAGAGTAAGCACCAACATGCACTTTATTAATGATAAAATCTGGCTCGTTTAGTGTATTGACAACCGGTTGGATATCCTCCATCTTGTAAGTATATTTATTCCGTTCAAAAGGAATACGGAAAGAAAACTTATTGGTTGTTGCCTCTGGTTTATACGCAGGAACACCTTCTGGGACGATAGTATCGGGCATCAAATCAATTTTCTGACTGTACTCATATCCGGCATCGATTTTAAAACTTGGCGGAATATTATGACAGACATGTTTGTTTTGAATAATCATAAGATTGAGTTCGACCTCTTCGGGGTTAAGCTCTTCGGGCAGCTCGCCTAAGACAACCTGAAGTTTGGTGACACGTTTACGTTTTCCCTCAGCAGGAGCGATATTTTTTTTATAAATCTTTTTGCTCCACATGCGTTTCGTCATAATTCCGCGGTTCACGCGTTCATAATCAACAATATTAGCGGCTTTGCAATTTTCATATTGAGATTTTTGAACAATATCAACAGCCAGCCCATCTTTTTTGCTTCGGATTAATCGTTTAAATCGTCTGAGATCATTAAATTGAAAAATAATTTCACCATTTTGGTTAATACTCAATCCATCCTGCAAATCGACAATATCGGGGAAATAGCGTTTTGTTTTCCGGCAAGGCGCATAATCCCATGGTTTCAGACCATATTTTTTGGTTGTATAAGCGACCGCCATTTCGTCAATACGGTAAGCTCCGGCATTTTGCGTGTAATAATTTCCCATAAAGAACGAAACATAAACTTTCTTTTTCGAATCATCGAGAGCAGAACCAACACCAGTCTGATAAAATTTACCACGATTTAATTTTCTTACAGTTCTCACAGAACTTGACCATTTTAACACGATATTTCGTGCCAACTCCTCGTAAGTATAATATGCTTCTGTCGTTTTAATTGAGAAGCGCATAACGAGTTCATCACCAATTCCACTTCCGCCATAATACTGTATTCGGGAACGGACATCTTTTGTTTTACCCTTTCCCTCAGTTGATGCGGAACTATTTGCAGCCATTTCCACGGCATGCTCTCCTGCTATTTTAGTCAGAAACTTACTATCATCAAAACCCTCCATTCCAATCGAATCCATAAACATATTAACTTCTTTCAGAACCAATTGATTTAACAATTCGCGATCAAAGGCATCCGGATCAATTTTCTCGTCAGAATTTTGAAATTCACCGATTTCTTTTTCCTGCGCTGTTAATGATACAGACATCAGGCATAACAACAAAAAGTACACTGTTTTTCTCATGGTTTTTTAGCTTAAATAAATGATCATTTTAATGCTCCAAAGTAATAATTTTTTCCAATTCATAAAAGGCTTTGTAACTTTACATCGGAAAAAATTAATTTTATGACCAAATCTGAGAGCGAACGAATTGACAAGTTTTTATGGTCAGTACGGCTTTACAAGACAAGAACCATCGCAACAGAAGCCTGCCGAGGCAAGCATATTTTGCTCAATAATCAGGCAGTAAAAGCATCAGCAAATGTGCGAATTGGGGATAAGATTGAAATCAAAGTTCCACCAATTATTCGTACTTTTGAGGTCAAATCATTATTAAGCAACCGAGTATCTGCTAAGCTTGTTCCTGAATATATTAACGAAACAACGCCGGAAGAAGCTTTTGAAGAGCTCAGACTGGTGAGAAAAACGGGATCAACGCGGGAAAAAGGCAGCGGACGTCCAACAAAAAAAGAACGAAGACAAATTGATAAATTTAATCCATACAAATGATTATAGCAAAACAAAAGAAACAAGAAAATCCGGCAGAATATGTTCTATACATGTGGCAAATTGAGGACATGATTAGAGCTTGTCAATTCGACATGGACATTATTAAAGAAAAATTAATTATCGGATATGATGTCAAAGAAGACCACAAACGGGAAATAGTTTCTTGGTACGAAGGCCTGATTCAACAAATGCAGGACGAGAAAATCACAAAAAAAGGACACTTGCAATTTCTCAAAAATCAAGTAAATGATTTACAGGAATTTCATTTGTATTTGCTAAATGATGATATTGAAACGACTTATCATGAATTTGCCGGGATTGCAGCTCCAAATATTGAATTGTTTCGGGAAAAAAGTAAAGATAAAACGGCCAATGAAGTTAAGGTTTGTTTAAGTGCATTGTATTCTCTTTTGATGCTTCGGTTGCAAAAACGGGAAATAACTAAAGAGACAGAACAAGCCATGAGTAGTTTTAGTAATTTACTTGGATTATTATCTAAGAAATATATTGATTTTCATAAAGGAGAAACCGAACTAAACAAATAACAATCAATTATTTTGGGTCATAGTAAGACAAATTCATGATTTTTTGAAAATCGTTTTCTTGCATAATTTCAGGTAAATCGAGCTTATTCTCTCTTGCATAAGCACGCACAATTTGCCAACCAACCCAGGCAGCAGCACGTCCAGGAGCACGTCCAGGAGAGTCATTACCAAAGGCAAAGGCAGCCGTAAAAGGAGCATCGCCTAAAAATTTCCGTTGTTGGAGATAATCAGTTGAAAACAACAAGTTTTCAGACACCAGATATTCCCACATACGAGCTTCAAAGTGTTGACAATAAGTAATTTCTTCATCAAGAAACCCAATTTTCAGATGATCCGGCATTTCCGGAAACATAGCATCCATAAAATACAGAATTTTCCCATCATAAATCATTTGATACACGAGGTAATCAGAAGAATCTGTATTGGGAAACTCCATTTCTGCCCATGCAGACATACAGTCAACCGGAATCATTTCCCTACGCATATTTTTTGCAGCATATTGTGGTATTTTCATCATTTGGTAAAATTCACACTCAGCTCCAAGATATTTATCCAAACCAATTCCTATTAATTTGTCTGTTGTCACCACAGAGTGATTAAATCCTGCAATAAAAGTAATAATTTTGGGAGGCTGATAATCCGGGAAATAATAAAGAAAATGCTGAAATCCGTCATTTAAACTTGCTTCAATATCTGATACATGCTGAAACGCTTCAGACACGGCATCCTTGGCCTGAGTTACTGTATAATCGGTTATAAACGCATCGAGATACTGATTAAAAGACTTACTCCCGGTATATCCGATTTTAATAATTTGTTGAGTAAACAGCGGGAAAAAATCTGGATATTGGGTTTCCAAATGCAGGGCATGTGATTCAATATCATCAAAATCAGCAAACAAATCCTGATCAAAACGCTGTATTTCCATATTTACCTCCATGTCAGAGATGTCAATTTTCAAGGGATTCTTCGGATTGTTAAGGAAATACCATAAAAACGCAAGAATTCCGACGAGAATTAAAGAAAAAAATATAATTTTACTCCGTGTTGTTTTCATAATGGCACAATTTTTTCTTTATATTTGCAATGAACAAAATTAATGTATCCAAATTAAAAACGACAATATTATGAAAAAGATTATTCTAACCATTGGTTTATTTGCTTTAATAAGCAGCACAGCATTCTCTCAAATTTCAGGCGGATTATTTGTAGGTCCAAATCTTTCATGGTTTGGGGTTGACAGTAAAATTCAATCTAACGACAAAGTTGGTCTGGGCTATAGCTTTGGAGCGATGATCGATTTGCCAATAACCGATAATTTTGTGTTCTCCTCAGCCGTTCAATACAACGCCTTTAAAGCTCACATGGATTATAATTATGGAACAAAAACCAATCTGTATGATATAGATACGACTCAAACAGATGCTGTTGCAAACAATATTACTTATAACCTTAATTATCTTGAGATTCCCTTAGGTTTTAAAGGGAAAACCAATGAAATTGGATTTTTAAGTTATTACATGAAAGCCGGAGTTTCACCGATGATTTGTTTAAAAGGTCTCGCTGATATCACAAATGAAGGTGATGATTTATTTACAAAAAACATTCGTATTTTTAATATGAATTGGCATATGGGAGCTGGGTTTGAGTGGTCATTATCCGGAAACACCAGATTTATTACAGAAATTGTTTATAGTGGGGGCATTATTGATTTTATCAAAACCAATGATGATGATGATGATGTTACTGTTGATGTCTTTCAAGAAGAAGTTGAGACAGATGGTGATGGTGAAATTCAAACAGACACAAAAGATCATCGTGGTAAAATCAATACTATTACTTTAAAAGTTGGAATCCTTTTCTAAAAAAATAAGTAAATAACAACACAATCCCGATTCCAAAGAATTGGGATTTTTTTATCCTGACAAGTCATGAAAATACAACTTGAACAATTAAACTACACCATAGGAGATTTGAGCGGAAACTGTCAAAAAATCATATCAGCCATTGAGCATGGGAAATCCAAAGAGGTTGATTTGATTGTGTTTTCAGAACTTGCCGTTTGCGGATACATTCCACACGATATGCTTGAGCAGAAAGACTTCATTGACATGGTTTACGAGCATGTTGAAAGCATTGCCGGACATTGTCATGATGTTGCGATTCTACTAGGAAGCCCGTGGATTAACGAAAGCGAAAACGGAAAAAAACTCTTTAATGCGGCACTGTTTATTTCAAAAGGAAGTGTTCAGCAAGTGTTCAAAAAAACGCTACTCCCTACTTATGACATTTTTGATGATTATCGGTATTTTGAACCAAATACTGAGTTTGAATTACTGCAGTACAAAGGAGAAAAAATTGCAGTTACAATTTGTGAGGATCTGTGGGATAAACAAGAAGCAAGTTCCCAATTTGCCAAAGAAACATTATACAGCCTTTCTCCACTGCGGGAATTGACAAAACTGGAGCCCGATTATGTTATTAACATTGCAGGCTCGCCGTTCTCATACAATCAGGAAGGTTTGCGAAAACAGGTTTTAATTAAAAATGCGAAAAATTACGCCTTCCCAATCATATATGTAAATCAAGTTGGGGCTAATACCGAGCTGATTTATGACGGTAGTTCCCGAGTGATAAATCGAAACGGGGAAATTGTGAATCAACTGGCAAATTTTAATGAGGACAGTAAAATCATTGACACAAATCAAATTGATGCACTCCCTGCAATTGAATCAAAATCCAGAGACAAAATTGCAATGATTCATGAAGCGCTGATACTCGGCATTCGTGATTTTTTCAACAAAATGGGATTTAAAACTGCGATTATGGGGTTATCCGGGGGGATAGACTCCGCCTTAACAGCAGCCTTGGTTGCCGAGGCAATTGGCAGTGAAAACACCTATGGTATTCTTATGCCCTCGAAATACAGTAGCAATCACAGTATAAAAGATGCAGAGCAGTTGGCACAAAATCTCGGCATGCATTATGAAACCATCCCAATTCAACAATCGTTTGCGGCAATCAATGCAAGCATGTCAGCTTACTTTGCAGGGAAAGAAGAAGATGTTACCGAAGAAAATATTCAGGCACGTTTGCGCGGTGTAATTTTAATGGCTGCATCCAATAAAAACGGACATATTGTTATCAACACGTCGAACAAAAGTGAAGCTGCGGTTGGCTACACAACCCTTTACGGCGACATGAATGGTGGATTATCGGTATTAGGAGATGTTTATAAAACGGATGTTTTTGCTTTATCAAGATATATTAACCGTAACGGAGAAATCATACCTGAAAACAGCATTACAAAACCCCCATCCGCAGAATTGCGCCCTGGCCAAAAAGATGAGGACAGTTTGCCGCCATATGAGATTTTGGATGGCATTCTTTTTTCTTATATCGAAAAAAAACGCTCTGTAACTGAAATAATTGAAGCCGGCTACGCTCCTAAAACGGTAGGTTTTGTAGTGAACTTAGTGAACCGAAATGAACACAAACGATTTCAGGCTCCACCTATATTAAGAATAAGTTCAAAAGCTTTTGGATTCGGTCGAAGAATGCCTCTAATTGCAAAATACGTAATAAAACAGAAAAAAAAATGAAATAAACTTTAATAAGAGTTTGCAGTTCATTGAATTTTTCTATATTTGCCAACGGAAATCAATGTTTAATTTAAATCTAATACCATGAAAAAATTTGCTGTTTTAATGAGCCTAGTTGCTTTTGTTTTTGCATTCTCCTCATGTGGTGGACCAAAAGCTGACGCAAAAAGCTTAATCAAAAAACAAGAAGCATTTGTAAAAATGCAAGAAAAAGCTGCCGATGACGGCAAAATTGACGATGCTGAAATTGACAAAATTGTCAAAGCATTCAAAGAAACCATGAAAGAGTCTGAAGAAATCATGAAGAAGTACGAAGAAGACGAAGAAGCTTCAAAATTACTTTCTGAAGAAATCGAAGCACTCACAGAAAACATGGAAGAAAACTACAGTGAAGTTGAAGAAAAACTCGCAGAATGCGAAGGTTATGACAACCTTCAGGAAAAAATGTTTGAAGCATTGTTCTCAGATATGGAAGAAGAAGAAGAAGGAGCAGAATAAGCTTTTAGATATTTAGAAAAAAGCCATTCGTAAACGAATGGCTTTTTTTATGTCGTATTTCTTTGTTTTCAGATGTCCATTAACCCGAAAAATTCACCGCAAATAATTAGATATTAACATAAAATTCTGTTGGTTAATGCTTTAACTTTCTGCAACCCATTTTTCTATTAAGGGGACCAATACTGCAAATGCTAAGATGAAATATTTTCTCATGATACATGTCTTTTTTATTTCGCATTATGCACATGAACATCCATTTGTGGGAATGGGATATTCAGTCCAACTTCATTGAATTTATTATATATGTTTTCGTTCATTTCAAATTTCAGATTCCAAAAATCAGCGGGTTTCACCCATGCTCTGACTGTAATATTTACAGAGCTGTCGCCAAGTTCAGATAAAACAATCTGATGGGGAGGATCTTTCAATACCCGTTCATCATTTGTCAAAAAATCTTCAATAATTTTTCGTGCTTGTTTCACACTGTCACCGTAAGCGATCCCAAAAACCCAATCAACCCGGCGAGTATCCTGAGTGGAAAAGTTGGTTAACGAATCGTTTGAGATTTTTGCATTAGGGATAATGATTGTTCTATTATCCACGGTAAGCAGAATCGTGTTAAAAATCTGGATTTGATTTACTGTCCCCATATACCCCTGAGCTTCAATAAAATCGCCCACTTTATAGGGTTTAAACAGTAAAATCATGACACCACCGGCAAAGTTTTGCAACGTTCCGGACAATGCTAAACCAACTGCCAAACCGGCAGCACCAAGGATTGCGATAAAAGATGTCATTTCAATGCCAACCATTCCCATTACAGAGACAATAAGCAGTACTTTCAACAGCGCACTAAAAAGGGTTTTTAAAAACGGTCGCAGCGATGCGTCCATATCGCGTTTTTCCATAAAACGGGTAATCGTTTTTGTGAGCATTTTAATAACCCACAAACCAACAATCAAAACGACAATTGCACCAATAAGTTTCGGTGCATACATTACGAGCATGTCGAGCAAATTTCTCAGTTGCACTTCCATAGAATCCATAATTGTTATAATTTTAAATTAATCCTTTTAATAATTCATGAGCAGTGACATCTCCAAAATAAGCTTTTAAGTTTACAGAAACCATAATTAATAGCAAAGTCTGCTCATCGTGTCTTTGATTTAAAAGTTTTTTCTCAATATCATCAATTGATTTCGAAGCAAAGAAATCTCCAAAAATTCGTGCTTTACGGATTATTCCTTCTTTCACATCGAAATGGAATTCGATATAGCCTGCATTGGTTTTTATTCCTTTGTTGAAATTATACTCAGGAGAGGTTCCGTAATTCCACTCCCAGGTTGCGTATTTTTCGTCGGCAAGTTTTTGTATCGCAACAATATCCTCATCGCAAAACTCATAACTTCCGGCTTTAGGATACAATTCAATGACATAATTAATTAGTTTTTCGGAAAAGACTTCGATACTCATTGCTTCGGGCAGGTAATCCATAATATTTGTCACACGCGATCGAACCGATTTTACTGCTTTATCCCGAAATTTCAATGGATTCACTTTTAACGCATCCGACAGCACTTTCATTTCCGAATCAAAAAGTATGGTTCCGTGTTGCAGAATTTTTTGGTGAAATTTCATTTTTGCATTTCCGGAAAACTTTTTGTCGTCAATTACCAGATCATTACGTCCTTTAAACTGAGCCCTTACGCCCATTTCGTTTAGTAAATCCACTACTGGTTTTGTAAATTTTGTAAAATCAACAAAGTCGTCATTTTCATCTGCTTTCATGTGGAAAGAGAAATTCAGGTTTCCTTCATCGTGATAAACTGCACCACCCCCACTGATTCGCCGGACTACCTTTATTCCATTTGCCTCAACAAATGGTTTATTAATCTCAGCCATGGTATTTTGATGCTTCCCAACAATAATTGCAGGGTCATTAATGTAAATCAGAAACACATCCTGTTTCACTGTTTTTAAGAGATATTCC
The DNA here is from genome assembly GCA_964407055.1 of uncultured Bacteroidales bacterium. Taxonomy (GTDB): domain Bacteria; phylum Bacteroidota; class Bacteroidia; order Bacteroidales; family ML635J-15; genus JAQIBY01. The sequence continues at coordinate 2,390 of CAYOUD010000015.1, read as the reverse complement.
TCTGATGCGATATTAAAATATGCGTCACGAGAATGGCTTTTAATTACCAGCATATTGTATCATTCATTTTTATTCTCCATTCTTTTTAAAACACAAAATTCCTCATATTGTTCTAAAATTATTTCAATGATATAATAATCCGGTGCATTTAGCAAGAATTCTTCGGAGAAATTGCAATATTTGATAAACTCTTCCGCCAGCGTATCATTTAAGCGGGTAATTCGCATGACCATATCTGTATTGAAATGTGGCTCAATTTGCTCCCTGATTGCATCCTGTCGTTGTAATTCAGCGAGTTTTCGTCGCTCTCTCCCCTCCTTTGAAAATGCATCGTACAAAGCTGAAATTGGGCTGAATACCAATCCGAAGTTTGGATTATTCCGCTCATAAAATGCATTGACGTTGTGATTTATAACCGGGAAATTATTTCGGGCGTTTTCAATATCCCTGGGGATTTTCATATTTTTGACATCATATCGCAATTTTTCATAGCGGGTTAGTGCCAGAATTTCCACATTCTGAATCTGATAAACTCTTGATTTCAGATAAAAGGTATCACGAATTTTTGAACCCGGTTCCCCGCTTACTTCAAAATGCAATGGATAATATCCCATACTTGAAAACCACAAAGTATCACCGGGCAACGCATAATATCGGAAATATCCATTTTTATCAGAAATTGTTCCACGCATTATTCTGGGATTGTAAACATTGGCAAAAAGTAAGGCAGAATCATTTTCAACATCCATAACCCATCCAGAAACCACTATGTAATCGGGGTTTAGAATTGCTTGCGCATTTGTTTTCAATGCAGGCTTAAAAAAGCAAGCAATCAAAATGAGCACCAAAAGGTAATATTTTCTCAAAAAAACCAACTCCATTTCATATAAACTCAGGATAGGCAAATATATTTCTTTATTTTTGATGATTATGATTATCGCCAAAAAAATATTATTCCTGATTATGTTGTTTCATTTTGCAACTCAACTTGTGTTTTCACAAGAAATGAAAAAGCAAGATGCCGTTTTTGTGGAATATGATATTCCTTTCGGGCAAGCTGATTCGTGGGATTTAATTGGATTCGGCGTTAATTCGCCAAAAATTCTGGAATTTGATTTGTACCGACCCTCAGAGATGGATTCAGAGAAATTATACCCATTTGTTATACTGATTAATGGAGGTAGTTTTCTTGGCAGTTCCAACAAACGTCCGGATGTAATATCTTGGTGTGACAGTTTGGCTCATCATGGATTTATTGTAGCAGCCATAAATTACAGAAAAGGCTTTAATCCGCTGATTTCCGGAAAAAATATTGGTCCAAAAACAGGAATGCTTCGTGCAAGTTGTAGAGCAATTCAGGATAGTCGAGCAGCTATTCGGTATTTCAAACATCATTCCCTGACATATGATATTGATACAACACAAATGTTTTTAATCGGAAGCTCATCCGGAGGAATTATTGCCTTACAGGCAGCATTTATGGATGGAAACGAAATGATTCCTGAGCTGAAAGATGTGGCCCTGGCAGAAATAATTCTTTCCTTGGAAGCCTAGACAGTAGTTCATATTTTCATCCAATTTATTTACAGCACACTTGTGATGTGAAGGGTGTCATTGCATTGTGGGGCGGAATCTCTGACTTATCCATTATAAAGCCGGATAGCCAAACTGAAATCTTGTTAATTCATGGGACAAAAGACCAGATCATTCCAATAGGAAACGCTTCGGTTTTCTCTTTCGGAAAACGCATTTGGTTTATGCCACAAATTTATGGTTCAGCAAGCATACATGAATACCTAAACGAAATTGGAAAAACTCATGATTATTACAGCTATTCAGGGAAAGGACATGCGTTTCACAGCGATGGCCGAATTTCAATACGGGAACTCCGCCGCAAAAGATTTCCCGGTAAAGATTGGTCCTCAGTTTATGATTTAAGACTGGATTTTCTATTGAGACACAGCCGAGAAAAAGAGAGCGGGAGAAGGATTGGAGCGGCAGCGCGATAGGGTGTAGATGCGAGCGGGAGAGTTAGAAAGTTTGAAAGCTGAAAGTGAAAAAACATCGAACCGAGGAACCTGCCCGCCACAATATTTGGAAAAAGTTTGCAGCCGTTTTTTTAAAAAATCAGTTTGTGCCTTTGTTGTTAAAAACACACTTGTATGCAGTAATAAACTAATTGCTATTTTTTTCATGATTTGGGTGTTAATAAATTGCTCTTGTCTTTTTATTAAAACTCAACCTTCACAAAATCCCCCCAAACCTACCGTTTTTTGCGTAATTTATTCTATTTTTCGGAGGAAACAGGAAAACTCGTTTATAAATGCTTACTTCCCTGCCAACCATAGCTGGTAATATGACAGCAGGCAAATACGTAACACCGAATAAAA
>CAYOUD010000014.1:0-28777 GCA_964407055.1 uncultured Bacteroidales bacterium | reverse complement strand
TATAATTACTCATAAGTATAATAGGTGCCGTCAGATTGGCTTTGTTTTTGTACTTCATCCTCACGGATTGCATTTCCGACAATATCTTCAAAAGCTGCATAAACCATACAATAGGTTGCCGGGAAAGTGAACAATAATCCAACGCCCAGCAAAATCACGCCCAAAACATTGATTAAGGTCAAAATGACAAAAAAGCCAAGGAACGGCCAGAAATTCCTAGTGATTAATTTACGACTGGATTCCATTGCCTCCCAAAAGTCCATGTTAAGAAATGTCACAAATGGAACTGTAAATGAATAAGCAACTGCAAGATAAATTCCGGGAAGAATAAGTAAGACAAATCCTATCCCCGTAAATATTTGACTGATTAACTCAGCCAAAAATAATGGTAAAAAGATTTTAAATCCCTCAAAAAAGCGTTCAAAAGTTACGGGTTCATTACGAACAATTGCATTAGTAACAATGAAAAAACCAGCAATCAATGGCCCTCTGACAACTAAACTTACAAGACCACCAAACCCACTGGCACCAATAAGAGAAATCAAAAAGTAAATGGCAGCGTATCCCACAAACATTCCCATTTTAGCAGAGAATATTTTGTAACCACGGTCAATATACCGGTTCATGTCAAAATCGTAACCTTCGCGTATAAGCCTTTCTATTGTTTGTTTGTACATGGCATGAATAATTTTGAATAAAACTAATGAATTTTCAGACTAGCACCATCATTTTTAACAAAACTTTTGGCATTTAATGAGGGGGATTTAATAAAAGCACCGATTTTATAGGATTCCCAGGCTGTATCCACATGCAGAATAATTTCATCTGAAGAAACGACAGGATTCGGCCACTCCCGTTGTTTATGCTTCTCTGAAGCCAGATGCCGAGCATCCCACAAAATTCGCTCTCCTTCTCTTCGGATATCACGTTTAGGGTCTGTATTCGCTAAAATCCACCACAATAACAGATTGATATTATCAAATAATCCCACATAATCGACCCAAATTATGAGCGTGCACCCAGAATGAATATTATCAGGTTTATATACTTCAGAGGAAGCGATGATTGTTATGCGACCATAATTGAGATAATTTCCTTTTATACTTAATGTTGCCGCATGATGACTTTGCACATCACTTAAATCGATCATGCACTTTCCTCCAAATACAAGTTGCGGAGAAGCATGCTCTAATTCATCAGCCGGTCCTGCAGAAATAGTAAAAGCATCGGGATGTATATGGTTTGCAAGATGATTTAAGACCGCAGCATAATCTGTCAATTCCATGTTTTCAGGCAAAGCAATCAAGAATTTTGAAAACATCATTTGCCCGGCACCCAAAAGCGCATGCATGGTTTTTGCGACTGCTCCGGGCCAATTTTTTCGAACCTTCAGTAATACCAGATTATGTGCCACCCCTTCAGCAGGCAAATGAAAATCCAGCAATTCGGGTGCAATCGCCATCTTAATTGCAGGTTTGAACAATTGCTCGGTAGTCATTCCAAAATAGACATCCTCCATGGGTGGAATCCCGACAATTGTCGCCGGATAAATTGCTTGTTTTTTATGCGTAATAGCAGTCACATGAAACTTTGGATATTTATCCGTCAGGGAATAAAACCCAGTATGATCGCCAAAGGGACCTTCATCAACAAGTTCCTCAGATGGATCCACAAAGCCTTCAATGACAATATCAGCATCAGCCGGAACCTCAATGTCCTGAGTTTTACATTTTACCAATTCTACCGGTTTACGACGAATTAATCCACAAAACAAAAGTTCATCGATGCCTTCGGGCAGTGGCGCTGTCGCAAGATAGGTATATAAGGGGTCGCCACCAAGCACAACCGCCACCGGCATTTTCTCAGCTTTAGTTTGCCAGGCATTAAAATGTGCCGCTCCGCCTTTGTGTCTGTGCCAATGCATTCCTGTTGTGTTTTTATTGAAAACCTGCATGCGATACATTCCAATATTGCGCTGTCGTGTTTCCGGATGCCGGGTAAATACCATCGGTAATGTAACAAAAGGAGCCGGGTCATGAGGCCAGGAATGTAAAATTGGCAAATCCGCTAGATCAGGGTCAAGCTGTACTACTTCCTGACAAGCAGCTTTTGAAGATTGTACTCGCGGAAATATTTTCAACAAATTGCGATGCTTCCATAGCTGAAACATTTTTTTACGTGGTGTTGATTTTTCCTGCAGCGTTTCAAGCAATGAGAACAAATCAGGAAATATTTGATCAGGATCTTGCTTTCCAAAAATAGAATTCACTCTCTTTTCAGCTCCATACGCATTGATTAACACAGGAAATTTCGTGCCTGTATTTTCAAACAGCAACGCTTTTCCACCAGCTGCCTGTTTCATCATTCGGTCTGCAATTTCAGTAATTTCCTGATTAACAGAAACTAATTTCTGAATGCGGAACAATTCTCCATGTTGCTCCATTTCATTAACCCAGTCTTGCAACGTAAATCTTTCCATACATTGTATTTTGATATAAAGGTAAAAAAAAGCGTTGATATCTTGATTGCATAATTTTCACAATCACTGTCCGGTAAAATCAATTATTGAGATATATATCAAAAAGATTTTTCCCCGTTGGCTGGCTGGGAGGAATCCCAAGAATTTTATCGGACAACACTAAATTTTTACAATAAAACTTCGTATCTTAGGAAGGAAATCAACAGGTCTTAATCCATGACAAATCCAACCGATTTTATTGTTCAACTGAAGCAACAATTTTTCAATGATGCAGATGCAATGGCTGAGAAAGCTTTCAAATCAGTCGAGATCACTAATTTCGGACTGTATGCTGCAAGTCATAGTTTTTATGCCTATTTGGATGGTTTTTTAAAACAATTCGAAGCCTTTGTCATTCAACAAAACCAAAAGATAGATTGTAAACGCGGATGCGCCAGTTGTTGCTATCAGGCAGTTTTCATGAGTCCGTTTGAAGCAATATATCTCGCAGAAAACATTCGAAAACATTTATCTTCGGAAGCACAATCAGATGTTAAAAAGCGTATTTTAGGCAAAAAAGAAGCGACAGAAAAAATGACAGCCTCAGAATATCTCAAATACCGACATGTCTGTCCCTTACTCGATGAAAAAAACGGAAGTTGCATCATGCATGAATATCGACCGGTTGCTTGCCGAATTTATCTTTCAGGAGATGTTAAATCTTGCCTAATACAACATGAGAATCCCGACAAGGACGAATTGTTTGCAAAGCTTTATGCCCTGCCTTTACAAGTCGGGAGAGCATATTGTGAGGGAATCAATCAGTTTTTTGCTAATAGAAACCTGAAAGTTCAAGAAATTAAATTCGAAAATGTACTTTTTATCGCTTTAGAAAATGAAAAAGCAGCAGAGGAGTGGATTTCCGGAAATGCCTTGTTTGAAACTCAGTATTCAGAGACGGATTTTGAGTTATTTGAGCGGTTTAGAAACAGACCGGGCTTGGCATAAAAAAAGCCCAGTCGAACTGGGCTTAGAATTATTTTTCTTTAATCCTAGGGGATAAATTTAAAATCCCGACCGAGATAATATGCATTATCACCAAGTGCTTCCTCAATTCTTAGCAATTGATTGTATTTCGCAATACGGTCTGAGCGGGATGCTGAGCCGGTTTTAATTAAGCCGGTATTCAGCGCCACAGCTAAATCAGCAATAAATGTATCTTCGGTTTCACCGGAACGATGACTAATAATTGATGTATAAGAGCTTCTGTGCGCCACATCAACCGCCTGAATTGTTTCGGAAAGGGTCCCAATCTGATTTACTTTTATGAGAATAGAATTTGCAACCGAATTTTGAATTCCTCTTACGAGGCGTTTTACGTTTGTTACAAAAAGGTCATCTCCAACGAGCTGAACTTTATCTCCAATTTCGGTAGTTAATTTCGCCCACCCTTGCCAATCATCTTCGGCGAGGCCGTCTTCAATTGAAAGAATCGGATATTTTTTAGCCCAAGTTGCCCAATATTCAACCATGTCATCAGAGCTAAGTTTTGTATTATTTGATTTCAGTTCGTATAGGCCGGTTTTTTCGTTATAAAACTCTGATGCGGCAGGATCTAAAGCGATAAAAACCTCTTCTCCTGGTTTATAGCCAGCTTTTTCAATAGCTTTTAAGACATATTCAATTGCTTCTTCATTAGAACTAAGTCCAGGAGCAAATCCACCTTCATCACCAACATTTGTTGAAAATCCGGATGATTTCAGTACAGATTTCAGATGATGGAAAATTTCCACTCCCATGCGCAGTGCATCCGAGAAATTTTCAGCACCAACGGGCATAATCATGAATTCCTGAAAATCGATATTATTATCAGCATGAGAACCTCCGTTAAGGATGTTCATCATTGGTATAGGCAAAGTACTTGCGGAGACTCCTCCAATGTAATTATAAAGCGGCAATCCGTGATATTGAGCAGCAGCTTGTGCACAAGCTAAAGAAACACCAAGCATTGCATTTGCACCAAGTTCATCTTTGTTTTCTGTTCCATCGAGTGCAATAAGTGCTCTATCGATAGCATTTTGATCATCAACATATGCACCATTAAGCGCTTCACTTATTTTTGTATTCACGTTATAAACCGCTTTCATAACGCCTTTACCAAGGAAACGGGATTTTTCACCATCCCTCAATTCTACAGCTTCATGAACACCTGTTGAAGCCCCTGAAGGGACTGCAGCGCGTCCCATGACACCACTAGTTGTCATTACTTCCACTTCGACTGTGGGATTTCCACGAGAATCCAGTATTTGTCTGGCATGAATGTTTTGAATCTGAGCCATAATTAAATATTTAAAGTTTATTATTTTTTAAATTTTGAAAGAGGTAAAATACAAAGAAAAAAGGGGAGTACAAAACTCCCCTTTTAAATTTATAACACGAAAATTATTTTTTATCCTTTTCGTCTTCAGGTTTTTCCTCCACCATAGTTTCTTCAGCTTTAGATTCTTCTTTTTCAGCTTTCACTTCTTCTGTCTTAGCTTCAGTCGCAGGGGCTTTTTTATCATTTTCCTCAGTTTTTTCAGCTTTCACAGCTTCTGGCTTTTCTGCTTTTGGACTTGCCTTTTCTGCTTTGTCCTGTTTTGGTTCTTCCACAGGATTAGCTTCAGTTTTTGGAGCTTTTTCAACTGTGTTTTCCTCAACAGAACTTACGGCTCCGCTACGTCCACGGCGTGTGCGTTTTTTCTTAGTGCTTGTCTCTTTAGCACCGAGCATGCTTTCGTTGTAATCAACGAGTTCAATAATGCACATTTCAGCGTTGTCACCAAGTCTAGCACCGATTTTGAGGATGCGTGTGTATCCACCCGGTCTGTCGGCAACTTTTACGGAAATCTGACGGAAGAGTTCAGAAACGGCGTCTTTATTTTGAAGCGACCTGAAAACAATACGTCTATTATGTGTTGTATCTTCCTTAGCACGTGTAATAAGCGGCTCAACGAAAACTTTAAGTGCTTTTGCTTTAGCAATCGTAGTATTAATGCGTTTATGCATAATCAGAGAGCCTGCCATATTTGAGAGCATTGCTTTTCTATGTGCTTTTTTTCTACCTAAATGGTTGAATGATTTTCTGTGTCTCATTACAAATCAATTTATTCCTTATCCAACTTATATTTTGAAATATCGAGCCCAAAGTTCAAATTCAGATTTCCGAGTAAATCCTCAAGTTCTGTAAGTGATTTTTTACCAAAATTTCTAAACTTCAACAGGTCGTTTTTATTATGCTGTACTAGATCTCCGAGCGTATCAACATCAGCAGCTTTGAGGCAATTCAGAGCACGAACAGAGAGATCGAGATCTACCAATCGAGTTTTCAGAAGTTGTCTCATATGTAATACCTCTTCATCAAACTCTTCATTTTCGTAAGATTCTTCAGTATCGAGTGTAATTTTCTCATCACTAAAGAGCATGAAATGATAGATAAGAATTTTGGCAGCTTCTTTAAGGGCATCTTTTGGATGAATAGACCCATCGGTATCGATATCCAGGATGAGTTTTTCGTAATCCGTTTTTTGTTCTACCCTCATATTTTCGATACTGTATTTTACATTTTTAATGGGTGTAAAAACAGAACCGATAGCGACAACACCAATTTCTTCGTCTTCGATTTCATTTTCTTCAGGCGAAAAATAACCTCTACCTTTAGCAATTGTAAGCTCAATCTTAAGCGTTACTTTTGGTTCCATATGGCATATTTCCAGATCGGGATTTAGAATTTTAAATCCGGTTAGAAATTTACCAATATCACCAGCTTTAAAGCCATCTTGACCAGAAATTGTCACGGAGACTTTTTCACCGTCAAAATCTTCAATTTGCTGTTTAAAGCGCACTTGTTTCAATTGCAATACGATTTCAGTTACATCTTCCATGACTCCTTTAATTGTAGAGAATTCATGATCGACACCTTCAATCTTAATATGAGTAATTGCAAATCCTTCCAAAGAAGATAGGAGGATGCGTCTGAGGGCATTACCGACAGTCACACCATATCCTGGTTCCAGTGGCCTGAATTCGAATTTACCGTGCATCTCGTCTGCTTCAAGCATAACGACTTTGTCGGGTTTTTGGAAAGCTAAAATTGACATACAAATCAGGTTATTGATTATTTTGAATACAATTCGACTATTAACTGTTCTTCGATGTTTTCTGGAATTTCCTCACGTTCAGGGATATTGAGAAATTTTCCGGCCATCTGATCATTATCCCACTCGAGCCATGAATATTTCCCATGGTTTGACCCATTGAGAGCTTCAGTGATAACTTCGAGGGATTTTGATCTTTCACGAACACTCACGATATCCCCAGATTTAACTCTAAAAGAAGGGATATTTGTCAAAACACCATTGACAATTATATGTCTGTGAGAGACAAGTTGTCTGGCAGCCTGTCTAGTTGGAGCGATACCGAGACGATAAACCACATTGTCGAGTCTTGACTCGAGCAGTTGCAGCAATACGATGCCGGTAACACCTTTCATACTAGAAGCTTTTTTGAACAAGTTTGAAAATTGCTTTTCAAGCACTCCGTAAGTGTATTTAGCTTTTTGCTTTTCTTTGAGTTGCACACCGTATTCTGAGACTTTACGTCTTCTACGATTGTTTCCATGTTGTCCCGGCGGAAAATTTTTCTTTTCGAAATATTTATCCGGTCCATAAATGGCTTCGCCCAACTTTCTGGCGATTTTTGTTTTGGGTCCTCTATATCTTGCCATGAATCTTATCTATTAAAATGATTACACTCTTCTACGTTTTGATGGTCTACATCCATTGTGTGGTAATGGTGTAACGTCAACAATTTCGGTTACTTCAATTCCGGAATTATGAACTGATCTAATTGCAGATTCACGTCCTGATCCTGGGCCTTTCACATAAGCCTTCACTTTACGCAAGCCGGCATCATAAGCTACTTTTGCACAATCCTCAGCAGCCATTTGCGCTGCGTATGGTGTGTTCTTCTTACTACCACGGAATCCGCGTTTTCCTGAAGATGACCATGAAATAACTTGACCACCCGCATTTGTCAGGGTCACAATTATATTGTTAAATGAGGAATGAATGTGCAATTGTCCATTTGCCTCTACTTTAACCACCCGTTTCCTGGTAACTTTTGTCTTTTTCTTTGCCATAGACGATTAATATTTATACTACTAAGCTTTCTTTTTATTAGCGATAGTTTTCTTTTTTCCACGACGAGATCGTGCATTATTTTTCGTATGCTGTCCTCTCAAGGGTAACCCAATACGGTGTCTGATTCCACGGTATGAACCGATGTCCTGCAGACGTTTAATATCAGTTTGAACACGTGATCTGAGTTCTCCTTCGACACTGTAATTTTCAATTTCAGTACGAATTTTGGACAACATTTCATCGTCCCAGTCACTGACTTTGATGTTTCGATCAATACCGGCTTTGTCCAGGATTTCCTGCGCTCGGTTTATTCCGATTCCGTAAACATAGGTTAATGAAATTTCACCTCGTTTATTGTTTGGTATGTCAACACCAGCGATTCTTGCCATATGCTTAAATGATTTTTAAAATATTAAAATTATCCCTGACGTAATTTAAACTTAGGGTTTTTCTTATTAATCACGTAAAGACGCCCTTTACGTTTCACAATTTTACAGTCTGCGCTGCGTTTTTTAACTGATGCTCTGACTTTCATAATAATTCAATCTTACTATTTATATCTGAATGTTATTCTTCCTTTTGACAAATCGTAGGGAGACATTTCAACTTTCACTTTATCTCCGGGTAAAATTTTAATGTAGTGCATACGCATCTTTCCGGAAATATGAGCTGTTAAAATATGTCCGTTTTCCAGTTCAACACGAAACATTGCATTAGACAATGCCTCAATAATTGATCCATCTTGTTCTATCGATGCTTGTTTTGCCATACTATTTTTATTTTAATTTAATTGCTTCGTCAATTATTTTAAATTCTGATAAAATATCTGCTTCAGCATTTGTTATTGCAATTGTATGCTCAAAATGCGCTGCAGGTTTATGATCTGCTGTCCGGATTGTCCAACCATCTTTAGCTTGCTTAATGAAGCGTTTTCCCATGGTAATCATGGGTTCGATAGCGATGCACATTCCTGCATCCAGTTTTGGCCCGGTTCCTTGTCGTCCGTAATTCGGAACTTCGGGGCTTTCGTGTAAATCCCTACCAATTCCGTGTCCTACAAGCTCTCTTACCACACCGTAACCGAAGCTTTCTGCATGTTTTTGCACAGCATGTCCGATGTCACCAATTCGATTTCCTGCAACAGCTTTTTCAATTCCTTTAAAAAGCGACTCACGGGTTACCCGAAGCAGTTTGCGTACATTTTCATCCACATTACCTACTTCAAATGTATAGCATGAATCTCCATGCATTCCATTTTTATAGGCTCCGATATCAATTGATACGATGTCTCCATCGTGCAATCGATAATCGTTTGGAATTCCGTGGACAACGACATCATTCACAGAAATACAAACTGAATTAGGGAATCCGTTATAATTCAGGAAACCGGGAACTGCACCATTATCTTTTAGGAATTCGTGAGCAATTTTATCAATTTCCAGAGTTGAAATTCCCACCTCGATATATTTAGCAATTTCTGCATGTGTTTTTGACACAAGTTGATTGCTTTCACGCATCAATTCAATTTCTTCTGCTGTTTTTAAATAAATCATCAAAGAACGTTTACACTTATATTATTTAGAGTGCAGAAACTGTCTGTCCTCTACCTTTAATCTTTCCTGATTTTGTTAATCCGTCATAATGGCGCATTAACAAGTGGCTTTCAATTTGCTGTAAGGTGTCAAGAACAACTCCGACAAGGATCAGCAATGAAGTCCCCCCAAAAAACTGAGCGAATTGATTATTAACACCTGCTAACATTGCGAAAGCCGGCAAGATTGCCACAAATGCAAGGAAAATAGATCCCGGCAAGGTAATTCGTGACATTATATTATCAATAAACTCTACAGTTCGTTTACCTGGTTTCACACCGGGAATAAACCCACCATTCTTTTTCATATCCTCGGCCATTTGTGTGGGATTGACAGTAACAGCAGTATAAAAATAAGTAAAAAGAATGATCATAATTGCGAATGTAAAGTTATACCAAAATCCGGTATAATCAGCAAAAGCGAGTGCAAATTTACTAACTTCACCTTCAGATTGAAATCCTGCGAACATCATTGGCACGAACATTAGTGCTTGAGCAAAGATAATAGGCATTACCCCGGCAGCATTAACTTTCAATGGAATATACTGACGTACACCACCATACTGTCTGTTACCAACAATACGTTTAGCATACTGAACCGGAATTCTTCTGACTGCTTGTACCAATGCGATTGATACCATAAAAATTGCAAAAAGAATGATAATTTCCAAGAGGAGCATAATCAAACCACCAGCTTGTCCAGTACCACGAGAAACGATTTCAGAAACAAAAGACCCTGGCAATTTGGCAATAATTCCAATCATAATTAATAATGAAATACCGTTACCAATTCCTTTATCAGTGATACGTTCACCGAGCCACATGACAAACATGGTTCCGGCTGTCAAGATTAAGACAGAACTAAAGTTAAATAAGAATCCGGTAAATGCAAAGGCTTCGGCAGGAAGCTGAGCATGTAGATTTGCCATATAAGATGGTGCTTGCAGCAGCAAAATACCCACTGTTAGGTATCGTGTAATTTGATTAATTTTTCTTCTACCACTTTCTCCTTCACGTTGCAATTTCTGGAAATACGGAACCGCAATTCCTAATAACTGCACCACAATTGAAGCGGATATATAAGGCATAATACCAAGACCAAAAACAGATGCGTTAGAAAAAGCACCACCAGAGAACATATCAAGCAATCCTAAAACGCCTTTAGATGTTTGGCTTTGTAAATTTGCCAACATATTTGGGTCAATTCCGGGTATTACAACATGTGCTCCAAGCCTAAAAATTAGAATAAGCCCAAGCGTTGTTAAAATACGCTTTCGCAAATCTTCAATACGCCAAATATTTCTTAAGGTCTCAATAAATTTTTTCATCCTTAGTATTTTTCAACGGTTCCACCCTGAGCTTCGATTTTCTCTACAGCTGATTTTGAGAAAGCATGTGCTTTAATATTAACTTTCAAAGATAATTCGCCATTTCCAAGAATTTTAATCAATTCATTGCGTTTAGCGAGTCCAAAATCAACCAATGTTTCGAAGTCGATAACTTCGAGTTTATTATCTTCAGCTATTTTCTGAATTTTAGAAATATTAATTCCCGTAAACTCGACACGATTTCTATTATTAAACCCATATTTTGGGCTAGTTCTCTGGAGTGGCATTTGTCCACCCTCAAAACCAGACTTTCGGGAATATCCTGAGCGTGACTTTGCTCCATTATGCCCACGAGTAGAAGTACCACCTTTACCTGATCCTTGACCACGTCCTATGCGTTTTCCTTCTTTTTTCACTGATCCTTCAGCCGGTTTTAATGAACTTAAATCCATATCATTAATTGCTTAAACTTATTTAACATCTTCAATTTTCACCAAATGGCTAACTTTTTTAGCCATTCCCAGAATCTGAGGAGTTGCTTCGTGCTCAACAGTCTGGTTCATTTTTTTAATCCCCAAAGCAATGAGGGTATTTTTTTGTCGCTTATCGTAACCGATAGCGCTTTTGATTTGTGTAATTTTCACTTTCGCCATGTCTGTAATCTTAACCATTAAACACTTTTTCGAGAGAAACGCCACGATGTTCAGCCACGGTATATGCATCTCTCATTTCGAGCAATGCATTCATAGTAGCTTTCACAAGGTTATGCGGGTTGGATGATCCTTTAGATTTTGCGAGGACATCTTTAACTCCAACACTTTCAAGAACTGCGCGCATTGCACCCCCTGCTTTTACACCGGTACCATCTGAAGCAGGCTTCAACCATACTTTAGCACCTGAGTATTTCCCAGTTTGTTCGTGAGGGATTGTATTATTATAAATAGGCACTTTAACCAGATTTTTCTTAGCATCATCAACTGCTTTTTCAATAGCAGAAGTTACTTCACCGGCTTTTCCTAATCCGTGTCCGACAATACCATCCTCGTTTCCAACGACAACTATCGCAGCAAAGGTAAAATTACGTCCACCTTTGGTAACTTTAGTTACACGATTAATTGCAACTAGTCGGTCTTTTAGTTCGAGATCACTCGCTTTAACTTTTCTTACGTTGTTTGACATAATAGCTTAAAATTTTAGTCCACCTTTTCTGGCACCTTCAGCAAATGCTTTTACACGGCCATGATACTGATAACCTCCACGATCAAAAATGACCTGATTAATTCCTGCTTCAACAGCTTTTTGAGCCAATGCTTCGCCGGCTTTTCTAGCGAGATCAGATTTTTTCACTTTTTCGTCAGCAAGTGCTTTATCACTTGTTGCGATAGCAGTCATTGTTTGTCCCTTTTGGTCGTCAATAATCTGTGCAACAATATGTTTATTGCTACGGAATACAGCCAAGCGGGGTTTTTCCTCAGTACCTGAAATTTTATTACGGATACTTTTACGGATTTTATTTCTTTTTTCTACACTACTTTTAGACATGGTTCAGATTTTTAACGATTAGACACTAGCAGTTTTACCAGCTTTCTTACGTACGACTTCACCGACAAATCGAATTCCTTTTCCTTTATATGGCTCTACAGGTCTGAGTGATCTGATTTTCGCCACAACATGTCCAAGGAGTTGTTTGTCATGACTTTTTAGGCTAATAATTGTGTTAGCCCGTTTTTCAGTTTTACATTCGACTTGTACTTCTTCCGGAATTTCGAAGATGATATGATGTGAGTATCCAAGGCTAAAATCAACGAGTTTTCCTTGATTTTCAGCTTTAAAACCAACACCTACGAGTTCAAGCTGCGCAGCAAATCCTTCAGAAACGCCTTGTATCATATTTGACACAAGCGATCTGTAAAGACCGTGCATTGATTTATGTTCAATTGAGTCAGTTGGTCTGTCGATAACCATTTCAGTATCTTTTAACTCAATGGATAATTCATCATTCACTTTCTGTTCCAGTTGACCCAGTGGTCCTTTGACTGTAACAAGGTTATCCTTAGCAGTTACCTCTACTCCCTGTGGTATTATGATTGGTAATTTCCCTATTCTAGACATGGTAAACAAATATTAATAAACGTAACACAAAACTTCACCACCGACTTCAAGCGTTCTAGCTTCTTTGTCAGTCATAACACCTCTGGATGTTGACAAAATAGCCACACCTAACCCATTCAATACTCTTGGGATGTCATCGGCGTTTACATACTTTCTAAGTCCTGGGCGACTAATACGTTCGAGTTTTTTAATTGCGGAAACTTTTGTTTCCGGATGATATTTTAAAGCAATTTTAATGAGTCCCTGATGTCCGGATTCCTCAAATTTATAATTAAGGATATAACCTTTATCAAAAAGGACTTTAGTCATTTCCTTTTTAAGGTTAGATCCAGGAATTTCGACTACTCTATGTTTTGCCTGGATGCCGTTTCTGATTCTAGTCAGATAATCTGCAATCGGATCTGTCATATCTAATTTTCTTAAATTTTACCAACTTGATTTTCTAATACCGGGGATCAATCCATTAGATGCCATTTCTCTGAAGACAATACGGCTTACTCCGAATTGTCTTATATAACCTTTTGGCCGACCGGTAATACTACAACGATTATGCAAACGTACTTTCGAGGAATTTTTAGGCAATTTATGCAACTCATCAAGTCTGCCTTCATTCTTGAGTTGTTCACGTTTGGCAGCATATTTGTCAACCATTTTTTGGCGCTTAACTTCGCGCGCTTTCATGGATTCTTTAGCCATATCTTAACTTTTTTTATTGTTTTTAAATGGGAAACCAAACTCTTTAAGGAGTGCATAACCCTCTTCATCAGTTTTTGCTGAAGTAACAAAGGTGATATTCATTCCCATGAGTTTATCAACCTGATCAAATTGTATTTCGGGGAAAATAATTTGCTCAGTAATACCGAGTGTATAGTTTCCTTTACCGTCTAATTTAAATGGCACCCCGTTAAAGTCACGAATACGTGGTAATGATGCTCTTACAAGTCTTTCAAGGAATTCATACATTCTTTGACGACGCAATGTAACTCGAACACCAATCGGCATATCTTTTCTCAATTTAAAATTGGAGATATCACGTTTTGATAAAGTCGGAACTGCTCTTTGTCCGGTAATCATTGTAATTTCGTCAATCGCTGATTGTATCAGCTTTTTATCAGTAATTGCTTCACCAATTCCTTGATTAATAACAATTTTCTCAATTCTGGGAATTTCCATTGTTGAGCTATACTGAAATTTTTCTTTGAGTGCCGGAGCTACCTCTTCGAAATATTTTTTCTGAAAATTTGGAATATTAGCCATTACTTAATCTCCTCTCCTGATTTTTTAGCGAATCGAACCAATTTTCCATTTTTATCGGTTTTTCTACCGATGCGTGTTGGAGTTCCCTCTTTTGGATCAATAAGCATAAGGTTCGACAAATGTATCGGAGCTTCCTGCTTAACAATACCGCCTTCGGTGTTATTAGCATTTGGTTTGGTGTGTTTCGATACAATATTAGCGCCTTCGACGATGGCTTTGTATTTCTTCGGGATAAGTTCAAGGACTTTACCTTGAAATCCTTTATCTTCTCCGGAAATAACTTTAACCATGTCTCCTTTTTTAATATGTAATTTTTTTACCATGACAATCAATTTTTACAAAACTTCAGATGCGAGTGAGACAATTTTCATATATTTATCTTGGCGCAGTTCCCTGGGAATTGGTCCAAAGATACGAGTACCGCGAATTTCATCTGTTGTTGCATTAAGCAAAACACAAGCATTATCATCGAAACGGATATAAGAACCATCATCACGACGAGCTTCTTTTTTAGTTCTAACAACAACTGCACGTGTTACTGTTCCTTTTTTCAATTCCCCACCGGGTAAAGCAGATTTTACTGTAACGACAATCTGATCACCGATTCCTGCATATCTTTTACCCGTACCTCCAAGAACTCGGATGCACTGGACTACTTTAGCGCCACTATTGTCAGCGACTGCTAGTTTGGATTCCTGCTGTATCATGGTTACTTAACTTTTTCAACGATTTCCACTAATCTCCACGTTTTATTCTTGCTCAGGGGGCGAGTTTCCATAATTTTCACAGTATCGCCGATATCACAAGTATTTTGCTCATCGTGAGCAACTAATCGTTTTGATTTATTTACAAACTTTCCGTATTTCGGATGTTTCATTTTCCGTTTAACATCCACAGTGATGGATTTATCCATTTTGTTGCTAACAACAACACCGATACGCTCTTTTCTTAAATTTCGTTCCATATTCCGACTTATTTAGCACTGCTTTGACGTTTATTCCACTCAGTCATTAGACGAGCAATATTTCGTCTGGTTTCAGGAATTTTATTTGGATTTTCCATAGGAGATACAGCGTGGCTCATTCTCATTTTTCTCAGGATGAGTCTATCTTCGCTAATCCTTTCTTGGACTTCCTTATCTGTCATTTGTTGAATTTCTGAATTTTTCATTGCTCCCCAAATTAAATATTATAATCGTAATCGTGACGAATTGAAAATTTCGTCTTCACAGGCAATTTTTGAGAACCGAGTCTCATTGCTTCTTTTGCGTGGTCAAAGGTCACTCCATCAATTTCGAAAATAATTCTTCCCGGAGTTACACGAGCTACAAAACTTTCAGGATCTCCTTTCCCTTTACCCATACGCACCTCTGCAGGTTTTTTAGTAATGGGTTTATCGGGAAAAACACGTATCCAGAGTTTACCTTTGCGTTGCATTTGTCTTGTAATAGCAACCCTTGCAGCTTCAAGCTGACGACCAGTCAACCAAGCTGTTTCCAGTGATTTAATAGCAAATGAACCAAAAGCGAGTTGATTTCCACGCTGGGCATTACCCTTCATTTTGCCCTTTTGCTGCCGTCTGTATTTTGTTTTTTTAGGTTGTAACATTTCTAAACTCCTTTTTCGTTATTTTCTTCTCTTACGTGTGAACTTTTTCTTTCCACCGGCATTTCCGGTTTTTTTAGACATGCCAACATTAGGAGACAAATCTCTCTTTCCATAAATTTCGCCGCGGCAAATCCATGTTTTAACTCCTATCATACCGGTTTTAGTCAAAGCTTCAGCGAGGGCATAATCAATGTCTGCACGAAATGTATGCAATGGAATTCTTCCCTCTTTATGAGTTTCAGATCTAGCCATTTCAGCACCATTTAAACGACCAGAGCAAAGGATTTTGATTCCTTCAGCTCCCATTCTCATAGTTGAAGCGATAGCCATCTTAACAGCACGACGATACGCAATTTTTCCTTCGATTTGTCGAGCAACATTATTAGCAACAAGTACAGCATCTAACTCCGGACGTTTAATCTCGAAGATATTAATTTGCACCTCTTTTTTGGTAATTTTTTTAATTTCTTCTTTAAGCTGATCAACTTCCTGTCCACCGCGACCGATAATAATACCGGGTCTTGCAGTATGGATAGTAATAGTTATCATCTTAACTGATCGCTCGATAATAATTTTGGCAACACTAGCTTTCGCGAGGCGTACATTCAAATACTGACGGATTTTATAATCTTCGTGCAATTTATCACTATAATTATTACCACCGTACCAATTTGAATCCCATCCTCTGATGATTCCTAGTCTGTTACCTATTGGATTAACCTTCTGTCCCATTGAATATCGCTTTAATTTTCTGAAACTTCTTGAACTTCAACTTTATTTTCTTCCACCAAATTTGCACTTTCGACAACTAGGGTAACGTGATTAGAACGTTTTCTAATTCGATAAGCGCGTCCTTGTGGAGCAGGTTGGATTCGTTTAAGCATTCTAGCAGAATCCACATGTACTTCTTTGACAAACAGGTTTGCATCTTCAAGACGTACCCCTTCGTTTTTAGCTTGCCAGTTAGCAATCGCAGACATCACAAGTTTTTCCATTCGCACTGAAGCTTCTTTGGTTGAAAACTTGAGAATATCCAGAGCCTGATTAGCATCTTTACCGCGAATCAGGTCAGCTAACAATCGCATTTTTCTAGGCGAAGTAGGGCAGTTTTTGAGAACTGCATAGCTGATATTTTTTTTAGCCTCTTTCCTTAATTCGGCTGATTTTCTTTTGCGTGCACTCATAACAATTTCAGTTTAACTATTTTCTACCGGCATGACCCCGGAAAGTACGAGTTGGAGCAAATTCTCCAAGTTTATGTCCTACCATATTTTCGGTTATATAAACCGGGATAAACTTATTACCATTATGAACAGCAATTGTTAACCCTACAAAATCAGGAGAGATAATAGAAGGGCGTGCCCAAGTTTTGACAACAGTCTTCTTTTTGTTTTCCTGCATCTTCAGAACTTTTTTCTCCAGACTAGGATCAATAAACGGTCCTTTTTTTAGTGATCTGCTCATACCTCAATTATTTTCTTTTACGTCTTTCAATGATATATCTGTTTGAAGCTTTATTTGGCGTTCTGGTTTTATAACCTTTAGCCAATAAGCCTTTTCTAGAACGTGGATGTCCACCTGATGATTTACCTTCACCACCACCCATTGGATGGTCAACAGGATTCATCACAACGCCACGAACTCTAGGTCTGCGACCTTGCCAGCGAGAACGTCCAGCTTTACCGGAAGTTTCCAATGCGTGGTCAGCATTTGAAACGCTGCCGATAGTAGCACGGCAGGTTACCAATAATCTACGAATTTCTCCTGAAGGCAATTTAACGACAGCAAAACGTCCCTCACGAGAAGTAATCTGTGCGTATGTGCCTGCGCTACGTGCTAACATGGCACCTTGTTCAGGATGCAACTCAATATTGTGGATTACAGTTCCAAGTGGGATTTCACTCAGGAATAGTGCGTTTCCAACTTCTGGAGCAACACCTTTTCCGCTCATAATTTCCTGACCGACTTTCATTCCGTTAGGAGCTACAATATATCTTTTTTCACCATCTGCATATTGAACTAAAGCGATACGCGCTGATCTGTTAGGATCATATTCAATGGTGAGAATTTTTGCAGCCATACCGTCTTTATTGCGTTTGAAGTCAATCCGACGATACCGGCGTTTGTGTCCCCCACCAATGTACCGCATAGTCATACGGCCCTGGTTATTACGACCCCCTGATCGTTTAATAGGCTCGATTAATGATTTTTCAGGTTTACTTGTGGTAACTTCTGAGAAATCACTAATTAACTTATTTCTTTGTCCCGGTGTTGTGGGTTTATATTTTCTAACTGCCATATCTCTAAATTAAATATTGCTGTAAAAATCAATTGTGTCCTCACCACCCAGTGTAATAATTGCCTTTTTATAAGCATTAGTACGACCGTTAAGAACACCTGTTTTCGTAAATCGTGATTTCTTTTTGCCTTCAAAGCGCATTGTGTTCACAGATACCACAGCCACATCATACAAATCTTCAATGGCATGTTTTATCTGTTCTTTAGTTGCGCTTACATCGACAACAAACCCATAACGGTTCAGTTTCTCAGTCTGTTCCGTCATTTTTTCTGTCACGATTGGTTTTAATAATATCTCCATTTCGCCAAATTTTTATGCCAGTGTTTTATTTAAAACCTCGATAGAATTCTCTTCAAACATCAAAACAGACGCGTTTAGAATCTTATAAGTGTTTAAAGATGAAACGTTTACTACATCAACACCTGACAAATTTCGAGATGACAAATATACATTATTATTTTGTTCATTCACAACGATTAGCAATTTTTTATCAGAAATTTTAAAATTTTTCTGAATTTCAATGATTTGCTTTGTTTTAATCTCGTTTATATCAAGGTTATCCACGATGATAATCCCCTCATCATTGAACTTATAAGAAAGGGCAGATTTCCGTGCGATTAGTTTGACTTTTTTATTCACTTTTTGTGAATAATCCCGTGGTTTCGGACCAAAAACGCGACCTCCCCCTCTGAAGAGTGGGTTTTTAATATCACCGAAGCGAGCTGTTCCGGTACCTTTTTGTCGTTTAATCTTTTTGGTACTTCCTTTTATTTCGCTTCTTTCTTTTGATTTATGAGTTCCTTGTCTTCGATTGGCCAGGTGCGCTTTGCAATCAAGATAAATTGCATGGTCATTAGGTTCGAAAGCGAAAATTGCGTCATCCATTTCAAGACTATTTCCGGTTTCCTGACCTTTGTTGTTATATACTTTCAGCTTCATTACTTTTCAATTATTAAATATGAACCTTTAGCACCAGGTACGGAACCTTTCACTAACAATAAATTACTCTCTGGAATCGTCTTAAGGACTTTAAGGCTGATCATTTTCACGCGATCACCACCGGTACGGCCTCCCATTCTCATGCCTTTAAAAACACGGGATGGATCAGATGATGCTCCGAGTGAACCCGGTGCACGTAATCTGTTATGCTGACCGTGAGTTGCATCATTAACACCAGCAAAATTGTGGCGTTTTACAACTCCTTGAAAACCTTTACCTTTAGATGTCCCTGTGACATCACACCATTCACCATCGATAAAAATATCTACGGTAATGTTATCTCCAACTTTTACGTCCTTACCAAAATCGCGGAATTCCACAATTTTGCGTTTTGGTGTTGTACCGGCTTTTTTGAAGTGTTCAACCATTGCTTTTGATGTGCGTTTTTCTTTCTTCTCATCAAAAGATAGCTGTATAGCTCCATAACCATCGCTTTCGACAGTTTTCACCTGTGTAACAACACAAGGACCTGCTTCAATCACAGTGCATGGGATATTTTTCCCCTCGGCACTGAATACGGAAGTCATTCCGATTTTTTTTCCAATAATTCCTTGCATTTTTTTTACTATTAAAAATTACACTTTAATTTCAACATCAACACCACTGGGTAGTTCGAGTTTCATAAGGGCATCAATCGTACTTGCCGTAGTACTGTAAATATCCAGCAAACGCTTATGAGATCTTAGCTCAAATTGCTCTCGTGATTTTTTGTTCACGAAAGTTGAACGGTTCACTGTAAAAATGCGCTTATGCGTAGGTAATGGTATAGGACCACTCACCACTGCACCAGTAGTTTTTACTGTTTTTACGATCTTTTCTGAAGACTTGTCCAGAAGGTTGTGATCGTAACTTCTGAGTTTAATTCGTATTTTCTGACTCATAAGTATATTTACAATTAAAAAGACAACAATCCTTTTTCTAATATTTTCTTTTGCATTTCAGGCGGCATGGGCTCATAATGGCTAAATTCCATACTTGAAACCGCTCTGCCTGAAGATAATGTTCTCAATACTGTGACATAACCGAATTGTTCAGAGAGTGGGACATTTGCCCGGACAATTCTAGCTCCGGTAATTTCGTCCATTCCTCGAATATCGCCACGTCGTTTATTTAAATCTGCAACTACATCGCCAAGATATTCATCCGGAGTAACAACTTCGAGTTTCATCATTGGTTCAAGCAAACGAGCTTTCATTTTACGTGTCGCTGTGCGTAATGCTTTTCTTGCAGCTATTTCAAATGATAAGTTATCGGAATCCACAGCGTGGTGTGATCCATCCAATAAGCGCACTTTAATTTTTTCAATGGGATATCCTGCAACTGGTCCATTAGATAAACCTTGACGGAATCCTTTTTCAATTGCCGGGATAAATTCTTTAGGTATTGAATCTCCTTTTGTTGCATCTTCGAAAATCAAACCAACAACTTCATCGTCATTGACTTCAGAAATCTCCACTTTTATATCGGCAAATTTACCTTTTCCACCGGTTTGTTTTTGAAAGACTTCGCGATGAACAATGCTTCCGTAAACCGCTTCTTTATAATTAACATGTGGATTTCCCTGATTCAGTTTCAATCCATGTTCAATACGTAATCTATCAATAAGGATTTCGAGATGCAACTCTCCCATTCCATTGATAATGGTTTGACCGGATTGATCATTCACTTGCACTGTAAATGTTGGATCTTCTTCTGCAAGATTACTTAGAGCTTGTCCGAGTTTGTCGAAGTCAGCTTGATAATGGGGTTCAATTGCGAGACCGATAACCGGTTCTGGAAAATTCATTGATTCCAATACAATTGGTTTGGATTTGTCACAAAGCGTATCTCCGGTTTTAATATCTTTAAATCCGACAACGGCGACAATATCTCCGGCCTGAATTGAATCCAGAGTTTTCTGTTTATTTGCATGCATTAAGAACAGACGATTCAATCGTTCTGATTTTTCAGTACGCATATTATACACCTGTTGTTTTGCATCCAGTTTTCCTGAATAGACACGAATATATGCTAATTTTCCGACAAACGGATTGGTCGCAATTTTAAAACATAGTGCTGAAAACGGTTCCTCAACAGAAGATTTTCTGGAAATCTCTTTTTCTGATTTCGGGTCGATACCGGAAATTGATTCCACATCTGCCGGGCTTGGCAAATAATCAATAACGGCATCTAATAGAGGTTGTACTCCTTTATTTTTAAATGCAGAGCCACACAATACGGGGACAATGATTCCATCTAACACTGCTTTTCGGGTAGCTGCTTTAAATTCTTCAACTGAGATTGCGCTTCGATCTTCAAAAAAGCGCGTCAACAATTTGTCATCTGATTCTGCGATGGTTTCAATGAGGCTTTCCCGCAACTCATAAACTTCGTCTTTCATCAATTCAGGAACGTCTGTTACAGCAAAATGCATTCCGTAGTCCTGATCTGCATCAGTCCACACGTATGCTTTTTCAGTAATCAGATCAACCACACCTTCAAAGTCATCTTCGACACCGATAGGAATTTGGAGTGGAACCGGATTTGCTTTCAGCCTAGTTCTAATTTGATCAACAACCCGAAGGAAATCGGCACCCACGCGATCCATTTTATTAACGAATGCGATTCGTGGGACATTATATCGATTAGCTTGTCTCCAAACGGTTTCGGATTGAGGTTCTACCCCACCGACAGCACAGAAAACAGCGATTACACCATCGAGTACTCTCAATGAGCGCTCAACTTCCATGGTAAAATCGACGTGTCCCGGAGTGTCTATAATAGTAATACGGTAGTCCTTTGAGTTATTTTTCCAATAGGTTGTAGTTGCAGCAGAAGTGATAGTAATTCCACGATCTTGCTCTTGCTGCATCCAATCCATAGTGGCAGCCCCATCATGCACCTCACCGATTTTATAGTTCACCCCTGTAAAATACAGTATGCGCTCGGTAGTTGTAGTCTTACCGGCGTCAATGTGAGCCATAATTCCGATATTTCTGGTTAAGTCAAGGGACATTTGTCAAATTAAAATCTAAAGTGAGAGAATGCTTTATTTGCTTCCGCCATACGATGGGTATCTTCTTTCTTTTTGAAAGCGTTACCTTCTTCTTTATAGGCAGCAATAATTTCAGCAGCAAGTTTTTCCACCATGTTTTTTCCACCACGTTTTCTTGCAGCCTGAATAATCCATTTATTACCAACAGAAATTTTTCTATCTGCACGCATTTCCATAGGTACCTGAAATGTTGCTCCACCAATACGGCGACTTTTCACCTCAACGGCAGGCGTAATATTTTGGACAGCTTTTTTCCAGATTTCCACTTTAGATAACTCTTCATCTTTCAATTTTGTCTCAACGACATCCAAAGCTTCATAGAAGATTTTATATGATCTGGCTTTTTTACCATGCATCATCATATCATTCACGAACCTGGTAACGAGTACATCGTTAAAAACCGGATCTCCTTCGCGGACTCTAATTTTGTTTTTTAACTTTCTCATACCTCAAATTATTTTTTGGGTTTTTTGGCTCCGTACTTAGACCGTCTTTGAGTCCTACCTTCTACACCTGAGGTATCAAGTGCACCACGGACGATATGATAACGTACCCCTGGTAAATCTTTCACACGACCTCCTCTGATAAGCACAATACTGTGCTCTTGGAGATTGTGACCTTCACCCGGAATGTAGGCATTCACCTCTTTTCCATTGGTTAAACGGACTCTTGCAACTTTACGCATTGCAGAGTTTGGTTTTTTCGGAGTTGTAGTATAAACCCTCGTACATACTCCACGACGTTGTGGGCATGAATTTAACGCCGGGGATTTACTTTTCTCCACCTGACGTTTTCTTCCTTTACGAACTAACTGTTGTATTGTTGGCATATTATCCTTATTAAACAAAAAACAACTTTTCTAAATTGGACTGCAAAGGTATTTCTTTTTTTGTTATTAACAAGCCCTTTTGAAAAAATCTCTGTGTATGCGCTATTTTTATTCAATTTTGAATGATTTTAATTTACAAAACTCCGTCTTGTCCCAGTGACCCATATAATATTGTATAAGAATTTGCAAGTAATTAAATAGTTATTATTTTTGTAAGCCATTTTATGGCAAATTTTGAATTTCTCACAATAATAAATTTTTCAAATTATCATGAAAACCTATCAAACGAGTGAAATAAAAAACCTGGCATTGCTAGGGAATTCAGGCTCAGGAAAAACCACATTAGCAGAAGCCATGGTTTTTGAAAGTGGTGCATTGACAAGAAAAGGTGATATTTCATCAAAAAACACGGTGTCGGATTACAAACCGATTGAGAAAGAGAATGAGAATTCTGTGTTTTCATCGGTTGTATTTGCCGAGCATAAAAACAAGAAAATCAACTTTATTGACAATCCTGGCATGACTGATTTTATCGGAAGTGTCATCAATAGTCTTCATCCTGCAGATGCAGTGGCCATGATTATTAACGCCCAGAATGGTGTTGAGGTAGGAACCGAAATCCACAAACGCCAGCTGGAGCAGTTTGAAAAGCCTATGATTATTGGCATTAATCATCTTGATCACGAAAAAACCAACTATGAACGTACAATTGAGATGATTACGGAAACCTTTGGTGGTAATGCTGTAAGCGTCCAATTTCCGGTAAACCCCGGCATTGACTTTAACAGCATTATTGATGTGCTGGAGATGAAAATGTACACCTATAAAGATGGTAAAGCAAGTGTATCTGAGATTCCTGCAGAACATGCAGATAAAGCCGAAGAATTGCGACTAGAGCTTGTTGAAAAAGCTGCAGAAGCGGATGACAGCCTGATGGAAGTTTTCTTTGAAACCGAAAGTCTTACTGATGAACAGTTGATGCAAGGAATGACTCGGGGAATTCTTTCTGGGGCATTAAATCCCATTTTCTGCTTTTCCGCAAAACCACAAATCGGAATTGATCGTTTTATGGACTTTATCGCAGATGTAATGCCAAGTCCCAGTCAGGTTGCTCCAATCAAGGATAAATCAGGAAATGATGTTACATATGATTCGTCAGCGCCATTTAGTGCCTTTGTTTTCAAAACTTCTAATGAAGAACATATTGGAGAAATCAACTATTTTAAGGTTATTACCGGTGAAATTACTGAAGGAGTGGACGTAACGAATGTCCGTAAAGGCTCAAAGGAACGGATTACACAATTATATGCATGTGCCGGTAAAGACAGAACCAAAGTCACCAAACTCGTTGCCGGAGACATTGGTGCAACAGTAAAAATGAAGGTTACTAAAGCTAATGACACCTTAGTTGCTCCCGGAAATGATATTGAATTTCCAGAAGTTAAATATCCTGAACCAAAATTCAGAACTGCAATTCGTTCTTTATCAGAAGGAGACGAAGAAAGACTCGGAGATGCATTAAACAAAATGCACTTAGAAGATCCCACTTTAAAATTAGTTCATTCCAAAGAATTAAAACAAATGATTGTAAGCGGTCAGGGTGAATATCATATGAATATTCTGAAATGGCACTTAGACAATATATATAAGGTAGAGACAGAATATCTTGCTCCAAAAATTGCTTATCGCGAAACCATTACCAAAAAAGCACAGTCCGATTATCGCCATAAAAAACAATCCGGTGGATCCGGCCAGTTTGGAGAGGTGCATATGATTATTGAGCCAATTGTTGAAGGCATGGTTGATCCGGAGATAATGAAAATCAACGGAAAAGAGTATAAACTCAACATTAAAAACCGCGACGAAATTGAATTAGAATGGGGCGGAAAGCTGCAGTTTTACAACTGCATTGTTGGTGGTTCCATTGATGCACGTTTTTTGCCTGCTATTTTAAAAGGAATTATGGAAAAAATAGAGGATGGTCCACTAACCGGTTCATATGCACGTGATATTCGTGTTTATATTTACGACGGCAAAATGCACCCGGTAGATTCCAATGAGATTTCTTTTAAGCTTGCAGGTCGTAATGCATTTAGTACTGCATTTAAAAATGCAGCTCCAAAAATTATGGAGCCTATTTATAATGTAGAAGTTTTAGTTCCGTCAGACCGCATGGGTGATGTGATGAGTGATTTACAGGGTCGTCGTGCTATTGTACAGGGTATGAGCAGTGAAGCCGGTTTTGAAAAAATCATAGCAAAAGCACCATTGTCTGAAATGGGAAACTATTCAACTGCATTACAATCCATTACCGGTGGACGTGCTATGTATAGTATTGAATTTGCGGAATATTCACAAGTTCCGGGCGAAATTCAAACTGAATTGCTTAAAGCATATGCTGAAGCACAGGATGAAGAATAAGGTTCAGTTAAGGCCCCATATATTAAAAGAAGCCGGCAAAACCGGCTTCTTTTTTTTAACTTGAATATACGCACTAATCCCGAATTAACTGAATTGTACCTCGTTTTTCAATAATACGACCGGTTGAATCGACAGCCTGAATCGCATAGAAATAAACGCCTTCTGCGGCATTCTGATTTCCTGAAAACTTTCCGTCCCATGCAGCATTTATACCTGTCCATTCATAAATCAACTGCCCTGCACGGTTAAATATTTTTCCTTTAAATCCTGTTAAACTCGGATCCACAAGCACTTTAAATTCATCAAACTGACCATCTCCGTTTGGTGTAAAGAAATTGGCAGTACGAATAAGATCTTTATCCGGTTGAATATCTGAAATAATCAATTCATCTTCACAAAATCCTTTTTTTACATGCAAGCGAATGGTGTTTGATATCTGTGTTAATTCAAGTATTGGTGCTTCAAGTTCTGAAACAAGATCACCATTTACATACCACTGATAACGAACATCTGTATCAAATTCATTAAGGCCTTTAGTATGATTTGTAATACGCACGGACATTCCATCCAACGCAGTTTCAAAATCAAAACCGGCTTGCAAAGCGGATTGCTCCTCAATGCTGAATTGTTCTGTTACCACACAAGCATTTTTATCAAGTATTTGAAGCTGATAATCGCCGGGTTTGAGATAAATTGTTTTCTGCATCGCAATTGCTTCCTGGTTTAAAAAGGCTTTCATCGTATTATCACTCAAATCATCAATGCTTAGACTTGCTTTTTCATTGCAAGACGGTTGAGTAATAAGCAAATCATAATTTGGTTTAATAGGAAGTTCAAACACAAGCGTATCGTGCAATTCACAATGTTTTTGATGATAGGTGATGTAACAGAAAACCCGTTCAGAAGCAATATAAGCAAAATTTAAGCGATATTCATGATTTTCAAGTTCTTCCACCGTGCCATCCGATAGAGCTATAGTGCTTTTTTCATCCTGTGGAATATCAATCTGAATGACAGCATTGTCAAGATAACATCGCGGAGCTTTTACAATTTGCACCTCGGGCATATTAGCAGGGATAAATTCCAGAACAAAATTAGTATTAAATGTTCCAATCGCATCCGTTTGAGAATAAGCTAGCGCATATTTTTTATAGCCTTCTGCATTAATGGTTAAATCTGTTCCGGTATGCTTCATGGACAAACCTTCTGGCAAAGTGAATTCGCCCGGGTAAGATGCTGAATTGATTGTAAAATTCAACCCACAAATCAAAGTGTCTATCAAATCAGGCATTTCGGGTTGTGCCATAAAGGAAACAACGATTGTATCGATTCTGTTGTCACTTTTTGAGGCAAAAATCAAAAGATAATCACCGAGCTTTTCGGCTTCAAGTTTTGTATTTTGTTTATCTTGATTAGTGGACAATCCGTCATCCGTAAATAAGAGATTGTACTGCTTTAAGTCGATTGGGATTTCGATCTTGTTTTGATAAGTGCAATAAGTGCTTTTACAGCCTGTTTGCTTATCCTCAGCATTATCGGTAAGCATAGCCTTTTCCACAGATTGTCCGGGATTTGTTTTATCTGCAGGATTTGGATTAATAACATTCGTATTTCCAGATGTCTGATATGCTTCGGTGTTCAAAGGTTCGGGGCTATATGCAGGATTTGAATTGTTTGTCATTTGTATTGCAAAGAATACAATAAGACTTATTGCAGCGACCACCGCAACACCACCGGCAAAGGGTTTAATTGCCTTCACGAAGCCTTGTTTTGGATAATGCTGCTGCAAATTGCTCTTCAGCTTTGGCGGGGGAGAAACTTCCATCCCGCTCATTTTATCCCGAATATGTTTATCAAATGTTTTCATTTGTTTTCTATCAATTTTTTTTGAAGCACTTTTCTGGCTTTAGCTAACTGTGTTCTTGAGGTACTTTCTGTGATATCTAACATTTTTGCAATTTCCACATGTTTGTATCCTTCAATAACAAAAAGGTTAAATATGGTACGGTATCCGTCAGGCAATGTTTGTATATGCTGCAATATTTCCTGTTCAGATATTCCGGAAACGATATTATCAGCTTCAGCGGCTGAATATTCGTGATAACCATCATCTAAACTGGAAAAACTTTGTCTGTTTTGCTTTCGCAGATAATTGATTGCCGTATTCACAGTAATCCGTTTTAGCCAGCCTTCAAAAGAACCTTCAAATCGATAGCCTTCTATTTTATTAAAAATAATTACAAAGGCTTCTTGCAAAATGTCTTCTGCCGAGGAAGCGTCTCTTGCGTAGCGCAAACATATCCCAAACAAAACCGGCGAATACACGTCATACAAGCGGTCAAATGCTTTATGGGAATGGTTTATACACTGCTTAACAAGTTTCTTTTCCTCCTTCATTTTTACATTCTGAGTATTAGACAGCACAAGTTTTTATTTCGTTGTCTGCATGTATGGATTTTTTATAAAATTACGAAAAAATATTATTCAGTTTATGCAAAACACAATATCACAAGTATAACACTATAAATAAAACCCACAAAAACTTATTACTGAAACACACACACTGAAACTAATTTTTATTCAGGTTCCCCTTGATTTTAAACATTTTTTATATTTGGAAGTTAGCCATAATAAAAGCCAAATTATGCTACGAAAAATCATTAAAAAAAGCCACTATCTGAGGATTCCCCGGACAGTGGCATAATAGTATGACTTGTAAAAACAAGCCAGTAACGAGGCTATAAAGTTAATGCAAAGGGATAAGTCGGCAATGCAAATTAGCAATTATTATAGCAAGCAATGCATTGCGGCGTTAACTAACTTTTTTGAAACAGCTAAAACCCAAAAATCATGAAAAAGAACCTAATTTTTCTGCTCCCCTTGCTTATAATTGCAATACAGGGACTTTCACAAACCACTTGTGGGCTATTTATCGGCACAGATTTTTCAAGCGAATGCCTCCTAAGTGAATATGATAGAGTTAAACCCAACCCCCTTGTAGATGAAACTGTTTGTTTTCGAGCCTGCCAAGGAAATATTGTACAATATTATGCACAAGGGGAATTCCATGAATAATGCAGGTAAAACCCTTGGAATATAAAAATATGACTGCGGGTTTAAATGATTCAAATCTGCACAAAGGGAATGGCATGAATTTTCCGGGTTAAACAAATACAATGCTTCGACTTGAAAGGAAACATCATCTTTTCTGACAATCAAAACGAAATTCAAATAAATCACTTAAAACCCGCCACTTACATTTTACGTATTGATTTACATAGTGGGCAAGTGCATTATTTAAAATTTGTTAAACAATAAACCAGAGTAGCTGCAGGGGCATTTTTTATGCTTCTGCAGTTTTTTACACAACTTTTTTTAAAAACATAACGTCATATGGAAAAGAAACTATTTTCAACTAGATACTCAAAACAATGAAAATTTTCAACTTTACAAACTCTTGTCTTCCTACCGGCAGATTTCAACTTTATGAACTTTCACCGCTTCGACTGCGCTCAGCGCATCGCTTTATGAACTTTCTAACTTTATGAACTTTCTAACTTTCTAACCCCGAAACGAGTTCGGGACTTCACGCTTATCAGCGTTTCAGCTTTATGAACTTTCTAACTTTCTAACCCCGAAACGAGTTCGGGACTTCACGCTTA
>CAYOUD010000013.1:0-29112 GCA_964407055.1 uncultured Bacteroidales bacterium | reverse complement strand
GAAAAGACCATATAACCCGTAAAATTCATGCCATTCCCTTTGTGCAGATTTGAATTAATAGAAAAATGGGTTGCATCAAGTTAAAGCATTAACCAACAGCACCTTATGTTAGTATCTAACTATTTGCGGTGAATTTTTCGGGATAAAGACAGTAAAAGGGGTTGGATATAAGTTTGTTGAATAAGGGGTCTGCAAATTGAATAAAGACAATCCACACAAAAAGCAAAAAAACAATTTTATCCTACACACAAAACAAAAAATGTAAATTTTATCCTGCACGCAAAACAATCCGTCAATTGACGGATAAAAATAAAATGAATTTGTCTATCACATTTCAAACGTCATAAACAGACACTATTCGGATAAGACTTTTAAATACAATTCCTGATAAGCTGCTACATTTTTTTTCCAGGAAAACCGACTTGCATAAGTTTTTAATTGCAAGGAGAAATCGGAAATTTCCGCAATAAGATTCATTTTTTCTATCAGCATTTCAGCCATGTATTCCGACTCAAAATTTGTCCAATAAAATGCTAAATCGCCACCCACTTCCGGCAAGCTGGTTTTATCGGAACAAACCACCGGTAATCCGGCAGACATTGCCTCAACAACCGGTAACCCAAAGCCTTCATTAAAGGACGGAAAAACAAATGCCTCTGCATGATGATATGCCCAGCTTTTTTCTGCTTCATTGATATAACCGGCAAAGATCACCTGTTTTTCCAACCCAAGTTTCTGTACTAATTGCTCCAAACGGTTTCGATAATCTGCATTTCCGCCTCCGCCGATTAACAAATCATAATTCGGCAAATATTTCATCATTTTAATAATTGCCTCATGATTTTTTTTCGGCATGAGCACACCAAGATTGAATAGAAACTTCCGTTGTGGGGCAATTTGCGGCTTTGTCATAGTATCACTAAGCTTTGGCACTCCATTATATATGACAAAAACAGGTTTATTATGCAGATTAAGATGCTCAATTGCATTTATTTTAGCAAATTCAGAAATAAAACAAATTGCATCGGCACGATTTACTTTTCGTTGCAAGCGATTAAGTCGTTTTTGTGCTTTGGCCGGCGATTTTTCCTGCAAGAAATTCAAATCATGAATTGTCAAAATGAATTTTCCCCTTCCTTTGGCAGGGATAAAAGCGGAATCCTGATGTAGTGCATGCCAAATATCAAAGCCGGAGTTTAATCTGGGAAAGCATCGTCGCAAACCGCTCGTTTCAAACAAATTAACCGTGTATTTCCAATGATTTTCCTGATTTGGTTTGACCAGAAAATTCAGATTGAATTTTCTTCGAATATCGGACGAAATATTTAGGGCATAATGCAAAGAAACCTGACCCAAACCGCAGTACAAATCTGCAAGTTTTGTCATATCAATTATCAACTTAGGTTTCTCTTTATCAGGCATATTTCTCAAGTTTTAGGAGACCCCTTTTAGTTTCAGCAAATCGAGCATTTTCAACAAACGGCTATAAGCAGCATCCTCTTTCTCGATGACATTTGTATCTTTCAAATACTTCAGATAATAGAATATAAAGGATTGATTCGACAAGGCTTTATAATGCTTTTCTTCAGCAGGAATTTGTTTCTTTTCCACCACAAACTCTAGTGCTTTTCGACCAAGAAATGCGCCTTTATCGTATGGATTAATGTAAAACAGCACGTCTCCGGCACCTTTCCCATAAGCTTCCCTTGCAATTTCGGCATTTTCGTATGCGATCACCAATAATCCGGGCAAATATACAGGGTAAACCGGCAAATCAAGGCTTTGAGCTAACACAGAATACATCCCAATAAAAGCAAAAGGCGATGCGGATTTTTGCAAAAATAAGGCATCAATAAAATGGGGGGAAGTATCCGCATCCATTTTTGTTTTTATTGAAATTGAATATACATCAAAAATAAAATAGTTCAAGGTTTTAATGGCTTCAAATCCAGTCAAGTTATCATTCATTTCAAGCCAAACAGAACGACGAAGTTCATCAAATCTTGCTTTAAAACTTTTAAAATCTGAATCAGGAAAATATAGTTGATTAATAAAATGCAATCCATAAATCAGCGCTTGTTCATCTTTTTGTAACCAAGCTTCAAATCCCTTGTAAAATTCAAAGTTTTGAATTTCCTCAATCATTGTATGCAGTCTGTGGTTTAGCACAGAATTGTCAGTTAATCCTAGACTTGCTTCGAGTAATGGCAAAGCATCTTCTCCTACATCAACCAGTCGTGTACTGACATTATCATACACCGCTTTATCGGGATCATCCAACAAACGAATTAATGCTTTTATTTCTGAATTATCCATTATACATTCTTTTCCTGTGTCCTCAATACTTTTTTCACCCCTTTAATTTTCCTCAATCGGTTGATTAACGTTTCCAGGTCATTCACGTTATGAACGTACATGTCAATATTTCCGATAAAAATTCCATCTTTTGTATCAAAACGGATGGATTTCATGTTCACTTCGGATTCAGTAGAAATCACACTGGTAATATGATGAACGATTCCGATATCATCAATTCCTTCAATGTAAATTTTTGCCGGGAAACTGAGTATTCTATGAACTTTCCATTGCACTGAAATAATTCTGTCACCAAAAGTTGCCATAAGGTCAATGGCATTAGGGCAATTTTTCTTGTGGATAATAACCACCTCTTCCGAATTTAAGAAACCGACAACTTCATCGCCAGGAATCGGATCACAGCAATTGGCTAATCGGTGGTTTTGCTCCTGCTCATTTTCTTCAATTACTAGGGTTTTACCGGTTTGTTTTTTCTCGTCTTTCGATTTTGATTTACTTTCTGAACTACGTCCAAACTGCAAGCGCCAATATTTTCCCCAGGCACTGCGGCGTTTCCCCGGTAAATTCTTTTCAATATCATCGGCAGTAATAAGTTTTGATCCGATTCTTCGATAAAATTCTTCTTTATTTGAAATATCAAAATTTTCACGTAGCAGTTTAAATGAAGAGTAATCCAATGGATAATTTAAGTGTCTGATAATTTCGAGAAACTGTTTTTGTCCTTCATTAATAAAATAGCGTCTTTCCTCTTTTAATGCCGATTTTATTTTTGATTTAGCTCGTCCGGTAATTGTAAAATCGAGCCATTCACGCTGCGGAGTTTGCTTTTCGGAGGTTAGAATCTCAACTTGGTCACCTGAACGCAATTTTTGGCTCAGCGGTACCAGTTTATGATTGACTTTTGCTCCAATTGCTTTATCTCCGACTTCGGTATGAATTCCATAAGCAAAGTCCAGAGCCGTTGAGCCCTTTGGGATTCGCTCTAATTTTCCTTTTGGCGTAAACACATAAATTTCCGATGAAAACAAATTCAATTTAAATTCATCAAGGAAATCCATTGCGTCAGAACTTGGAGTTTCAAGATGTTTCCGGATTGTTTGCAACCACTTATCCAACTGATTCTGATCATTATCATCGCCTTTGTATTTCCAATGGGCAGCATATCCCAATTCGGCGATATCATCCATTCGGGAAGAGCGAATTTGCACCTCAACCCAGCGACCGTCCGGCCCCATAGCAGTTGTATGCAGAGCTTCGTAACCATTTGCTTTTGGCGTACTTATCCAATCCCGCAAGCGGTCAGGATTCGGTTGATAAATATCCGTAATTAAGGAATAAATGTTCCAACACTGGGCTTTTTCCGGCATTCCGGATTTTGGTTCAAAAACAATTCGAATCGCAAAAATATCATAAATCTCCTCAAAAGGCACATCCTTTTTCTGCATTTTATTATAAATGCTGTAAATGCTTTTAGGACGACCGGATAATTTGAATGTAAAGCCGTGAGTTTTCAGTTTTTTCTCCAGCGGCTCAATGAAAATTTCAATGTATTTATTCCGCTCACCCTCTGTTTCCTGAACTTTGTTGAGTATATCATTATAAATTAGCGGATGCTCATACTTAAGCGCCAAATCTTCAAGCTCAGTTTTGATAGTGTACAATCCGAGACGATGCGCAAGAGGAGCATACAAGAATAATGTTTCACCGGCAATTTTTATCTGCTTGTATTCCGGCATGGAATCCAGCGTACGCATATTATGCAATCTGTCGGCGAGCTTAATAAAAATCACACGCACATCCTCAGACAAGGTCAGCAGCATTTTTCTAAAGTTTTCTGCCTGCAGGGAAGCATCCTTATCTAAAACATGAGATATTTTTGTTAATCCGTCGATAATATTTGCCACGGTACGTCCGAACATTTCTTTAATGTCGTTCAGCGTGTAATCTGTATCTTCAACTACATCATGAAGTAAAGCACAAATAACGGATTTTACGCCAAGTTCCATTTCGCCGGCAACAATTTTTGCTACGGCAATGGGATGGGTAACGTATGGCTCCCCAGATCTGCGACGCATATTTGCATGGGCATCAACCGCTAAATCGAATGCTTTACGAATTAAATCGCGATCTTCCTGTGTCCGACAACGCACACACAAATTCAGCAATTTATCGTACTGCGCTTCAATAAATTCTATTTCCTTTTGTGTTAATTTCTCCATTCTAGATGTATTCCTGCAAACCAAAAACAATTACCTTCCCGACTTTTGACGGAAGCACGAATTTACTATTTTATTCACAAATATCCATGCTTTTGCAGCAATTTATTTTTAATCGAATCAGGTAATTCTTGTTGCTTCCATTTCTGCTTTCAGGAATCGTATAACAATAACATTAAGTTAATGGGACTTCTAATAATTCTTTCCGCTTTCTTGTCTCCCAAACAAGAAAGCTTAGCAAAGAAATTCACCGCTAAACCCGTACTTTTCTTTAATCCGGCCACCCACAACCACAGCTCCGGCGAATTCCTCCTCCGTCGGTCGCCGCAGCTATTTGCCAACCCGGCTGACTCGGATTAAAACGAAAAATCCGTGAATGCGGTGAACGGGGATCACAAAGCAATAAATATTTCACTTAACAACGCTCCTATCCGAATCAGGCATAAAAAAACTACTAATATTATTTTTAATCGAATCAGGTAATTCTTGTTGCTTCCATTTCTGCTTTCAGGAATCGTATAACAATAACATTAAGTTAATGGGACTTCTAATAATTCTTTCCGCTTTCTTGTCTCCCAAACACAGTTGTCCGGCGAAAATCAATCCTAATTTAGGAGTGCTTATCAACAGACAAACCCAGTGTTTTTGCTTTTTCGAACATGAATTTTCGGGCGGCGTCATGTTCATTGGGTATTATACCATCCAATATTGCATCTTTAATTGCATCTTTAATCAGACCAACTTCCCGTGACGGTTGAATATTAAAGGTCCTCATAATTTCCTCACCGTCAATTGGTGGTTGAAAATTCCGGATTTGATCCTTTTCTTCAATTTCCTGCAGCTTTTGCCGCACAAGCCGAAAATTATTAAGATATTTCTCTTTTTTTGCCTGATTTTTCGACGTGATATCCGCTTCGCACAATGTCATCAAATCATCCACATCATCACCGGCATCAAATAACAACCGACGAATCGCTGAATCAGTTACAGTTTCTTCAACTAACGCAATAGGTCGCATATGCAACCGCACAATTTTCTGAACATATTTCAATCTTTCATCCAGAGGAAGTTTTAGTCTTCGGAAAACTTTGCGGACAAGTTTTTCACCACGCATGTCATGTGCATAAAAAGTCCATCCGACCCCATCCACATATCGTTTAGTTGCAGTTTTTCCGATATCGTGCAAAAGCGCTGCCCATCGCAACCAAAGTTCATCACTAACGTGGGATAGATTATTTAAAACCTGAACCGAATGTTTAAAATTGTCTTTATGGGCTTTATTATTATGCACTTCAACACCTGACAGGGCATGCAATTCCGGTAGGATAATCTCCAACAATCCGGCTTTTTCAAGCAATAACATTCCCTTCGCTGGATGATCAGAGGTCATGATTTTATTTAATTCTTCTGCAATTCGCTCTTCAGAGATGATATGAATCCGCTCTGCTGTACTTACAATTCCACCAAACGTTTTTTCTTCAATATTAAAATCCAATTGGCTGGCAAATCGAATTGCCCGCAGCATTCTGAGCGGATCATCAGAAAAGGTTTTTTCCGGCTCGAGTGGTGTTTTAATGATTTTGTTTTGCAAATCTCTCATACCGTCAAAAGGATCAGTCAACTCCCCAAAATTTTTAGGATTTAAACTCAAA
Source organism: uncultured Bacteroidales bacterium (assembly GCA_964407055.1). Lineage (GTDB taxonomy): Bacteria > Bacteroidota > Bacteroidia > Bacteroidales > ML635J-15 > JAQIBY01. Next base: position 22,928 of record CAYOUD010000013.1, on the reverse strand, counting down.
GCCATCGCATTAATGGTAAAATCACGCCGGTTTTGGTCATCCTCAAGCGAACCGTTTTCAACCAAAGGTTTTCTGGAATCCGTACGATAAGACTCTTTTCTGGCCCCGACTATTTCAATTTCATGCGCTTGAAGCTGAATCTGTGCCGTTCCGAAGTTTTTAAAGATACTCAAGTGATCTGCCTGTATGTGTTTAGCAATTTTTTTTGCAGTTTCAATTCCATTTCCGAGTACGACAATGTCAATATCTTTCGAGTTTCGGCGCAAAAACAGGTCCCGAACATAGCCCCCGATAAGCCATAATTCGAGATCATACTCCCCCGCCACATCAGATATCATTCTAAATAATTTTGTATCTATCAGATTATCATGCAATTTCATTCGTTGTTATTTAGATAAACAAATTTAAACTTTCTGTGTTATTTTAACAAACACAGTAGAAAAGTAATAATCGTTGAAATTAAAGAAATTATGGTAACACATTTAACAAAAGAAGCATTTATTGAAAAGGTATTCGATTACACCAATGAAAAAGACTGGAAATTCAAAGGAGACAAACCTGCTTTGATTGATTTTTGGGCAGAATGGTGTGCTCCCTGCCGTATGGTTGCGCCGCTTATTGAAGAACTGGACAAAGACTATAAAGGCGAAGTCGATTTTTACAAAGTGAATACTGAAGAGCAACAGGAATTAGCCGCAATTTTCGGCATTCGTAGTATTCCAAGTTTGCTTTTTATTCCAAATGACGGAAAACCTCAGATGGCAGCAGGTGCATTGCCTAAAGAGACATTTGAGAAGGCAATTGCAGATGTTTTGAAAGTAGAAAAACCCGCATAAATAAAGCTCAAATAATATAAAATGGCAATTTTATGCAGTGAATCCGTCAGTTGACGGATTCACTGCATTTTTTATAGATTTTAATGAGATGCTTATTTCCGTAAAATATTAATTGTAATTTTACGGTATGCAGGAAATACAAAAAACGGCAGATGGTTCGCCGACAATCTATGATGACAGTTTCGGGGAATCCCTACATTCAACACACGGGTCAATCACCGAAAGCCGACATATATTTATTGAACAAGGCTTATTGCAGTTCTCAAAAACCAGCATTGATATTCTTGAAATTGGTTATGGAACTGGATTAAATGCCGTACTAAGTTATGAAGCCGCAAAACAACACCATATAAAGATTCGCTATTGGGGAATTGAAAAATATCCACCAACAGCAGAAATCCAATCACAGTTTAATTCTGCATTACCATTAAATATTCAAACGACAGCCAATCATTTGTCGGAAGCTCAGTGGAATCAAACCACCCAGATTTCCATTTTTTTTGAAATCCAAAAATTACAGCGAGATTTTTTAGATTTTATTCCTCCACGTCGATTTGACCTCATTTATTTTGATCCGTTTTCACCGGAAAAGCATCCAGAAGCATGGGATGCAGTATTTCTCAAACGAATCAGTGAAAAACACATGCAAAATGGAGCACTTTTATTAACTTATTCATCAAAAGGTGTTGTAAAACAGGGGCTGCGTGCTGCGGGTCTGATTGTGCAACGTTTAAAGGGACCACCGGGGAAAAGACATATTATTAGCGCAAAGAAAATTTGCACAAATGATAATAATCACTACATTTGGCGTGGATAATTCCGTAAAATCAAACTTATTATGAAAAGAATTTATTTAGCAATCATTGCCATCGTGCTGTCAGTGAGTGTATTAGCACAAAATGTAGACTATTGGTGCGTTGACGGTCGCGTGTATTTTAAAATCAATGACGATGTCGCATTAAACATCTCACATGAGGATGGAAATGTCAATCCGAAAGATGTCTTTTTTCTAAGGGACTTGATTGACGAGTACCAAATTTCAAATCTGAACATGCCGTTCTTAAGTGCAGAATCGGATATTCTTCAACGAATTTTCCGTATGGATTTTGAAAAAATGTATGAGGTTGATCAATTGGTTAAGGACATGAACAACATGCCGGAAATAGAGTATGCAGAGAAAGCTCCGTTATTTCGGATTTCTATGGTTCCCGACGATCCGTATTACGGGGAAGTAAGCGGCGGAGGCATCTTCGGTGGAACAGCAGATGCAAACTGGCACTTAACACTCATAGGCGCTGAAGCAGCATGGGATTTAGAAACAGGAAACACTGAGATTGTCGTAGCTGTATTAGATAATGCTATTGATGTCAATCATCCTGATTTACAAAACAAAATTGTTTCCCAAATTGACTTAGGAAATGGAGATTCAGATCCTTCTCCACCTGAAGCAACTTACATTTGGTCCCATGGAACTCATGGAGCAGGGCTTATCGGTGCAGAAACAGACAACGGAATTGGAGTGGCATCCATTGGTTATGATGTAAGCATCATGGCAGTAAAACTCGGAGATGATGCATCTGACGGACAAGCAATGGCAGCAGGATTTGAAGGAATCGTTTGGGCTGCTGATAATGGCGCAGATGTCATTAATATGTCATGGGGATCACCACAATTTTTTATTACCATGCAACATACCGTGAATTATGCTTACAACAAAGGTTGTGTTATGGTTGGCGCTGCAGGAAATAATGGAAATGGAATGGAAACCGAAATGAACCCTGATATTCCGGTAAATTATATTGGATATCCGGCTGCACTTGAACACGTTATTGCAGTAGGATCTTGCGATGTTGGAGACAATAAATCAGATTTTTCAAACTACGGAACCTGGATAGATGTACTGGCTCCGGGTGGATATTATAGCCAAGGAGTTGGGGGAATTGGCGGCTTCGCCGTGTTATCAACAACTGCAAGTGTAGCAGGCGATTTAATGTCTGTGCTATCAGGAACAGGTGGTGGCGCTGCAGATTATGGAGTAGAAGGACAATATGATTGTATGCAAGGAACATCAATGGCTGCTCCGGTTACATCAGGCCTTTGTGGCTTGATTTTATCAGCAAATCCCGATCTTACGCCCGAGGAACTAACCCATTTATTGAAAGCAACTTGTGCTAATGTGGATGCTGAAAATACTGCATTTGTTGACAGTATTGGTGCAGGTCGGATTGATGCACATGCCGCAATTCTGGCAGCGATTGATTCAATTGCACCGCTTGTTGCAGATTTTGAAGCAAGTGAAGTCGTTATTCCAATTGATGGTACCGTTGACTTTACTGATTTAACCACAGGAACTCCTACTTCATGGTCATGGTCATGGACATTTGAAGGCGGTATGCCGGCGGTTTCAACCGAGCAACATCCTAGTTTGATTACTTACGATACTGAAGGTGTTTATCAAGTTAGTTTAGAAGCTTCTGACGGCACAAACACCGATACAGAGATTAAAACAGCATTTATTATTGTAGGTTCAGGTTCCGGAGGAGCAGAATCCGCATGGATAGAACAAAACACAGGATTTGAAAGTCAATTCCGTGGCGTTTGGCAAACTGCAATTGCCGATGCAAATACTGCATGGGGACTTACATATGATGGTACCGGTGGTTCTTTCACAAATGATTTTTCACGTACTAGTGATGGTGGAGAAACTTGGATACCTGGAGTTATTGATGCGCCAGCAGAACTTGCTCCTGGTTGTATCACAGCAGTGGATGATCAGAAAGCATGGCTTGTTATGTATAACACTGCAGGTGGTGGTGCAATTTACCATACATCTAATGGTGGAGCAGACTGGGTTGAGCAAACTACAGCTCCTTTTGACAATGCATCATCTTTCCCGAATGTAATTCATATGTTCAATGAAACTGAAGGTTTCTGTCAGGGAGACCCAATAAATGGAGAATTTGAAATTTACACAACTACCGATGGCGGTGATAACTGGACATTAGTTGACGGAGCAAACATTCCCGACCCCGTAACTGACGAAATGGGTTGGACTAGTGTTTATGATGCTGTTGGAGACGTTGCCTGGTTCGGAACAAATACAGGTCGTATATACAAAACTACTGATAAAGGAGCAACTTGGACGGCGATGGAAAGTGGAGAAGAAAACATCAGTCGGATTAGCATGAGTGATGAAAACAATGGCGCTATCATTGCACAGGTGACAAATCAAAGCACAGGACAGGTTGAAAGCTGGGCTATGCGTACAACAACTGATGGTGAAAACTGGTCCGTTGTAAATATTCCTGAAGCAGAACAACCTTCAGATTTATCGGCAGTTCCCGGTGTTCCCGGCATGTTTGTTTCCATCAAAATTTCACAAAATATACCAGAAAATTTCTCCTCTTATAGTTTGGATTACGGAACGACATGGAATCAACTAGATGATTCAATTCAATACACAAATGTTGAAATGTTTGACATCAATACTGGTTGGGCAGGAAGCTTCAACTTAAGCGAAACTACCGGTGGAATTTACAAATGGGCAGGAATCCAACAAGGTGATGACCCTTATTTCACATCCTCACCTGTCACAGAAATTGTTGAAGGAGAAATTTACACATATAATATTGCCGCAACAGATCCAAATGCACTGGCACTTACATTGTCCAACACTGAAATACCGGTATGGTTAGGCTTAACTGACAATGATGATGGAACCGGCGTATTAACCGGAACTGCTCCTATGATTTCTGGGGAAACCGAAGATTTCAATGTTGAATTAGTTGCATCTAACGGCACTGAAGATGGCTATCAAAACTTTACAATTACTGTACTCACTTCAAATCAGGCTCCTGAAATAACATCAGAGGCAGTAACTACCGCAGTGGTTGGAGAAGTTTACACGTATAATGTAACCGCAGAAGACGCTGATGATGACGATCTAACATTTACTCTTGTTGACAGTCCTGGATGGATGACAATGACTGATAATGATGATGGAACTGCTGATTTAACAGGAACACCTGATGTTACAAGTACATTTGGATTACCGATAAAAGTTAAAGTTTCTGATGGCATGTATGACGATCAGCAAAACTATTCATTGATTATTTCTGAAGGTGACTATGTCATTAACTTTGGAGATGGCGATGTTTCAGTCTATCCGAATCCAAGCTCAAATTATCTGATGATTGAAAATTGTCAAGAAGTTAGATATGAAATCATCAGCATTGATGGAAAAGTTCTGAATCAAGGTATTATCGAAAATCAAATTCAGAGAATTAATCTAAATGCTCTTTCGAATGGTATGTATGTATTGAAACTTACAAAAGCTAACCAGGATGCCAGTATTCCGGTTCAGATTATAAAATAATACATAGTTTTTATGGAAATAAGCCGAATTCAAAAAATGAATTCGGCCTATTTTTTTTGAGAAATTCTTATCCCCCAAAAAAAACTTGAAAATCAAGGCATCCTTTCCTGATTTTTCGCATCTTATTATTAGAAAGAAATATTTACTTTTGTACTGCGTTTATAATTTTAACGCGTTATAAAATAAATTTTCAATTTGATTTTAACATTTGTATATTGCAAGCATAGCATGAAACATAATATCGTTTTCATATTACTCATTCTCACTTCCTTAATGGCACATTCTCAAGTTGATGTACCCGATTCTCCTGAATTTGAGTCAGCTAGCGTCATCCCGGGAGCTAATCCGGCTCGGGTTGAACTCAAATGGGCTCCAAGCGACTCTATGGATGTTGCAGGTTATTATATCTTTAAAGTGAATAGTGAAGGAATCACAAATTACTTAGATACAGTTTACGGGAGAATGACAACTACCGTCATTAATAATTCATCCTTTGCGAACGGTCAAACCGAAACCTATCGACTAGCCGCATTTGACACCTTAGATAATATTTCGCTGCTTACGAATCCACACATAACCATGTACGCATTCCCGTATTACGACAAATGTGAGTTGGAAGTAAATCTGGACTGGAATGCATACGATGGTTGGGAAACCGTTAAGGCATATAATATTTATCGGCGCAAAAGCGGAGAAAGCTATGCCTATTTGAATTCTGTCAGCGGTGATAAAACGAACTATCTTGATGATGCTTTGCAACCAAATCAGCAATACTGCTATTACGTTGAAGCTGTCCGCGCCGATGGAGTAAAAGCAACATCAAATGAAACCTGTGTTTTTACTAGTGCGCACACTCCTCCTGCTTTTATTAATGCTGATTACGCCAGCGTTGAAAACAATCAAATTGAATTGCGGTTTTCTGTAGATACAGCGGGAGAAACTATCAAATATAAAGTCCAACGCGCTATTGATACTCCGGCAGATTTTTCAACAATCAAAACCATCACGGATATAACTTCGCCAAAACTGTTTCATACTGATCCGAATGTGACACCAGAACGCACAAAATATTATTATCGACTATTGGCATTTGACCCTTGCGAGAAAATTTCTGCCATTAGCAATCTTGCATCAAACATTATATTATCCGGATATACTGATGACCAACTCAATCATTATTTGGCATGGGACAATTATGAATCTTGGCAAGGTGAGTTGGAATCTTACCAAATCGTATCCCTATATGGTGATGATGCAGAACATGGAATTATTTCGCTGAATAGTGAACAACAAAACTATTCTATTAATATTTCCAATTATGTTAAAGACAAACACAACCAGATGGAAGTTATTCCGTTTACCTACTGCTATTTCATTCTGGCAAAAGAAGATGCCTCAACAAATCCGATAGGAATCCAAGGCATCTCAAAATCCAATGAAATCTGTGTTTCACATAAGCCAAGGGTGTATCTTCCCAATGCATTTTTCCCGAATTCATATAATCTTGAAAATCGCATATTCAAACCCTCCGTTTCTTTTGCAATGTCATCAAATTATGAATTTGCCGTATATGACCGCTGGGGCATGGAAATCTTCAAAACTAATGACCAAACTCAAGGCTGGAGCGGATCAACAGAAAACAAGAAAGCCCCACCCGGACGTTATGTGTACTTTGTCCGTTATACTGATTTCAACGGAGAAAACTTTCAAAAATCAGGGATCTTTCTTTTATACAATTAAAATGCTTTATCACAAGGTAATTCATATTTCTTGAAATTATCTCTATCTTTGATGCAAATTAGTATTTAATAGAATATGTTACAAGCCTTAATTCAACGATATAAGCGAATCAGAAAAGCAAATTTTCTAAAAAGAGATTACACCGGGACATATGCGTTTGTCGGAATTGGGAATCATTCTTTAAATAATCTTTATCCGGTACTGCAACATTTGAATGTCCGAATCAAAACCATTGTATCTCATTCAAATGAAACTGCAGCACTCATTAATAAAAATTTCGACCATATAAGTGGAAGCTCTGATTATAACGCCGTGTTAAATGATCCGGAAATCTGTGGTATTTTTATTTGTGCAAATCCCGAATCACATTTTTCATTGGCAAAACAAGCACTAGAGCACGATAAACACGTATTCGTTGAAAAACCACCTTGTCTAACAATCGTTGAGCTTCAGGAATTAATTGAAATCGAAAAAACCAGCAAAGGCATTTTACTGACAGGATTGCAAAAACGCTATGCGCCACTATATCAAATACTCAAACAAAATCTGCGAAATCCACAGACATACTCATTGAAATATCAGACGGGATATTATCCTGAAGGTGATGCAATTACTGATTTGTTTATTCATCCTCTGGATATTGTGAATTATCTATACGGAAAAGCTGAATTAGTGTCTGCGCAACGTTTCGAGAAAGGGAAAGGTGCAGAATGTATCTTTTTGCATGTCAAGCATCCTAACAATCTTATCGGAAGCATTGAACTCAGCACAAATGCCTGGTGGGCAAAAGCAAGTGAGCGTTTTGAAATCACTTGTAATAAAGCTCATTATCAAAGCTTCAACACAGACAAACTAACTGCAACCAATAAAGCAGAACAATTATTTGGCATTCCGCTAGAAAAAGTAAAAAAACCAAAAATATCGACTCAGACACTGTACGAAAAAAACAGCTTTTTACCCGTACAGAATCATAATGAACTTTACTCTGCCGGATTTTATGAAGAAATTCGTCAATTTTTAAATCTCTGCGAAGGCAAAAAAGCAAAAAACTTATCCCCGCTAATCAGCCTGAAAGATACGTTTGAGCTGATTAAAACCATCAAAACAAAAGCTCATGTATAAGTTTAAAGATTACATAAATCGTGGTATGCGCATGGTAAATAACAACCTGCGCCCAAAACATAAAAAACTGTCAACCATTATGTTATATGCCACAGATCGTTGCAACTCTAAGTGCAAACATTGCTATATCTGGGCAAAAAAACCAAAAATGCATTTGTCTTTTGAAAAGATAAAAAGCATTATTAATAGTCCGGTGGTTAGCAAAGACACAGTAATCGGGCTTGAAGGCGGGGAATTTCTTCTGCATCCTGAAGCGGAAGCCATACTCGACTATTTATCAAAACATCATCCAAAATTTGATTTGTTGAGCAATGCAGTTTCAGATGAAAAGTTGATTGATTATTGCCGCAAATATAAACCCCTGCGTTTGTTTCTTTCGCTTGACGGCCCTAGGGATACCTATAAGAACATGCGTGGTATTGATGCATATGATAAAGTGATTCGAGTCATTGAAACACTGAAAGACGAATTGCCGATTTCAGTCATGTTTACCTTAACGCCATTCAATAATTTTAAGGATATGAAACATGTGGCAGATGTCTGTAAAACACATAATATTGATATGCGTATCGGAATATACAATTGCATGGAATATTTTGATACTCAAGAAGAAAGCAAAGCAACATCGCTGGATTATCAGATTTCAGATATTCCTGATTTTGTACACGATTTTAGTGAAAATTATGATTTCATGGCATTATACACACATTATCGGGAAGGCAATGTTAAACTAACATGTAACAGCATTAAAGATAGCATAGTTATCTACCCGAACGGTGACATTCCGATTTGCCAAAACAAACAAATAATCCTCGGAAATTTACACAAAGAAAGCTTGCTGGAAATCATCAATAAAAAAACAACGATAGACCTACATAACAAACACCAAACAGGATGCAACGAATGCTGGGTAAATTTCCATCGTAAATACGATGTGGTATTGTATCGTAATCTTGAGAAATTTCTTCCTAAGAAAGTCATCCATTGGTGGAAAGGAGAATATTACTGGAGTGCAGACAAGTCGAAAAAATATAAGCAGGTATTGAAAGAAAGTTCGAAAGCAGATTAACCCGAAAAATTCACCGCAAATAGTTAGATGTCAACATAAGGAGCTGTTGATTTATGTTTTAAGGGGCCTTGAAATATAAAAATATGACTGTGGATTTAGATGATTCAAATCTGCACAAAGGGAATGGCATGAATTTTCCGGGTTAATGCTTAAGCGCTTATTTTATAAATAGTGGGTGGATGCGATTAATCGCATCCACCCACTATTTATGATTAAAAGGAGACAATGCACTTTTAAAATTAAATTCTGTTATTGATCAAAACATTGCTTGTCCGATCTCCATTGGGATTATCTATGGCATAAGCTAACTATCATACCAACCGCGGCTCCGTTCAACTGCCCGTTTCCAGCCTTCGTATTTTTTCTGACGTTCAGTTTCTGACATTTGCGGTTTAAAACACTGTCCCTCTACCCAAAGCTGCTGAATGCTATCCATATCAGTAATTCCAACACCTATACCTGCTAAAAAAGCAGCTCCAAGCGCTGTGGTTTCAACCAATTCGGGACGTGAAACATATTTTCCGAGAATATCAGCTTGAAATTGCATAAGAAAATTATTGGCAGAAGCACCTCCGTCAACCCGCAACGTACCAAGTGAGATACCGGCTGATGCCTGCATTAAATCAAGCACGTCACGGGTTTGATATGCCAAGGATTCCAGACCTGCACGTACGATATGTGCTGAATTTGTTGCTTGGGTCATCCCAACAATCAATGCGCGGGCATCTGCATCCCAATAAGGTGTTCCCAAACCTGCAAAGGCAGGAACAAAATACACACCTGAAGTATCCTTCACCGATTTAGCCAAAACCTCCGATTCTACTGCCGAATTGATAATTTTTAACTGGTCACGCATCCACTGAATGGTAGCTCCGGCAAAAAACACAGACCCTTCCAGAGCATAAGTCAAATCATTTCCGATACGCCAAGCAATGGTCCGCAATAATCCGTCTTCGCGAATTGCAGGACAGGTACTTCCGACATTCATCAGCATAAAACAACCTGTTCCGTAGGTATTTTTTACCATTCCGGTTTGATAACAAGCCTGTCCGAAAAGTGCAGCTTGTTGATCTCCTGCGATCCCTGAAATTGGAATTTGCTTCCCGAAAAACAAATTTGAATCGGTAAAAGCGAGCTCTCCGGCAGAATCAACTATTTTAGGCAAAATCTGTTTGGGAACATTAAAATATTCCAATAACTCAGCATCCCATTGCAGATTTTGAATATTAAACAACATGGTTCTCGATGCATTGGAAACGTCGGTAACATGATATGCACCTCCGCTCAATTTCCATATCAACCAGCTGTCAATCGTACCGAACAGCAATTCGCCGTTTCGTGCTCTGACAAGCAATTCGGGCTGATTTTCGAATAACCAACGCAACTTTGTTGCTGAAAAATACGGATCGCTGACCAGCCCGGTTTTACGACGGATGATTCGGGATATTTCCTGCTGCTGCATTCGTTCACAAATGTGAGCAGTACGTTTGTCTTGCCAGATAATCGCATGATAAACCGGTTTCCCATTTGTCTTATCCCACAATACAAAACTCTCACGCTGATTGGTAATGCCGATTCCGACAATGTCATCAATACGTATTTCAGCCTTTTTAATTGCGACTTCGGCAGTCTCCATCTGACGGGCAAAAATTTCCTCGGCATCTTGCTCCACCCAACCATCTGAGGGAAAAAACTGTCGGGTTTCCAATTGGTATGATGCACAAATTCTAAAATTAGTATCAAATACAATGGTACGAGAACTACTGGTTCCCTGGTCGAGTGCAAGTATGTAGTTTTTTTTGCTCATAATAAACTATCTTAGCTACGGCAGATAAAAAATAGATTTCAATTTTCAATATCACTTATCATATTATTTAATATCTCCATAAAAATAACATTAAAGTTCTTAAATTCAATTAGTAAATGCAACTGTTATTATATTACTTATCAGAGAATAAAATGTTTTTGAGTATCAAAAGAATCATGTTCATTATAACGACAATAACCCAATTGATTGGTCAACAATTTGGTTTTACCGATTGAGAACATTTCAGTATTAGAATGTGTATGTCCATAAATCCAATAATCAGGACAATAAGAAAGGATTAAATCAAATAATTCTACCCCAAAAGCTTCATTCAACACATCGCCTTTATACCGCTCAGGGTAATTTTTAAAGCTTGGAACATGATGACTTACCACGACTTTGGCATTTTCTTTCGGCACATTCAATGCGCTTTTCAAAAACTCCAGGCTCTTTTGATGCAACATATTGTATTGTTCCACAGACAGTAAGTCATTACCATATTTAATAAGATGAAAATCATTCATCCGATTTAGTATTTCCCATTGGTTTCTAGGGCTGATGTGCGACCACAAGGTCGTAAATAAAAAATCAATATTATTTATTCGTATCGTCGTATTATTTATTAGATGAACATTATTGGTAATTTTTTCATTAAAAACACCCTGCTTTTCTATAAGATTGAATTGATAATACTCATGGTTTCCGGCAATCCAGTAGGTGTTTGCAAAATGATCAGAAAGGTATTGAAAAAAATCATAATGCTGGTCTAATAAGCCCAATGGGACAATGTCCCCTGCCAAAATCAAAACGTCACCCACCGGTAATATGGGTTTGTTCTTCAAGTAACTTTTGTTCTCAAAAAACTCAATGTGCAAATCAGAAGCATACTGTACTTTCATTTACTTATTCATATTTATAATCAAAGAATAGATATTGCTATGTATTAAAACCACAACTGAACATTTATCATTACTGCATATTGTTTGATAGACATTCCAAAATATCATCATACACGACTTGGCGCTGTGTTTCATTCAAAATTTCATGTCGCATCCCCGGATACACTTTTAGTTCAGACTTTAGTCCCAAATCTAAAAATTTGCGATGCACCTTAGCCACGCCCTTGCCATAATTTCCTACTGGGTCATCTTTTCCAGAAAAAATACAGATTCGAGTGTTTATTGGAATTTTTTTCAAGTCCGAACGGTTATGAATAAAATTGACACCATACATTAAATCCCGGTAAAATGCACCGGAAAACACACCGCCGCAGTAAGGATCTTTCTCGTACGCCTCAACAATGGATTTATCAGTACTCAACCAGGCGTATTCGCTATTTTCCGCTTTAAATTTGTTGTTATAGGCACCAAAACTCAATTTATGCATAAAGCCGGCAGGCGCATCCGGATTTTTAAAGAACAAGCTCAAATTTGCCAACGCAAATCCACCTAAACGCTCAATCAGAGTAAAATTACCTGTTCCGCTGAGTATCCAGGCTTTTGCCATATCGGGTTTGCGAATCATAAGTGTTCGCGCAAAAAACGAGCCCATGGAATGTCCAAGCACAAAAACCGGCAACTTATAAACATCATGCAACTGCTGATTAAATCGTATCAAATCCTGTGAAACTTTATTCCAACCCTCCTTTTCATCAAAATATCCATATTTTTCGCTCTGTTTCGCAGTTTGCCCGTGCCCAGCATGGTCATCAGCAGCAACAATATACCCTTGATTGCATAAAAATTCAGCAAAATCGTGGTATCGGGATGAGTGTTCAGCCATACCATGAATAATTTGCAGCACAGCTTTTGCGGGTTTCTCAGGTGTCCAAATATAATATGCAATTTGCTGTCTGGTTTGTGACGGGAAGCTTCCAACATGTGTTTTCATTAGGCTAAGTATTCATCAAATTCATGTAAATCAAATCGTTGCGCCAGTCCTTTCATTTCTTCAATCAAGGCAGGAGGAATTGGCACTCCGTGCTTAGAGCGCTCCAAGAAGTTAAGATGCTCTTTTTCGCCGGCAGTAAAAATTTTATCCTGTCCTGGCATACAGTCTGAATTTCGTAAGTCGCGCAAAATATCGCCTGTGGTTTTCTTAAAATCATCTATTTCGGTAAACGCCTCAACATTTACTGCAATAAAGAAATGTCCCAAACGGTATGGCACTTTTTTCCCGTCCTGAATTCCGGTAAGGGCTTTCAAAAACTGGCCGCTCTGCAAGGCAGCAGACAAAATTTCCACCACAGTAGCGTATCCATACCCTTTGTATCCGCCGCCATCTTCACCAATTCCACCAAGTGGCGTCAATGCAGCCTCTCTGGCAACCAGGGCTTTCAGCACGGCCTGCGGGTCTGTCATGGTATTTCCGTCGCGGTTTATTACCCAACCTGCAGGCAATTGTTTGCCGTGCTTTTCATAATATTCAAATTTCCCACGCTGCGAAACCGATGTTGCACAATCCAAAAAGAAGGGAAAATCCTCATCAGAAGGCATTACAAAAGTCAGCGGATTGGTTCCCAACATATTTTCTACCCCAAAAGTCGGAGCAATTGAGGGTCTAGCATTGGTTCCCGTAATTCCTATCATATTTTCTTTTTCCGCCATCAGTCCATAATATCCGGCAATTCCGTAATGCGATGAATTCCGCACGGCAACCATTCCAATTCCGGCCGTTTTCGCCATATCAATAGCCATTTGCATCGCTTTTTTACTTACCACATGCCCCATTCCGTTATTGGCATCCAGTACGGCAGTTGCACCAAACTGCTTTATCACGTCAATTTCAGTCAGCGGATTCAAAATTCCGTCACCAATTCTGTCAATATAAATTGGTTTCAGACGATTAATCCCGTGAGAATCAATCCCAAGTTTATCGGCAGTAATTAATACATCAGCCACAATTGCAGCATCATCATGCGGAATCCCGGCTTTCTCAAGGCATTTCGTCATAAACGATTCAAGAATATCAAAAGCAATATATTTCATAACAAATAAGTTTTGTACGAATTTACTTAAATTTTTGGGATATTCATGAGAATTTGGGCGGCAAACGGTCTGCGTCTATTAGTTGCCAACGTTTCTGCCTGTGGCATATGCTTTTCCTTCCGGGCTTCCCGGCTTCGCGAAAAACGCTTCGCCGGGCAAAGCCATCGGTCGCCGGGTTCAAAGCTGCCACTACGGCATCAACCTCGTCAAGCTAAGCGCCTCCGCCCTGCCGCGAAACAATCTACAATAAGCTTACAAACCAAAAAACTCTCCAACAAATTATGCCGGAGAGTTTTTACCATAACCAAAATCCAATGCTTATTCTTTTTCTTCGTACTTTTTCAGGATTTCAGCCACTTCTTCAGGAGATACACGTCCATAAGTTTTATCACCAATTAATACAACCGGTGCCAAACCACATGCACCAACGCATCTCAAGCATGAAAGAGAGAATTTCCCATCCTTAGAAGTTTCTCCAACTTCCATTTTCAGTCCTTTCTTAAATTCGTCCAAAACTTTTTCTGCACCACGCACATAACATGCGGTTCCGGTACAAATTGAAATTGGAAAACGGCCTTTCGGTGTCATTGTAAAAAATGAGTAGAAGGTGACCACTCCATATACTTTCGCAGTGGAAATATTCAATTCATAAGCAACAACTTCCTGAATCTCAGCCGGTAGATATCCAAAATGCTCTTGACATTTATGCAGAACGTTAATCAATTCACCTGAGGCATTGTTGAAAGCAGAACAAATTTCCTGAATTTTCTTAATATCTGCTTCTTTGAGTTTTATTTTTACACTAGACATAATGCAAGGGTTTTAAGATTCAATAAATGTTGATTTCTTTTTATCAAAATAGCTGGTGTGCAACAAATGATGCGCTTTTTCGCTCATCGGCTCACCAAGGAAATCTTCATATAATTTGATAATTTCCGGATTCATGTGAGATTTACGAATTGCTTTGCCTTTATCTTCTTTATAAATTGCCTCAGCACGCTTTTTGATAATTGAACTGTCACCATGATGCAGCGGTTGTCCGCCTCCACCAATACATCCACCGGGACAAGCCATAATTTCAATGGCATGATAATGAGATTCTCCTCGTTTAATTTCTTCGAGCAGTTTTCTTGCATTACCAAGTCCGTGAGCAATACCAATGTTAATCGGCAAACCGTCAAAGTCAATGGTAGCAGAACGCACACCGTCAAATCCGCGCAATTCATCAAAGTCAACTTTCGGAAGGTCTTTTCCTGTATGTATTTCGTAAGCAGTTCTTACAGCAGCTTCAATTACACCACCGGTTACACCAAAAATTACACCTGCACCTGTTGATTCTCCCATCGGACGGTCGAAATCTTCATCGGGAAGGTTTTTCAAATCGCCAATGCTTTGTTTAATCAAGTGTGCCAATTCACGAGTTGAAATTGAATAATCCACATCCGGATTACCGTCAACCTTAAACTCATCGCGTTGTGCTTCGTATTTTTTAGAAAGGCAAGGCATGACAGATACAACAACGAGATTTTCGCGTTTCACCTGAATTTTATCAGCAAGATAAGTTTTTGCAATCGCACCAAACATTTGTTGCGGTGATTTTGCTGTGGACGGAATATCTTTCATTTCCGGGAAATTATGCTCAAAGAACTGTACCCATGCCGGACAACAAGATGTAAGGATAGGCAATTTCACTGACTTATCATCTTTCAGGAATTTTGTCAAACGACCGAGTAACTCAGTTCCTTCTTCCATAATGGTAAGGTCTGCAGCAAAATCGGTATCAAATACTTGGTCAAAACCTAAGCGACGCAAAGCAGATACCATTTTTCCGGTAACCAAAGTTCCGGGTTCCATGCCAAACTCTTCGCCTAAAGCTGCACGTACTGCCGGAGCAGTTTGTACAACCACCGTTTTTTTCGGGTCAGCCAATGCTCTTACAACTTTGTTCGTATGATCAACCTCAGTTAACGCACCGGTTGGACATACGGCAACACATTGTCCGCAATATGTACACGGTGATTTTTCAAGGTCTTGCTCATATGCAGGCGCAACAACTGCATCAAATCCGCGATAAATTCCGGACAGTACACCGCAAGTTTGTACATCGTTACACATTGTTTCGCAACGACGACACATGATGCATTTATCCATATCCCGAATAATTGACGGGGAATAATCTTCTTTGTAAGTTGATTGTTCACCTTTATAATGAATTTCACGAATACCCAGATCCTGAGCCATTTTTTGCAAATCACAGGTTCCGTTTTTCGCACACACGAGACAATCAAATGGATGGTCAGAAAGGATGAGTTCCATCACTGTTTTCCGTGCGTTAATCACGCGTGGTGTATGCGTTTTAATACTCATTCCTTCCCAAACTTTTGTAACACATGAGGGTGCAAGATTATTTCTTCCCTCAACCTCAACGGTACACAAGCGACAACCACCCGGATTATGTTCAATACAAAGGTCTTCGAGCTGCATGTAGCAAAGTGTTGGAATGGTAATCCCTTGGTCACGGGCAGCTTTGAGAACCGTTGTTCCCGCTTCTACCTGCAGCGGTCTTCCGTCTATACTTATATTTACTTTAGCCATTACTGATTCTCCTTTTTTAGTTTATGCTGATTGCATTAAATTTACATTTTTCATAGCATGCATTGCATTTGATACAAATATCCTGATTAATTTCATGCGGCATTTTGCGCTCACCGGAAATTGCATTTACCGGACAAACTCTTGCACATGCAGTACAACCCACACAAGCTTCCTCATCAATAATATATTGTTTGAGTGCGGCACATTGTCCTGCACGACATTTTTTATCGGTTACGTGTTCAATATACTCGTCCCAGAAGTTACTCATTGTTGACAATACCGGGTTTGGTGAAGTCTGACCTAACCCGCAAAGTGATGTGTCTTTAATGACTTCACTCAGATTGCGTAAGAGGTCTAAATCTTCCATTGTTCCTTTACCGTCAGTAATTTTTGTCAGCAATTCATGCAGACGTTTATTTCCAATACGGCACGGGGAACATTTCCCACAACTTTCTTCAACAGTAAATTCGAGGTAAAATTTTGCCATGGAAACCATACAGTCATCCTCATCCATCACAATCATTCCACCGGATCCCATCATAGAACCAACCTCAATCAGATTATCAAAATCAATGTGAGTATCGAGATGTTTTTCTGTCAAACATCCACCTGAAGGGCCACCGGTTTGAACCGCTTTAAATTTTTTCCCGTCTTTTATTCCGCCGCCGATTTCAAAAATCACTTCGCGAAGGGTTGTTCCCATCGGCACCTCAATCAGTCCGACGTTATTAATTTTACCGGCAAGTGCAAAAACTTTTGTACCTGAAGATTTTTCAGTACCGATTGATTTATACCATTTAGCACCTTTAAGGAGAATAACAGGAACATTTGCAAAAGTTTCCACATTATTCACATTGGTTGGTTTATTTAGATAACCGGATTCAGCAGGGAATGGAGGTTTCACGGTAGGCTCGCCACGTTCACCTTCCATAGAATGGATAAGGGCTGTTTCCTCACCGCAAACAAATGCTCCGGCACCATAGCGAAGTTCAATTTCAAAATCAAATCCGCTACTCAAAATATCTTTACCGAGGAAACCGTAATCCTCGGCTTGTTTTATTGCAATTTTCAAACGCTCAATTGCAAGTGGATATTCAGCACGGATATAGATTAAACCCTTATTTGCACCGGTACTGTATCCGCAAAGGGCCATTGCTTCGAGTACTGAATGGGGATCACCTTCCAGAATGGAACGATCCATGAAAGCACCCGGATCACCCTCATCGGCATTACACACGACATATTTTTGGTCGGATGCATTTTTAGCTGCAAACTCCCATTTCAAGCCGGCAGGAAAACCACCGCCTCCACGACCACGTAAACCGGAATCTTTCATTACAGCAATTACCTGATCTGGTGACATTTCTGTCAGAGCTTTACCAAGCGCCTGATAGGCATCTTTAGCAATAGCTTCATCTATATTTTCAGGATCAATAAACCCACAATTACGCAAAGCAATGCGCAATTGTTTTTTATAGAAACCCATGTGTTTTGAATCTGCTATATGCTCCTGGTTATCAGGATCTGTATATAACAGACGATTCACTTTACGTCCTTTGATGATGTGCTCATCAATAATTTCTTTTACATCCTCAGGAGTAACCTCCACATAGAATGTATTGTCCGGCATGATTTTCACGATTGGACCTTTTTCACAAAATCCGAAACATCCTGTTTGAATGACTTGAATTTCATCACTCAATCCTTTAGTCTCCAACTCAGTTTTAAGGTTGTCGAGAATCATCTCACTTTGTGAAGCACGGCAACCCGTACCACCACAAACGAGAATATGCATCTTATAATTGGCCATTCGATACGTCCTCCTTTTTATTTATTATCAATGGTTTCATAATTCTGTGGAATAATTCCATCCACTAACTCGCCCTTTTTGATGTAAAGCTCGATGATTTCATCTGCTTTTTTGCTGTCAACATACCCGTAAACAATAGGCTCCTGACCGGGCAGCTGAACCTCAATGGTAGGCTCTGCATAACAATACCCCATGCAACCGGTTTGAGTGACCACTGCATCAATATTGCGTTTTCCCAGTTCATCCACAAAAAATTCCATGATTTCCTTCGCGCCGGAAGCAATACCACAGGTTGCCATTGCAACTTTAATCTGAACCAAAGATTCAGGATTATCGGCCTTGTCTCTTAAATTCAGTTTAGACCTGACCTCTTCCTGTTTCTTTTTAAGGTCTGCCAATGATTTAATTTTTGCCATTTTAATTCCTCCAAATATTTTAGAAATTCAATATAATACAAGTTTATTAGACTGCAAAATTACATAATTTTTGTTATTTTCATAACATTGTTATTTGTTTAACAACATGTTTCACAACTCATCACCTGTCGCAAAAACAATCGGTTAAAAATCAAGCATTGAACATGCTATCAATCAAGTCATTTATGATGCAAGAATCAGAGAATTTAAGATCTGATACATATATGTTTTTCAACATAAAAAGCTATTTGATTTTCGAATGCGCACTAATTCGCCGAGATTTTCCTTCACATATGTTCTGATAGCAGCTGATATTTCTGCATTCTGTAAGTCTGTAACACCTTGAGCGGCAAGTTCTGCTGTACTCACGAAAAATTTCTCGCTATCAATTCCATATTCAAATGAAATTTGCAGATCAGGATTTGCAATAAATAACAAAATCAAATACCCGGGGATGTCTCCGAGTGGTAAGCAATCAATGTGATTTGTCATATATTTCGCCTTGATTTTTGTTCCTTTTCCGGGTTCAGACTTAAGTTGAAAATCGCCACCGGTTTGTTCGGCAGTCATCTTTAAAAATGGCACACCCAAACCCACTTTTCGGGTTGTACGGGTTGTAAAAAAAGGATCGGTTATTTTCTCAATCATCTCAGGAGTCATTCCGTCACCATCATCACAAATACAAAAAACCAGATCATTGGCTGATTGACTTTCACTAAAAGAAATATCAATATGTTTAGCATTTGCCCGGATAGAATTTTGGGCAATATCCATCAGATGCATTGCAATATCAACCATTCACCTCAAAATAATTTTTGGAGTCGGAACGAAATGCTGCTGAAAAGTTTTCCCAGTCAAGGGAATGCATATAAAATTTTGTGTGGACTTTGGCAATATCATTTAAAAAATGTGCGTCGGAACTTTGAATGAAGAAGTGTGATGCCAACTCGGGTCGAATGCTCTTGTATGTAGATAGACAGGTATTCGGGGATAGTTCCAGAGCATTATAATTCAAGCCGTAGGGTAGGAACCCGAGCTGGCTGATCACACTATTTTTAGTTTTATCAATATGGGCAGGAACAAAAATTCCACCCAGTGCTATCACTTGTTCGACGATTGCCTCTAAAGGCTGTTTTAACGCCGCCACTAATAAACGACTTTCTTCGTAATTTATTGTATCAAACTTATCAACAGCCACCTGAGATCCAAATTTCGTCGGATTGTTTTCAATATCAGTGAGATGCGTATCCAAGTAAGATTGAAAAACATCCAAACTGTTAACATCCGGGAAGTATCCCAGACAGTGAACTTCTTCCTGAGATGTCATTTCGCAACCAGGAATGACAAATAAATTTGTGTTTTCAGCGACCTCCATACATGTTTTCACATTGCGCGTTGAGTTATGATCCGTGATTGCAATCATGTCCAAACCTTTTTCGATGGCTTCACGAACAATGTTGCGCGGACTCATATCCAAGTCTCCACATGGAGAGAGGCAAGTGTGAATATGCAAATCAGCTTTAAACATCTTCATTTTACGAATTCAAATAGTCAAATAACAAACCAGCAGTTTCAAACGCTGCACTACCGCTGGCAATAATATTAACATTTTCTTTTTCAGCTTGTTCAATCACATCCTGAGAAACTTTTCTTTCATTCACTACGACAATGGCACTGAGTTCTTTAAGCGAAGCAACAGCCACAATATTTTTATGCGCTTGAGAGGTAACCCAGATCATATTTTCTTTGGCTTTTCCCATCACATCGCTGAGTAAATCAGAAACATAAGCCGATTCAGGAGTGCGATTAAGCAGTGCCTTGTCAGTCAGGTTTTGAAGTCGTTTCTGTCGTTCCTCCAATCGCTCAACGGTAAGAAGCCGATTCCCGGGGCAAAGGATTCCTCCAGCACAACCTTGATCACACGCCCTAAGCTCAAGAAAATCGATTTCTGATATTTGTCCGGACTCCAGCTTTTCTAAAAATTCAAGCACATTATCCATCCCGTTAATTGCTAGTGTTCGCCCGTTAAAATATTTCCGTTCATATCCAGACAATGACCAATTGACAGCGTCCGGTGTCATATCAGCTACATGTTTTCGGCATTGATTTCTGTCATCATTTACCAAAATCTGATACACCTTATTATATAATGCATTCATGCTAAAAACTCCATCTATGGGAGATTCATTCTCTCCTTCAGGAGCTCTGGCCGCAACAATTTTAGATGCACAGGGCGTGATATAAAATATTCCTACATTTTTAACATCCTGCTGCTTTTCCTGTATTTTTTCTTTGCAAATAATTGCAGCAATATCATGTGGAGCTTTCAGTTGCAGAATATGCTCAGTTAAGGAAGGAAAAACCACCTGAATCAAGCGAATAATTGCAGGACAATACGAACTAATCCGAGGCTTTAACTTGTCAGTAGTTTTAGCTTGTCTTTGATATTCTTCTTTCAACAAATCCACGGCAAGTTCCACCTCAAATACTTCGTAAAAGCCGAGCTGATGAACCGCTTCGAGAATACGGCTGGTGGTAAATTCTGCTGGGAATTGTCCGATAAAAACCGAAGGAATGAGTGCCACACGATAGTCAAATTCCTTCATTATGCTCATATCATCATCCTGAACATAGATTGCATCCACAGGACAAACACGAAAACATTCACCACAATCGACACAACGTTCAGGACGAATATTTGCATGCCCGTCAATTATCCGGATTGCCTGTGTTGGACATACTTTCATGCAATGCGAGCATCCGATACATGTTGTTGTATCGACCTGAATTGCATGGTTATATTTGTCCGTATTCATATGCTTAAAATTCCAATTGTTGTTCCTTTTCCCGGAATGGATGAAAGCTTCATTTCATCGGTATTGCGTCTGATATTCGCCAATCCCATTCCTGCACCGAATCCCATTTCCCTCACTTTATCAGAAGCCGTTGAAAACCCTTCTTCCATTGCCAGCTCGATGTCCTCAATTCCGGGGCCTTCATCTTCGATGCAAATCTGAATTTTATCAGATTCAATATTCACCTTCATCACTCCACGATATGCATGTGCAACCACATTTACTTCAGCCTCGTAAAGGGCAACCGCAATACGCCGAATAATCATTGGTGAGATATTGAGTTGCTTCAAAACCTTTTTCACCTCAGAACTTGCAGTTCCTGCTCCGGAAAAATCTCCCTCATCTATGTGAAATTGCATTTTCATTAATACACCGGTTTAATTCCATTTTCATACAATCGCCCCGAAGCCGCAAACATTGAAAATGAGCAAAAAATTACAGCGATGCCATGTTCTTTCGCTAATTTCAACATTTCATTCGTCACACGCTTTCCTCTGGCAACAATCACACAGTGAACATTTGACATTTCCGCAGTACGCATAGTCTGCAAAGTGGATAATCCTGTTAAGAGAATCATGCCCTCTTTATCAACTGTCAACACATTGCTCATCAAATCGGAAGCAAAGCAATGGGAAAAACCCTGATCAGGTGCTGTTCCGTTCAGAATAATTCCATTTACTAACCTATTTATTTGATGTACTGTAACCATAACTTCTTTTACTGCTGCAAATATAATGTTATTTTTGTAACGCTGTTAATTTTTTAACAATGTTTTATAACATGGAAAACAAAACAATCTATTAATAATTGATTTTAAGGTATTTAGCCGAAAATAGATGAACTTAAAAACATTGTTGTCCGATAAAATTTTTGAGATTCCAATAGATTTCACTTCATCCGACTCACTTCTCCGCCAAACGGCGGATTAGTACAACGTGGAAAACCTTTACAACTGAACACGTCCCATTTCAATGACCACTTTATGGTCAAAAGCAAGTTTCGGCAAATCATCAATAGAATGCCATTTTGCTTCGTCCGCATCATCCCCACCGGTTACTGGGATTATGTGAGGAATCCGTAAATAAAAGACGATAGTAATATTGCGTCCCCTTGGATCACGACCCAGATTTCCGAATGCATGTAATTGTTTAAATCCGGTAAGCTTTAGTCCTGTTTCCTCATGCAATTCGCGCTCTACGGCAGTATTGAGCGTTTCATCCATTTCAACAAAACCTCCGGGCAATGCCCACATTCCTTTAATCCGAAAAATTCACCGCAAATAGCTAGATGTTAATACCGATTGTGAATCAAAATTG
>CAYOUD010000012.1:0-31394 GCA_964407055.1 uncultured Bacteroidales bacterium | reverse complement strand
ATCAGCAATATTTCTTACTTCTGCTTCAATATGCGTGAAATTATTTTCATCGGCAATAACAACCCCTGCATCAGCCATGGTAAGCAAAACCCGATCGATTTGTTTATCTTTCATTAATTTTATTATCAAACCCTTAATTGCAGATAAATTATCGGGAGTAAAGTCGGCTTTCATTCCCTCCTTCATTTCTTTAAAGTTCGGTTTAAACAAACTTACCCCTAGGTAATCCATAAATTGTCGTTTTTTGGGATCAACCGAGGTAATGACACCGGCTTCATTGGCTTTATTTACAACATGTTTAATAATTCCCGGTGTAATTACGCCTTTATCATAATCCTCAAAAATAATAGCTTTTGGTTTATATTGTTCCAGTAGTTCATCGAATTTTGCTTTAAGGCGGGTTTCGGTTTCCGTATCCAAGGCGTTTTCATCCTCTTCATCCACCCGCAGGAGGTGTTGAGCCTGACTTATAATACGGGTTTTTACGCTTGTTCTTCGGTAAGGGGAATGTAAAATTCCCTTGGTTGGCAATTTGTTTTCTTCCAATAAGCGCAAAAATTCTGCAGCATAATCATCATCTCCAACAACAGAACACATAATGGGATTTGCACCCAGGGCTTTTACATTTAATGCAACATTGGACGCACCGCCAAGGCGATTTTCTTTATCATTTACAGAAACAACAGGAATTGGAGCTTCAGGGCTTATGCGATTCACTTTTCCCCACATATAGGAATCAATCATCACATCACCAATAATGATAATGTTTTGATCCGCAAATCGGTCAAATAAAGACTGTATTTCAGTGATTTCCATCATATATCGGGATTTAGAAAAGCATTAATCAATCGGGAAAATTTTCCGGCGATACAGGAAATTCAAAATTGTTTCTGGATTTGTTTCTCTGTCTTTAGGATGTAGTAATAAATCCGGATTTTCTGGCGCTTCATAACGCTCATCAATACCGGGCATATCTTTTAATTCACCATTTTCTGCTTTGTTGTACAAATCTGGTTTGTTTGCTTTACAAAACTCGAGATCTGCATCCATGTGAATGACATGAAAACGTGACTCACCGACCAATTCAGCAACTTGCTTGCGAATGCTGTCGTAAGGAGAAATAAATGAGCAAATAACAATATATCCCTGATCATTCAGCATACGGGCAACATGAGCAACACGACGCAGATGTTCAGCTCTGTCAGCTGCTGAATGATCTAGCTCATGGCTCAAGCCTGAACGTACAGTGCTACCATCCATCAGCATAACAGTTGCTCCGGCATCAAAAAGCTTCCGTTCCAAAGTATAAGCCAATTCATTTTTACCTGATCCGTGAAGTCCAGTAATCCACAAAGTGGCAGGTTTTTGATTGAGAAATTTCGCACGTTCTTCATCAGAAATCAGTGCTTGTCCGCGCCTGATTTTTTGGCGGTCGTGCTCAGTAATCTTAGACGGCAAATCTTTTAGACTGAGCTTATCAATAATCATCCCGACAGCCGCTGTATTATTGGATACCGGATCAATTAACACAAACGAACCGGTTTCTTTATTACGTTTATATGGATCAAAAATCAGTGGTTTTACACTCGTCAAAACGACTCGCCCAATTTCATTCAAGGTAAACGGTGAGCTTTCTTCGCGCTCAAGTGTATTAACATTAATTTTGTATTGAATTTTATCAAAACGAACTTTTGTGTTGTTGTAGGAGTGCTTGATGTAATAATTTGTCGAAGAATTCATGTCCTGCTCATCCATCCACACTAGCATTGCCTCGAAGTGGCGTTCAACGCGTGGCATATTGTCAGGATGCACCAACATATCTCCTCTGGACACATCAATTTCATCTTCAAGGGTAATGGTAATTGCTTGCGGAGGAAAAGCTTCGTCTTGTTCCCCTTGTATGCCAAGGATAGATTTTACTTTGCTTTCCTGACGACTTGGCAAAGCACGTACCGTATCGCCTTTTTTCAAAATTCCTGATGATAAATTGCTGGTAAATCCTCTGAAATCAATACTGGGTCTATTAACATACTGTATTGGGAAACGAAAATCTTCAAAATTTCTGTCACTACCGACATGAATCGTTTCTAAAAATTGCAACATGGGTTTTCCGTTAAACCAGCTCATTTTTTCTGATTTGTCAACTACATTATCTCCTTTGAGTGCAGAAATTGGAATAAAATTAATATCCGGAATGTTCAGGCTTGTTACAAAAGCCTTATAATCAGCAATAATTTGGTTGTAGCGTTCTTCGCTGTAATCAACGAGATCCATCTTGTTTATCGCAACTACAACATGCTTAATGCCCAACAAACTAACGATAAATGTGTGTCGTTTAGTTTGTGTAATCACTCCGTGCCGCGCATCGACAAGCAAAATTGCAAGGTTAGCAGTTGAAGCTCCGGTCACCATATTTCTTGTGTATTGCTCGTGTCCAGGAGTATCCGCAATAATAAATTTACGTTTGTTTGTTGAAAAATAGCGATACGCCACGTCAATGGTAATTCCTTGTTCACGTTCGGCCTTTAATCCATCCAAAAGTAGGGCATAATCAATATCATCGCCTGCATGGCCAACGCGCTTACTGTCACGCTCCAGAGCAGCCAATTGGTCTTCATATAAACGTTTGCTGTCAAAAAGTAATCGTCCGATAAGGGTTGATTTTCCATCATCAACAGAACCTGCCGTTAAAATTCTTAGCAAATCTTTTTTTTCGTCCTTATTTAAAAATGTTTTAATATCTTGTTGCATAATTGCTGCGATTTAAAGTCAATAATTGATTAAAAATATCCCTCACGTTTTTTCTGTTCCATTGAGCCGTCTTGGTCAAAATCGATAACGCGGGTTGTTCTTTCGGATTGCGTGGTTGTCATCATTTCCTCAACAATTTTTTCAATCGTATCAGCTTCAGATTCCACGGCACCCGTGAGTGGGTAACATCCGAGTGTACGGAAACGAACCATGCGCATTTCAGCTGTCTCGGCAAGTTCCTTGGGCATGCGTTCATCATCGACCAACACTAATGCGCCGTTATATTCAACCACAGGTCGTTTTTTTGCATAATAAAGCGGGACAATTGGAATGTTTTCCAAGCGAACATACTGCCAGATATCGAGTTCTGTCCAGTTTGATAAAGGGAAGACCCGTATAGATTCCCCTTTTTTCACTTTTGTATTGTATATGTTCCAGAGTTCAGGGCGTTGATTTTTCGGATCCCATTGATGAAATTCATCCCGGAAAGAAAAAATACGTTCTTTTGCTCTTGATTTTTCCTCATCGCGACGAGCACCACCAAATGCGGCATCGAATTTATATTTATTTAAACCAGCAAGCAATGCCTGAGTTTTCATAATGTCGGTATGTGCTTTTGAGCCGTGAGTAAAGGGCCCTACTCCTGAATTAAATCCTTCCTCATTAAAATGAACAATCAGATCCCAATTATTTTCTTTGGCATAATGGTCGCGAAACTCCACCATTTCCTTAAATTTCCATTTAGAGTCAATGTGCATCAACGGGAATGGTACTTTTCCGGGTGAAAACGCCTTTTCAGCGAGGCGAACCATCACGCTGGAATCTTTCCCTATGGAATAAAGCATAACCGGATTTTCAAATTCAGCAGCAACTTCACGCATAATGTGAATTGATTCCGTTTCTAATTGTTGTAAATGTGTCAGTGAATATGAACTCATAATTTATTATTTTTCAATTAATACTTTAAATAAGGTAGCACACAATCCATTGCCTGATTTAAGCATTCCTGTATGGAATACTTATCTGTATCAATCACAAGATGTGGTTTTTGGGGTGATTCAAACGGGGAGTCAACACCGGTGAAGTTTTTGATTTTTCCGGCTCTGGCTTTAGCATATAAACCTTTAACATCGCGTTTTTCACAGACCTCAATAGGTGCACGTACAAATATTTCAATAAAATTTTCCTCGCCAATAATATCAATCGCTACTTGTCTTATTTCTTGAGTTGGAGAAATAAAACTATTGATAGTTATTACCCCCGAATTGATAAGCAATTTTGAGACTTCGGCAATTCTGCGGATATTTTCTTTACGATCAGTTTCAGTAAATTTTAGATTGTTATTAATTCCTGACCGAATATTATCTCCGTCAAGCACCTGAGTTAAATATCCCTGCACGTGTAAAGCTTTTTCAAGGTTCTTTGCCAAAGTTGTCTTTCCGGCACCGGACAAACCCGTACACCAAATAACTTTAGAGCGCTGATTTAAAAGTTTTTCCTTGTCTTCTCTTCTCAGTATCTGATCAAATACCGGATAAATGTGATTTTCTTTTAAACTCATTGATTTGAAATTTCTTGTAAAATAAGTGAATTTACAGCAATTATTAAAATTTCATTCCCTTTGGCTTAACTAAAAACCAAGGATTTCTAAGATTTTCCTTATTGTAGTGCAATTCTCTTCCGGTATCTCGGTTGATAATTTCTGCTCCTGCAGCAACGGCAATAGCATGTCCTGCTGCAGTGTCCCACTCCATTGTTGGGGCAAAGCGTGGATATAATTGTGCCTTCCCCTCGGCAATCATGCATATTTTTAATGAGGATCCGCGAGAAAGCATTTCGGTATTAAAGTTTTTTTCAACTTGGTTAATAAAAGCTGTTGTTTCTTCACTTTTATGAGATCGACTGCCAACAATTGTCAATTTATCCTTAGCATTTCGTACTTGTATTTTTTTCGATTCTGTGAATTGTGCAACTAAATCTTCAATATCTGTATTTTCCGTAATGATTATCTTATATGCAGCCTGATTTCTTACTCCGAAATACAATTCACGGCTAACCGGGACATAAATAATTCCTGCGGTTGCAATTCCGTTCTCAATCAACGCGATGTTAACCGTAAATTCGCCGTTTCGCTTAATAAATTCTTTCGTTCCGTCAAGCGGATCTACCAACCAAAATCGACTCCAATCCTTGCGATTTTCAAAAGCTTTATCCTCACTTTCCTCACTCAAAACAGGGATATTTGTTTGTTTCAAAGCCTCAACAATTATTTCGTGCGCTTTTTTATCTGCTTTCGTTAATGGTGAATTATCAGATTTCAGCTCAATGTCAAAATTTTCATAATTATAAATTTGAAGTATTGCACGCCCTGCATCCACGGCCGTTTTCAATACAGGATTAAAAAAATGCTTCGTCATCATTTACTGTCTTTCTTAAATTAATTGATAGGTTAATGCCAATCCGAAAACGGTGGTAATCATATATAGTATTGTAAGTGGTAAACCCACTTTCATGTAATCTTTAAATTCATAAGCCCCCGCACCGTAAACCATTAAATTTGTTTGATATCCGATTGGTGTGATAAAACTGGCTGCTGCAGCAAAAGATATCAACAGAACAAATGGAGTCGGATTAAGCCCCAAATTAACGGCAATTGTTACTGCAATAGGAAAAATAATGGCTACGGCTGCTTTGTTGGTAATGTAAGCAGACAAAAGATTTGTAATTGCAAATAGGCCGAACATCAAACCGATAATTCCAAGCGGCTGCATAAAGCGGATAATAAATTGAGCGATTATTTCTGCGACACCGGATTTCATCATTGCAGTGCCGACGGCCAACGACAGGGCAATAATGGCAGCCAGATTATAATCGAGACTTTTGGGTAAATCACGCGCTTTCACGATATTCAGCAAAGTAATTAAAACCAGCAACACGGTTAATGCAATGAACAAACTCACCACGCCTAAAGCTGATAACAGAATTGCAGCTACCGTACCACCTAATAAAGTTATTGTTTTCCAAGCCGGTAATTTCTGAAAATCGCGAATTTTAGTAATGGGATAAAAATCCATGGTATCTGCAGCACGATTTTTATAGTCCTCACCGGTAATTAACAAAAGCACATCGCCGGATTGCAATTCAACTGCACCGATTTTCCCGGAAATACGTTGCCCATTACGATGTACAGCAATAATGGCAGCGTCAAATTTTCCACGAAATCCGGCTTCCTTAATGGTTTTTCCTGCCAGTGAAGCGTTATGCGAAATTACGATTTCCCGAATTTCAGTATGTTTTTTCTTTGAAAACATTCCCACTTGGGTTAATCTCAAACCACTATCAGCAGTAATCATATCAGCAATGGTTTCGGTTTCACCGGCAAAAATCAAAATATCATTTTCCTGCAAAACCGTTAATCTGCCAACTGCTGTGATTTTTTGTTCTCCGCGATATATTTCTGCAAGAAATAATCCTTTTAGGTTACGTAATCCAGCTTCTTCAATGGTTTTCCCAACCAACTTGGAATCTGGTTTTAATTCCGCCTCAACAAGGTATTTTCGATGTGTATTGTTAAAACTGGTAATCACATCTTTTCTATCCGGTAACAAATGCTTTCCAATTAAAAGCATATAAGCAATCCCGATAATAATCATAATCCCGCCAACCATGGCATAATCAAAAATGTGCAAAGATTCCAGATTTGGAGCAATTTTCTGATCAACAACCAATCCATTTACAATCAGGTTTGTTGATGTCCCAATCAACGTAGCACATCCGCCAAGGATAGCTGCATAAGAAAGCGGAATCATGAATTTTGAAGGTGAAACACCATGCCGTTTTGACCAAGAATGCACATATGGCATTAAAATCGCAACCAAGGGGGTATTATTCAAAAAGGCAGAAAACCCTGAAACCAAAGCCATCATTCGCCAAAGAAAACCATCGCTTGTTTTGGCACGAGAAAAAACCCGGTTAAAAAAATTCTCCAGCACACCGGTTTTACGAATGCTGTCGCCAAGGAGTAACAGAAGAATAATCACGGCAATTTGATCGTTTGCAAAGCCGCTTATCATTTCTTTTGGGCTCAACAACCCGGCTAAGCCAAAAATAACCACAGCAATCACAAATGTAAATGCAGTCCCAAGCCACTCTTTATAAAGTGAAACCAACATAAACACAAGAACAACAACGACTAATATGCTGTGAAATAATTCCATGGTACAAAATAAATATAATTTAATGAAATTATATTATCCGAATGGCTTTGTCTTAAAAAAATAAGAATTAATACGTAGTAAATGATTTTTATTGTAAATTTGACCTCAAACTAAAAAATGTATTATGAAAAATTTTAACTTTTTATTGATTTTTGTTTTTGCAGCCACGACAGTATTTGCACAAACAATTTACACTGATGATTTCGAAACCTACACTGTAGGAGACGGAATTGCAGATCAAGACACTACTGGCACATGGACAACCTGGTCAGAAACTCCGGGTTCAGCAGAAGATCCTTTAGTTACTGACGCTGCTGCAAATCAAGGGACTCAGTCAATGGTAATTGAAGGCACAAATGATGGTGTACTCCTTCTTAATGACCTTACTGAAAACCGTTATCGTGTTGAGTTTTATTTAATGGTTCCTGAGGGATTTCTTGGATATTACAACATTTTGCAAGATTTCGCCGGTGGAAGTTCAGTCTGGGGAATGCAACTTTTCTTTGAGGATGGTGTTGGTACCATTGATGGAAATGGTTATGATGCACTCGATTTCACTTATACTCCTGGAGAATGGATGAAAATTCAACATTTTGTTGATTTAGATAACGACTGGATTGATTTTTATATTGATGGAGAGTTAATTCATGCGTATCAATGGAGTAATGGTGTTGCTAATGACGAAACAGGAATTAATAAGCTCGATGCATTCAATTTTTATGCCTGGGATGATGGTGGAGCAGGAACCCCAAAATATTATATGGATGATTATATCATTGAACAAGTTGACATACCCAACCCACCTTTAAACTTTGCAATTGAAGTAATAAATGGCAACGATGTTAACATTACTTGGGATGCACCGACTGAAGGGACTCCCGATTCATATTCAGTAATACGCGATGGAGCAGAAATTGCAGTTGTTGATGTAGGAACTTCTTATTTGGATGAAAACCTTTATCCCGGAGATTATGATTATCAAGTAAAAGCATTTTATGGTGAAGCTGTAGGATATTCTGCCTCAGCCGGTCTCGAAACAGCAAGCATTCCTGGTGGAAACATGAGAGAAGTTGTATTATTTGAAATATGGACTGGAACATGGTGTTCTTATTGCCCAACTGCTGCGGGTGCAATTGATGAAATGGCTGTTGATTATACAGACATTGCTGTGATAGAATATCACGGACTGAATGGTGATATTTACGAAACATCTGCAACAGCAATTCGTCATGATTATTATGTGCCTACATTTGATGATGGAGATGGCGCATTTGGTTATCCAACAACCATTGTTAACGGGATGTTTGGAATGGAAGGTGCCATGCCAACAGTTGCTGACCAAAAAGCAATTTACGAATATTATTATGACGAATACATTGATATTCCAACGGTTTATACAATCTCTCCGACGGTAGATTTGATTTCATCTAACCCGTCTGTATTTGACATTGACATTGATGTGGAAGAAACCTTCCCTTATTATGAGGATGAGATAAGACTGTTTGTTGCGCTTACAGAAACAAATATTCCAGAAACCTGGCAAACTGAAACAGAAGTGAATTTTGTGCTCAGAGATATGTTGCCAGATGCAAACGGTACAGTTTTAGATTTTACCGCAGGTAGTATTCATAATGAAACAATGCAACTTACTTTGGATGGAAGCTATGTAAGAAGCAATTGCGAATTGGTAATCTTTGTTCAAAACATGGCGACAGCAGAAATTATGGAAGCCGGAAAAATTGATCTCGGTAGCTTTGTTGGAATTGAAAATAATGAAACGCTAAAACTCTCTGTGTATCCAAACCCAAGTAACGATTTTGTTAATGTTGTTGCTTCTGAAACCATTGAGTTAATTGCAATTTACTCATTGACTGGTCAGCTAGTATATCAGGTTAACCCAGAATCAAACAGCCATAATTTCTCCACTGAAGCTTTTGCGAATGGAGTATATAATATGAAAATTAACACGCAAAATGGAAGTCAGGTAAAACAACTGATTATCCAATAATTGATTATAAAAACACTTGTTTTTAAAAGCAGAGTTAACAGCTCTGCTTTTTTTTGCATTTTTGCATTATGAAAGTTGATAAAGAACCCACAATTCGTCAAATAAAACAGCAAGTTACTGAGGAGTTAATCCCCATGTATCATCAAGCAGAGGCACAACAAATTGCATCACTGCTTATTGAACACGTATGCAAACTAAACAAAACGGAGCAAGCTTTACATGCGATAAAAAAACTTTCCGAAACAGAACTCAAAGCTATTGAAAAAACGCTATCCCAATTTAATAATGCGGTTCCTCTCCAATACATAATTGGCGAAACTGAATTTTATTCACGTCGTTTTTTTGTTTCAGAAGGCGTTTTAATTCCTCGTCCTGAAACGGAAGAATTGGTTGAACAAATCATTAAAAAACTCCCCAAAAATAAACCTTTAAACATATTGGATATTGGCACGGGAAGTGGAATTATTGCAATTTCTTTAGCTTTAGAATTGCCGAATGCAAGCGTTTACGCAAGCGATTTTTCAGATAAAGCCATAAAACTTGCAAAACAAAATGCAAAATCGTTGCAGGCTGATGTTCAATTCATTTCACACGATATTTTCAGTGTCACGAAATCCCTGCCGTACAATATGGATTGCATTGTCAGTAATCCACCCTACGTCAGAGAAAGTGAGAAAGCCCAAATGCACGATAATATATTGAAACACGAACCCCATACGGCACTTTTTGTCAAGGATGAAGATGCGTTAGTTTATTATCAGCGAATTGCAGAAATTGCAAACGAACACTTGAAACATAATGGAGTGATTTTCTGTGAAATTAATGAAGCCTTAGCCGAAGAAACAAAAAAATGTTTTGTAAATTCGGGATTTGGCAATATTTTTGTTCGCAAAGACATCAACAATAAAGACAGAATTATTCAAGTTAAATACTAATTAATAGCTATGATTATGAAACAAATTGCAAAAGGCTTATCACTCTGTGTTGTTCTGTGTGGTCTCATTATTTTATCTTCATGTAAGCGTGAAGATTCCATGGATGCAAATCAGGACAGAATTTACACATACTATGAACTCAGTTACGATGCCAATGATGACATCACCACAGCAAAAGCGATTTTCCGATTAGGCGGGCCTTTGGATTCCAAGCTAAAGCTCAGCGACGGATCAAACGTCACATTTAATGGACAGGAGTTGAGCTTTAACGGATTTTATGCCTATTATCAGAATGAGATTCCCGGAAAAGTGGAAAGCGGCACATTTGTATTTACGGATTTAAACGGAATCGGCTATACGAATAATGTTGATTTTGTGGAAATTGAATTTCCATCGGAGATGCTGGACATTGTATCAGGTACAACTTATGAAATTGATTGGATTGGAGAGCCTGTTGCCGAAAATGAAGTTGTAAGCTTTACTATTGACGGACCTGCTGATTCTGACAATCAAACTGTGTCTGCAAGCCAAATAGGGGCAGAAACAATTCAACTCACTTCAGCTAAAACAAACTCATTTACAGACGGAGCCAGCATTTTGGGTTTGGAAAGAAAATATGAAACTGAAAGCATTAATGCTCCAAGCGTTGGCGGGAAAATTATCACAAAATACATTGCTCCCAAAGTTGGAATGAATGTTCAACCAGAAGTCGTTCAATAAATAAATATTGGTCTTATCAGACCCGAACCACCACAATATTATTGTGGATAAATCATCTATGAAAACGAAAGGCTGCCTAATCAGGCAGCCTTTTTACATAGTCTCTGCTAAACTCTGCTAACCCGTAAAATTCATGCCATTCCCTTTGTGCAGATTTGAATTAATAGAAAAATGGGCTGCAGTAAGTTAAAGCCCTAATCATCAGTACTTTATGTTAGTATCTAACTATTTGTGGTGAATTTTTCGGGCTAATATGATCTTTCGTTACGACCCTCAACGAAATTTATAAAGGAGCGATTTACCACACGATTCCCCCCTGGTGTCGGGTAATCACCGGTAAAATACCAATCTCCAAGATTATCGGGACAAGCAAGGTGCAAATTCTCAATGCTCTGATAAATGATTTTCACATCAGACTTTACCCAATCCGGAGTCAGAAGCTCAGTAATTTTTGTGGAAACTTCATCGGCAGTAAACGGTTTATAAATCTGTTTAACATAATTAATCATCTCTTCTTTCGGGAGATTTTCCTGAGCCTTACATTTTTCATAAACCTCCTGAATAACATCTGCCTGACCGGTTTCCTTCAATAAATCAATGGCAGCCTGAAACGCAACAAAATCTCCAAGTTTTGCCATATCAATACCATAACAATCCGGATAACGAATTTGAGGAGCAGATGAAACAACGACAATCTTCTTCGCTTGCAATCTGTCTAAAATACTGAGAATTGATTGTTTTAAGGTTGTCCCGCGAACAATGCTATCATCAATAATTACCAAGTTGTCTTTTTTAGCTTGAACTGTTCCGTAGGTAATATCGTAAACATGACCAACTAAATCGTTTCTGCCTTCATCCTGAGAAATGAATGTTCGTAGCTTAACATCCTTAATGGCAATTTTTTCAGCTCTGGGCTTACGATTCAGCAATCTTGCCATTTCCTCGTCGCTCAAAGGCTTTTCTGCTTCACGGATAATGCGAATTTTCTCCTCAGTAAGCACGGATTCCAGTCCTTTTATCATACCATAAAAAGCAGTTTCAGCAGTATTGGGGATGTAAGAGAACACCGTATTATCAAAGTCATAATCAACAGTTTCCAACACTTTAGGAACAATAAGCTCACCAAGTTTTTTCCGTTCAGCATAAATATCGGCATCTGAACCGCGTGAAAAATAAATCCGCTCAAAAGAACACGCACGTTTTTCTTGCGGCACACGAATCATGTGCTTGCTGAGTTTTGCGTCACTATTGATAATAATTGCAGAACCGGGATCTAATTCATGAACCTCATCTACGGGAGCATCCATTACGGTTTGAATTACCGGGCGTTCCGATGCAGCAACTACAATTTCGTCATTCTCATAATAATACGCTGGACGAATTCCCCACGGGTCGCGCATAATAAATGCATCGCCATGACCCACAATTCCGCCAATTGCATAGCCACCATCCCAATCTTCAGATGCTTTTTGCAAGACCTGTTCAAGTTTGAGTTTCTGCGGAATTAAATCCGAAATTTCACGATTTGTATGTCCTTGATTTTTCAGATTTCTAAAAAGCTTTTGATTTGCTTCATCGAGATGCAAACCAACCATTTCAAGCATGGTTACCGTATCGGTGTAATCTTTGGGGTGTTGTCCGTATTTTATCAATTTTTTAAACAGCTCATCAACATTGGTAAGATTAAAATTCCCGGCCATCATCAGTGAGCGACTTTTCCAGTTATTCAGTCGCATTACGGGATGCAAAAAATCAATCTCATTGCGTCCGAAAGTGGCATATCTTAAATGACCCAAATAAATATCGCCAATAAAAGGAAGTGTTTCATACGCTGTTTTTGCGCTAACCACTTTTCCGTCTCCGATTTTTTCCTCAATTTTTTGATTTATCCTGTCAAAAGCATCTTTAATCGGAGCTGAAGCATTACTTCGCAATCTATCAATGTAATTATTTCCGGGAGGTATATTGTTTTTTATACTAAGCACGCCGGCACCGTCTTGTCCGCGATTGTGCTGCTTTTCCATCAATAAATACAACTTCTGCAAGCCGTAAGACCAGCTTCCATATTTTTTTTCGTAATAATCCAGAGGTTTTTTAAGACGAATAAATGCAATTCCGCATTCATGTTTTATTTGCTCACTCATGATTAAAATGTTTGTTGCAAAGTTAAAACTTTTGACCGGATATTTTCTGAAAAATAAACATTGAAAATTATTTAATTCGTTTCATTTCTGCCCGATAAAAGTTTTCAAATTTCCAAAAGCATCCATATTTGATTTTTATCGGAAAATAATCAGTTCGTTTTTAACACACTCAATTCTTTGTTTTACCGCCTATTATGAAAACTTTAAGAAAAAACGCCAAAAATTTAAAGTTTTCTTAAACATTGGAAACGTTTTGCGGTTTTATTGTTTCCAATGATAAAATTGCTTTACTTTGGCTCAAATAAACATGACATGGACGAAAAGATTATATATATCTGTCAAGAAAGTTTAAAATTATTCCTTGAGAATGGTGTAAAAAACATCAGCATGGATGATTTGAGCAAACATTTAAGAATGAGTAAAAAAACGCTTTATCAATATGTTGACAACAAGGAAGACTTGTTGCACAAAGTGCTTGAGACCATTCGCAGATATCATAATGAGTCAAACCTTAGCATTTGGAAAGATGGTAAAAATGCGATTGAAGTATTGTTTCATGTAAGTCAAAAAATTTATGAATTTCAAATTAAAGTAAAAAACCCATTTCGGTTTGAATTAGAAAAATATTACCCTCAACTCTGGGAGCAATTTCAGGAAGATATGCGAAATAAAGCACAAAATTATTTTCTGGAAAATTTACAACAAGGCATTTCAGAAGGTTTGTATAGAAAAAATTTAGATGTTGAGATGACCTCTACACTATACATGTCAAAAATTGATGGCGTGCATCATGATTTTGCGAGAAATCCCGAGAAATATACTTACAGGCATTTATTTGAGGTATTATTCGAACATCAAATCAGAGCAATTGCGACCCCAAAGGGCTTAATTTTTCTTGAAAAAGAAATTAAAAATTTAAAATTTGTTCAATGAGTCATCAATGAAGACATATCAGATTTTCACCGAATCAACACCTTATTTCACCGAAATATGTTATCGATGAAACAATATCAACTATAGTTTTATACCCAAAATTTACAATTTTGAAAAATGCAGCGTATATGAGACATATTATTTGTTTAACTCTTTTAGTCCTGATAAGCACTATCCCGATTTGGGCGCAAGACACCGATGTCAATAATCCCCAACAAGCGTTCAGTTTAAATCAGGCATTGGAATATGCAAAAGAAAACAACCGAAACATCCAGAATTCACAGCTTGATATTGAGTCAGCAAAAAAGAAAGTGTGGGAAACAACGGCAATGGGTTTACCCCAGGCTGAAGCTGGTTTTGACTACACTCATATTTTTGATGATGCTATTGAGTTGCCATTTCCGGACCCAATGAATCCTGGGCAAAACTCAACAATTGCCTTTAAACCAACATCAAATTTCACCTTAAGTGCAAATCAACTCATTTTTTCTGGAGAATATATTGTTGGTTTAAAAACAGCAGCAATCTTTAAATCTTTAAGCGAAAAAAATCTTATTAAAACAGAGCAAGAAACCATAGAGTCTGTAACGAATGCTTATATCATGATATTGGTTCTTGAAGAAAATCGGCAAATCCTCGAAGAAAACTTAAATACCATTGAACAAAACATTTTCGAAATGAAAGAAATGTTGAAATCTGGTTTGATAGAAGATACGGATGTTGATCAACTTGAAATATCGAAACGTAATTTAGAAACCACATTATCAAACATTTCCCGACAAGTTGAACTAGGTTACAAGTTATTGAAAATTAATATGGGAATGCCTTTGGATACTGATTTAGTCTTATCGCAATCCATGCAAGAAATAATGGACAAAATGATTAGCGAATCATTGCAAAACGACCAATTCAATGTTGACCAAAATATTGACTTTCAGCTACTCCAAACACAGGCAGAAATGAAAACCATGGAATTGCGCCAACAGCAAGTTGGTTATCTGCCAACCATTTCCGCGTTTTATTCGCATACCGAAAAATTAAAAAAGCCGGAATTTGATATGACACCAAATGATCTAATTGGGGTAAATGTTAGTCTGCCATTATTTTCCAGTGGACAGCGTATGGCAAAAGTTCAACAAGCACGCATTGAGCTTGACAAGCTTGACAATTCAAAATCGGCACTAAAAGATGGCTTAAACATGCAATTTGAGCAAGCCATCGTAAATTACAATACTGCATTCAGTAAATATATCAACGAATCTGAAAATACTAAACTGACAAAGAAAATTTATGATAAAACACTGATTAAATATCGTGAAGGAGTTGCATCAAGTTTAGATTTAAGCCAAGTGCAATCACAACACTTACAAGCACAAACCAACTATTATAATGCAATTCTGGAACTGATACAAGCAAAAACAAGTTTAGACAAATTAATGACAAATCCTGAAAATTAATTCTAGTATGAAAACGAAACACATAAGCATCATTGCGTTACTTGCCATTCTTATTATGAGTTGTGGCAGCCCTGACAGTCAAAAACAAATCAGCAAACTGGAGTCAAAAAAAGCGAAATTACAGGAACAAATTGCTAAAATTGACAAACAAATCACTCAAGTAAAATCAGAACTAGATACTACTGAAAACATCAGGCTAGTTCCGGTAAATGTTGAGCAGGTCAAAAAAAGAAAATTCCAAAATAATTTCACAGTTCAAGGAAATGTTACTTCGGATAACAATATTCAGGTACCCGCAGAATACTCCGGTATTATAAACGTTATTCATTACAAAGAGGGAGATTATGTGCGAAAAGGAACTGTGCTTGCTGAAATTGATAATGCCCTGCTTTTAAATCAAAAAGCTGAATTGGTAACAAGTCTGGAGTTAGCAACAACCAGTTATGAGCGTCAAAAGCGACTTTGGGATCAGGAAATTGGCAGCGAAATGCAATATTTACAGGCAAAAAATCAAAAAGAAGGTCTTGAAAATCGTTTAAAAACCCTAAATCAACAATTAACACAAACAAAAATTACAGCCCCAATAAATGGCACGATTGATAAAGTTTTTATTAAAGCCGGAGAAAATATTCAAATGAGCAAGACCGCATTTCGTATTGTTCAATTATCCCGTTTAAAAATTGAAGCTGAAGTTTCCGAAAAATATGTTGCTGATATCCATAAAGGCGATTCTGTCATCGTAGGCTTTTCAAGCATAGATACAGAATTTGTGGGCGCAATTCAAGCCATTTCACAAGTAATTGATCCAGATACCAGAACCTTTACAATAGAAGTAAAAGTTCCTGAAAATCTGGAATATATAAAACCGAATATGCTGAGTCGCGTAAAGATTTTCAATTATGTCAATCCCGAAGCTACATGCATTCCATTAAATATTATTCAGAAAAATGAATTGGGAAATTTTGTTTTTGTTGTTTCAGAATCAGACGGAACGCTTTATGCACAAAGACGTAGTATTATAGTAAAACAAAATAACACAAAACTTGCTGAAATTGCAGAAGGCCTCAGTGTTGGAGAATTAGTCATAACTGATGGTTATCAAAACCTCTCAAACGGACAAGGTATTGATGTGCTTGAATAGCAGGCAATTCCCGTGAGCATATTGTTACATATGATAAAAGGCGAAAAATCATGAAAAAAGAGCGAAGATTCTGGCTGTCAAATTTTGCAGTCGATAATATAAAAACAGTATATATATTTTTGGCATTGATTGTTTTTGCCGGAATATACTCCTACACAAACACACCAAAAGAACAATTTCCAGAAGTGTCTTATCCGTTTTTCTCTGTCGTTAGCGTATATCCGGGAACTTCCCCTTCAGACATGGAAAATCTGGTTACTTACCCCATAGAACAACAAATTCGGAATGTTGATGGTGTAAAGCATGTAACCAGTAAATCCTCACAGGATGTTTCCATTATCTTGGTTGAATTTGAAACCTCTGTTGAAGAAAACCAAGCATTAATTGACACTCGTGATGCTGTTAGCAAGGCAAAATCGGACTTACCTGATTTACCAGAAGATCCCGATGTCATGCAAATGGATATGTCTCAAATTCCGGTTTTATACATTAATCTTTCTGGTGACATGGCATTAGCTGAATTAAAACGCAATGCTGATAATTTACAAGATAACTTGGAAGCATTGGATGCTGTTTCGCGTGTTGATATTGTCGGGGCACTAAACCGGGAAATTCAAATTAACGTTGATTTGGCCAAAATGCAAGCTGCCGAAATTTCTTTCGACCAGATATCGAATATCATCCGCTTTGAAAACATGACAATTGCCGGTGGCGAAGTTGATATGAATAATTTTAAACGTTCATTGCGGGTGGTCGGTGAAATAAAAGACCCGTCAGTATTAAATCATATCATGGTAAAGCCGGGCGTTTATCTTAAAGATATTGCTGAAGTTAAAGATGATTTTGAAGAGAGAAAATCATACGCCCGTTTGTCCGGTGAAGATGTTGTTACACTTAATGTTATTAAACGAAACGGTGAAAACCTGATTGAATGTGTTGACAATGCCAATGCAGTAATTAAGGAGTATCAATCGCACGCACCACAAGCACTGAATATTACCACAACCGGTGATATGAGTAAAATGACAAGAGATTCTGTTAGTAATCTTTTCAACACAATTATTTTAGGGTTCATTGTGGTTGCTTTCGTACTGATGTTTTTCATGGGAGTTGATAATGCCGGTTTTGCAGCACTTGCCGTCCCAATTTCAATTTTAATTGCCTTTATCGTTATCCCATTAATGGATTTCACAATTAACTGGAGCTCACAAATGGCGCTGATTGTTGCACTCGGAATTCTGGTGGACAACTCCATTGTTGTGGTTGAAAGTATTTACCGACATTACATGAACACCCCCAATTTACCCATCGTCCAAGCATCGAAACGGGCTGTGGGTGAAGTGGCAATACCTATTCTTGCAGGAACAACAACAACACTGGCTCCTTTTGTTGTACTCTCATTCTGGCCTGGTATTATGGGACAATTTATTCGAGAAATGCCGATTACTTTATCAATTACTTTGGTTGCATCTCTTTTCGTGGCCTATGTAATTAATCCGGCTTTTGCCGTTAGTTTTATGAAGTACCGTAGTCATCAAAAAAAGGCTAATCTTAAAAAGCGCATTTTATGGTCAACTGTAGCTGTATTGGCTAGTGTCGCATTTTATGTTTCTGGATACATGGTTCCCGGCAACTTAATTGCCATAGGCTTAATCATTTTCTATTTTATTCAACTCATGAAACCATTAATTAAATGGTTTCAAAACAAAGTGTTACCGGCACTACAAAATTGGTACGAGCGAAGGCTACGATGGGTTATGAAAAAAGGACGACCGGCACTTGTGCTCGGGGGCGTTGTTACCTTATTTTTTGTAACACTTATGCTTTATGGAGTATTCAAACCCGAAACAAGCTTAATGCCACCAACAGACCCTTCACAAATATATGTTTACTTAAAAATGCCTGCCGGAACAGCCTTAGAAAAAACAAATGAAGTTGTAAAAATCATTGAAACAGAGGTGGATTCCATTATGAAGCCATATCAACAGGATATTGACTTTATTAACTCCTCTGTTGCTGTCAATGCAGGAAAATCATCATTTGAAAATTCCGCACCAATGTCTAACCTTGGTCGTGTAACCATTGGCTTTAAGGACTATCAATACCGAACCGGAGAACCAACCAGCATTTATCTTGATGAAATCCGGAAAGGAATAAAACCTATCCCTGCAGCAGACATCATTGTTGAAGAACAAAGAAAAGGGCCTCCTACCGGCTCTCCAATTAATATTGAAATCAAAGGAGATGATCTATATAAATTAACACAAATTGAAGCTCAAATTCGCCAAATTATTGAAAAACAGGATGTTCGGGGGATTGAGAAACTCAACTCTGATTTGGAAAAACACAATCCTGAGATTATCGTCAATGTAGATCGATCCAAAGCCAATGAACTTGGTGTGAATACTGCAATAATCGGAAATGCACTTCGGACAGCAATCTATGGATCAGAGGTTTCAAATTTCCGACAAGGAGAAGATGAATATCCCATCATGGTAAGACTTGAGAAAGAAACCCGTGATGATATTGAAGCATTGATGAACATGCGAGTCGGAGTAAGTCCGGATCAAGTTCCAATTTCAGCTGTAGCAGATTTAGAGTACATTTCATCATATGGTGGAATTATCAGAAGAGATTACAAACGCACAAATACTCTGAGTTCCAATGTATTAGAAGGGTATAATGCAATAAATATAATTCGAAAACTGGAAGCCGCTTTTGTATCGCAGCTTACACTTGACGAAGGTTACACCGTTAAATTTACCGGAGAACAAGAAAATATTGAAGAAACAATGAGTTTCCTTAAATTCGCCATTTTAATCAGCATTGCCTTAATCTTTTTAATTCTTGTTTCACAGTTCAATTCTATCGGAAAACCCGGTATTGTCCTTACTCAAGTGGTATTAAGCCTGATTGGAGTCTTTCTCGGCACGATGATTTTCAACATGCCATTTTCCTTGTTTCTCAGTGGGTTAGGGATAATTGCTGTTGGTGGAATTGTTGTTAACAACGGAATTTTATTAATTGATTATACTGACAGTTTAAGAAAACAGGGAATGCCATTCAGACAAGCAATTGTTGAAGCCGGAAAAACACGATTAACACCAGTATTACTTACTGCCTTTTCAACAATTCTGGGTTTATTGCCACTTGCATTGGGTATCAATATTGATTTTATTGGATTACTTACAGACTTTAATCCGAATTTTTATTGGGGCGGAGATTCCTCACAATTCTGGGGGCCAATGGCTTGGACAATAATCTTTGGATTAAGCTTTGCAACACTACTTACACTTCTAGTTGTACCGGCAATGTATTATGTGGTTTACAAAAAGCGAGTAATCAAAAAAGGTGAAGCATTTTAAATAGTGTCTGGCCATAATGTTCGATATTTGTATTTCGACTATGCTCACTTCGAGTGCCCTCAGTACATCGCAATGTGGCACGTTATTGCTAAAATTTCTGGACAGGCTTTAAAAATCTATCTTACAACAAATCGACGTTGGTACATATGTGCTTGTGTCGTAATCTGCAGTAAATATTGTCCCGGAGAGAATTGATTTACATTCACATTTGTCAGTCCCGGATTTACTTTTCCGGTTTGTATTAAGGTTCCGGTGGGTGCAAAAAGCTTATAAAACCCGGCATTTTCAAACTCAATTTGAACATTCTCAGTCGCAGGATTCGGAAATATTTGTAAAGAATTGCTTCCCGGATTCTTACTGTTTTCAAGCATCGTTAAACCTAGAATAAAATGATTCGCTTCAAAAGTCATACTTGCTCCTGAATTTGGATTTATCCAATTAACAGCTAATTCTAAGTCCAATACCTCGGGTAAATTGTCGGGCAAATCATAAATTACGCTAAAACTTTGATTTGCAAAAGCGTCACCCTGATGAATCAAATAACTAACTTCACATTCATTATCTGCAAGCATTTGAAAATACAAGATTTCAACTGAATCAATAGTATAAAACGGAACAAAAATATCTGTTTCCCCTTCCAAATTAAGTGATGCATAAAACGGCATAGAATTTATTGGCGCTTGCTGTGCAAAATCCACACGTAAATCAACAACAGAGTCTGGCATCATATAAACACGGGTTGCGCTGTCGAGAGAGCAATGTTCATCACTGATAGGATACATAACATCATGATATTCTCCCGGCATATTAAAATGTACAGATCCTCCATCAGGCAATGTAAACAAAATGCTAACAGCAAGTAACTCACCAAAATCAATATGTTCACAATCCGCAATTGCCACGCCCCAAGGTGCGATTAAGGGATAACCAAACACAGAATCCCAGGCTTCAACCGATGCAAAATCTCCCGTTAACGGTGTTGCTGCATCACAAACGCAGAGTGTATGTTCCGGATTTGAGGCCGGCAAAGTGCTGGTAAAACATAAATCTACGAGATCATTGCCTGCTTGACATGTTGCGTTTTCATCCGTTTCTTCACTACAACCTAAAACAGAAAAAGGAATTCCTGTCCAGCCGGGATGAGCAGCTTCAGACCCCCAATTAGACGCAGAGGGAAGCAGCTGTACCACACCATGATTTCCGGGTTCAATCGTATCTCCTCCCGGCGCTAACAGATAAAAACCCAAATCAGAAACCCATGTGTGATCAGCCGTAAAACAGACTTTCACATCAATTTCTTCATTAAAAACATGTTGTGCATAAATGGTAAATGACAACAAGAAAAGCATCAAAAAAAGGCTAAATTTTCGCATAGCATGATATAGTTTAATCAAATATACACAATTTTCATAAATAAAATGTATGTTTTTATA
Source organism: uncultured Bacteroidales bacterium (assembly GCA_964407055.1). Classification (GTDB taxonomy): domain Bacteria; phylum Bacteroidota; class Bacteroidia; order Bacteroidales; family ML635J-15; genus JAQIBY01. The sequence continues at coordinate 10,290 of CAYOUD010000012.1, read as the reverse complement.
GAATTTTGCGAAAAACAAATTGTTTTTACATATATAAAACACACTATTTCCAAATGAGTTTCTTATCTTTGTAAAAATTTAAAATTTAATGACAAATTCAAAAGATTTGACACCAAGTGAATTGCTACGTGATACGATTAATGAAGCAATTCTTGAAAAAAAGGGCGAACAAATCGTTAATCTTGATTTACGAATACTTTACAATTCAATTACGGATTTTTTTGTAATCTGCCAAGCAAGTAACCCAACACAAATGGAAGCCATTGCAAATGAAATACGCCGTAGCTGTCGCGAAAAATTGAATGAAAAGGTGTTTTCCAGTGAAGGCATTAACGATGATACAGAATGGATATTATTAGATTATTTCGACGTTGTCGTTCACATTTTCTCTGAGCAGTCAAGACAAAAGTTTAATCTCGAAGCGGTTTGGGCGGATGCAGAAAGAAGTGATATCGATGATTTTGGAAATATTATCAAAAACAAATAATTGCAATAAGTCATCCAAATCTAATTAACATATTATTAACAGCAAACACAGAGATAATCAGTCATCTATCAAAAATAATTTATTTATTTTAACGTTTTGATTGCCTGATTATAAAATGAATAAAATAAGCTAAACCAATTGACTATTTATTGGTTTACTAGAAAGAAAGAAAACGCTATGACTGAAAATAAAAAACCGGGATTTACCAACAACTTTGGGAAAAAGAAACAGCCCAACGGGAAAAAGCCGGAAAACGGAAAACCAAAATTTAATACTTGGTGGATTTTTGCTGCACTATTTGTCGTTTTAATTGCCAGCGATTTGCTGAATATTGGCGGTAACCCACAGGAAATTTCTCGTCAACGATTTGAAAAGGAAATGCTTGCCAACAAGGATGTTGAGAAAATTATCATCGTAAACAATGGGCAAGAACGCACAGCAGAAATTTATCTCAAATCAGAAGTAATTGACAAACCGGAATATGAGGATGCTAATAAATCCAGCACCGGGAATAAACCCAATTATCAATTTACCGTAGGAGATTTGAATTTCTTCGAAGAGCGACTCATGCAACTTCAAAAAGAGATTCCTGGAGAAGAACAAGTCACAGTAATCCATGAAACCCGCCAAAATATGAGTCAGATGCTTTATTGGCTTTTACCAATCGGGGTAATAATCCTTTTATGGGTATTCATGTTTCGCCGCATGGGAGGAGGCGGAGGACAAGGAGGCAGTCAGATTTTTAATGTAGGAAAATCAAAAGCCCAATTATTTGACAAAGAAAAAAACATAAAGACGGATTTTAAAGATGTTGCTGGACTTGAGGAGGCAAAAGTTGAAGTAATGGAAATTGTCGATTTCCTGAAAAATCCGCAACGATATACCGAATTAGGCGGACAAATTCCGAAAGGAGCATTGCTTGTAGGTCCTCCGGGAACAGGAAAAACACTATTAGCAAAAGCTGTGGCAGGAGAAGCCAATGTCCCATTCTATTCCTTGTCAGGCTCTGATTTCGTTGAAATGTTCGTTGGAGTCGGAGCATCAAGAGTACGTGATTTGTTTAAACAAGCTAAAACCAAAGCACCTTGTATTATTTTTATTGATGAAATTGACGCCATTGGGCGAGCCCGCGGAAAAAATCCAAACATGGGTTCAAATGACGAACGAGAAAACACACTGAATCAGCTGTTAAGCGAAATGGACGGCTTCGGAACAAACTCCGGAGTAATTATTCTCGCAGCCACTAACCGTGCTGATATGCTGGATAAAGCCCTAATGAGGGCCGGTCGTTTCGACAGACAAATTCATGTTGAACTACCGGATTTAAACGAGCGGGAAGCCATCTTTAAAGTTCATATAAAACCCCTCAAAATGGGAACTGATGTGAACATAACCTCGATTGCAAAACAAACTCCCGGATTTTCCGGTGCAGACATTGCAAATGTTTGTAACGAATCAGCCTTAATCGCTGCAAGAAATAAAAAGAAAGCCGTTGACAAAGAAGATTTTCTTGCTGCCGTTGACCGGATTATCGGTGGGCTTGAGCGGAAACATAAAATTATTTCAAAACTTGAAAAACGCACAATTGCATTCCATGAAGCCGGACACGCAACCGTAAGCTGGCTACTTGAACATGCAAATCCACTGGTGAAAGTCACGATTATTCCGCGAGGAAGATCACTGGGTGCAGCTTGGTATCTTCCCGAAGAAAGACAAATCACCACAACCGAACAAATGTTGGATGAAATGTGCTCCGCACTGGGAGGAAGAGCCTCTGAGGAAATTACTTTCGAAAAAATTTCTACCGGTGCAATGAACGATTTAGAGAAAGTTACCAAACAAGCCATTGCAATGGTAACGTATTTTGGGATGAGTCCGAAAATCGGAAATATATCATATTACGATTCCTCTGGTGAAGCCGGATACAATTTCACCAAACCATACAGCGAAACAACCGCCGAAACGATTGATAAGGAAGTTAAAAACATTGTTGATGCGCAATACAAACGAGCAATAGCTGTATTGAGAGAAAACAAAAACGGCCTGGATAAACTTGCAGAGCAGCTTCTGAAAAAAGAAGTTATTTTCAGTGATGATTTAGAAAAAATATTTGGCCCTCGCAAGGGAAGTGCTGAATCAGAAAAATTGATCGGAAGCAACGGAGATAAAAAGGAAGACTCTGAAACTGCTGAAAAAATAGAGGATGCCAAAAATACACAGGATACTGAGAATACACAGGATACTGAAAATACAGAAAAAAAGCAGGAAACTAAAAAGCCGAAGACGAAAGTAAACAAATCGAACAAATCAAAACCCTCAGAAAAAAGCGATGGAAAACTGGACTAAAATATTTACGAGCAATAAAGAGCACCTCATTGCCATGGCAAAGCAAATGCTTGAAGGTGAGGGATTTGAAAGCCAATCGTTCAACCAGAAAGATTCAACCTACCTCTTTGGTTATATCTACCTTTATGTAAAAAATGAAGATGCAGCCGCTTGTAAACCGCTTATTGAGCAGTTTAAAAAAGATTTAGAAATTGAATAATCTGATAAAACGAAGCCTGAGTGGAATTGTTTTTGTAACCATCTTACTTGTTGCAATTTCTGCAGCTTGGTGGACATGGGCATTTCTGGCAGGAGTTATCAGCATAGGAATCAGTCTTGAAATTGCAACCATTTTAAAAAAATTAAGCATCCACAATGCAAATCCCGTACTAAGCATTTCAACAGGATTAATTTTTCTCGGAGCATTTTCCTTTTTTATCGGAGCTGGTTTTTACATCATCTCATTTTCAGTATGGATATTAGGACTCATGCTTCCGTTTATTCAGCTTTTGTGGGCAAAGCAAAGCCTTCAAAATGCAATCGCCACGAGTATTGCAGCAATTTACATCGGATTCCCTTTCGGTATGAGTGCACTGCTTTTAAGGATAAATCAAAATTCGCCAATCAATAATCCCGAAATATTTAACAGCAATGCATTTCCTTACACTTTAATCAGCCTTTTTATCCTACTTTGGAGTTTCGACAGCTTTGCATACCTAACAGGCAGTCTGCTTGGGAAACACAAAATACTACCTAAAATATCTCCCAAAAAGTCATGGGAAGGATTTTTCGGTGGATTAGCTCTCAGCATAGGAATCGCTTTAATTCTAATGCAGATTTGGGGCATTATGTCAGCAGAAAAGTGGATTGGATTAACAATTATTATTGCCGTTTTCGGTAGCATCGGTGATTTTCTTGAATCAAAAATCAAGCGAATTGCAGAAGTAAAAGACAGCGGCAATTTAATTCCCGGACACGGCGGGCTTTTCGACCGTTTTGACAGTTTCTTAATGATAATTCCTTTCGCAACTGCATATTTGTTAATTGTATCATGAAAATTCCCGCTAAATATTAGCAGTTCATTAACTTTGTCAAAAAGTAAATTATGCAGGTAAAATTTCTTGTTATTCGTTTTAGCAGTATCGGCGACATTGTTCTGACAACACCTGTTATTCGAGTGATTAAAGAACAAGTAGATGGCGCTGAAGTTCATTTTTTAACAAAACCAGCATATCACTCAATCCTAGAACATAATCCTTATTTGGACGGCATACATCACCTAAAAAAATCCATGAAAGAAACACTGAACCCTTTGCGGGAAGAAGGTTTCGATTATGTGATTGATTTACATCACAATCTAAGAACCCGGCGATTAAAAAACCGACTTAAAGTTTTAGATTTCAGTGTAAATAAGCTGAATCGGGAAAAATGGCTGATGGTTAATTTTAAAAAAAACAAATTGCCGGACAAACATATTGTTAAGCGTTATTTGGATTGTGTTTCTGTTTTTGATGTGAAAGATGATGGAAAAGGTTTGGATTTCTTTATTCCCGAGACCGACAAGTTCGAAATTGATGAAATGCTGAAACCTCAATTTCTTGCTCTTTCAATTGGCGGACAACATGAAACAAAAAAATTACCACCGGATTCCATTCGCGAAATTGCAAAAAACATGGAGGCGCCTGTGGTTTTACTCGGCGGCCCGCAAGATAAAGCAATAGGTGATGAAATTGCAAAAGGCCTAAATCATGTTCGCAATTATTGCGGCAAACTAAATTTAAACCAATCGGCATGGATGCTTAAAAACTCAGCCTGTGTTATTAGTCACGATACCGGCTTAATGCACATTGCAGCGGCTTTTCATAAATCGATTATCTCAGTATGGGGAAATACCATTCCGGAATTCGGCATGACTCCGTTTATGGCAAATAAAACGTCAAAAACATTTGAAGTAAAGGATTTATCGTGTCGTCCTTGCAGTAAAATCGGATATCAAAAATGTCCGAAAAAGCATTTTGATTGCATGAAAAAGCAAGATTTGCAGGCAATTATTTCCGAAGCAAATCGCCTGGTAAAAAGCTAATAATTCAGTTTATCAAAACTTGTTTTGTCGTACGGTTCCTTCCCGATAACGCGGTGGATTTTCTGAAAACCATTCAAAAACATTAAATGAAATCCCAAAATTTATGTTCAATGGAATATAACTCAGACCTTTTGTGCTTAACAACTTAGAATAAACACATTGCACTTGGAATTTTGCCATTCGATGCCCAACTCGTAAAGTAATAGCCGGTTCAATAAAGGGATAAAAATTTTGATCAAGATTATTCAGGTTTTCTGATATTAATTCGTCTTGAGTATAATTCCTCGTAACAACATCAAAAAATCCAACTCCCATAAATCAAGTGCTGAAAGCGATTTCAAAAATATCATCACGGTAGGCAATTGAGGGTTGAACAAAGCTACGCCAGGATGCAGTTTGGTAAGTGTTAGTTCTCTCGAAAACATCATTATTATAAATATCGTAATCGAATATATCCACCGTATCCGCCACCAGTATAACACTCAAAAACCGTATTCTCATTGAAATTTTTTAAATATCCCACCCCGGCGTCAATTGAATAACGACGTAAAAAATAATCGTTTCGGGAAATGCTATCAAAACTGCTTGACCATTCATTTTTGTTATGATGTCCGTTCAACATAATCCCAAAATTTTCGCTTAAGGCATAAGCAAACTGGTAATTATTATAAGACAAAGTTGAGCGAAAATCGGATTTCCCTTTTAGCATCGGAACATTTTGCATGATCGGTTTATACAAGGTGGTACAAGATGTGAGAATAAAACCGAGCGCAAGAATAAATAAAAGCTTAGTTTTCATGATTTTGACTTTATCCAAAATTAACAAAAAAATCCACGTATAAAAAGCTATTTTACCCAAGAGGTTCTCCGTAAAATAACAGCATAAATGAAGTCGCTTTATATCAATCATTGAAAAAAACGGCTGTTATAAGTAAGTTGTGCTAATACTATTCTTCAGTTGTATTTGATTTTAAATCGGCACCTAATTTAGTCATATTTAAGGTAGGCAAGTTTATTGGTTCAAAACCTGAAAGATTTGTCAGTGTTGAGATATAAGCTCTTAGGTAAGGGAATAAGAGGGCAGGAGCATTAACAAAGAAAAAATTATTCAAATTATCTATATTTATTTCCTTTTCAAAGGTGTAATTTGCTATTGAATCAATAACAATTTTAAAAGCTTTATTTTCATCTTCAATTTTCACGCCTAAATGCAATTGAAATGTTGACTTCTCTTTATTAATAACACCTTTTGGTTTAAATCCTAATGAAATCTTTTTTGATATGTTATTGTCTTTTCTTTCTATTAATTAACGGATTATCGTAAACCCGATAAATTGAAAACCTGAATTTTCCATAATTTATGCAGCTAATGCGTATTTTTCATTTGATTTTATTGACTCAACTATTCCTGAATATCCTTTAACTTCAAATTCAATATTAATGTTATAATTATTAAAAGTAATTTCATCAATAATACCGAATTCAAGTTCAGCTTCTTTGATTTCTGTTAAAGAGTTTTCTGATATGAAAACAACATTCTCAGACGGGAATAAAGATTCAAATTCATCTTCAATATTAGATTCAGCAATTAAATAATCTTGATTACTTTCATAAAAACACAAAGGTGTAACTTCAATTAGATGACTATTTGTATTTATCCGAAATTCATATCTGATTCTAATATCCGTGAATAATGTTGATAATTCAGTTAATTTATTTATTATATATTCTTTTGCTTTCATACATTAAAATTATCAATTACTATACATTCTAATTTCATTAGCTAATCCAATAGCTTGCTGTGATTTATCCATATTTATTTCAATGTTTTCACAATCAGATTCAATACGAAATTGTTTTAAATCTTTTATTTTTCTTTTGAAATCCTTACTTTCTTTAAAATCTACATATTTCTTAAGTTCATTAGTAATATAATTTATAACATATTGATGAGATTTTTGTTTTAAACTCCTTATTTCTTTTGATTGTTGCTGATAACTAATACCACAAAATTTATTTATTGTATGTTTTAGTAATTGAAAACAACTATAATAAGCACAGTGTATGCTGGGAGCGTAAAGCGATTGACCTTCAAGTGATTTCGCTGCGCTTCACTCCACAAAGAGAGCTAAGGGTTGCGATATTAAGAATACATTAGTACTCCTGAAAGTTGCATTTACTAATTGAATTTTCGATAAATAAGGTTGAAATAAATTATTTATTTTCTGTAATGGATACTTTATAAAGCGAATGGAATAAATATTTCAATTTAATATATTTGAAACGATTGATAATTTTCGTATCTTAGTTTTCAAAATTATAAAATTATGACTGACCCAAATGAAGCCTCACGGCAAATCCTGTCACAGTACGGTTTAAGTCCTCAAGAAGAGGTTTTGGAAGTACATCGAAAAAAGAAAAAATTCAGCATCGGGATACCCTGTGAAACCTCCATGCAAGAGGGTCGTGTTCCCTTGGCACCATTATCCATTGAATCTTTGGTGGAAAGTGGTCATAAAATAATGATTCAACGAGCTGCCGGAAAACATGCCCATTTCCCCGATGAAAAATATGCACAATACGGAGCAGAAATTTGTGAATCAGCAGCAGAAATCTTTCAATGCGACATTGTCATTAAAGTAGCTCCCTTTACGGATAAAGAGCTGGAAATGATGCGGAAAAATCAAATTGTCATGTCGAATTTACATTCCGGTTCGCACACAAAATCATATTTCACAAAGCTGATACAAAAACGCGTTATAGCCATTGCATACGATTTACTGAAAGATGAACAGGATTGCTATCCGATTGTCCGTTCGATGAGCGAAATTGCAGGGCGAAGTTCCATTTTAATTGCTTCTGAATATCTGTCAAATGTAAATGCCGGAAAAGGAGAAATGTTAGGTGGAATGATTGGCGTATCGCCTTCAGAAATTGTAATTCTAGGTGCCGGAACGGCCGGGGAATATGCAGCCAGAACAGCATTAGGACTTGGAGCACAAGTTCGTGTTTTTGATCGCTCAGTACATCGACTTACACGCCTTGTAAACACCTTAAATTACTCCATATCCACATCAATTTTGCAACCTCAGGTTTTAGAACGTTCATTAAAAACAGCCGATGTCATTATTGGTGCCATGCGCTCAATCAACACAAGTGCTGCAGGCATTGTTTCCGAAGAAATGGTTTCAAAAATGAAAAAACACTCTGTTATTGTTGATATTAGCATTGATCAGGGAGGTTGTTTCGAAACCAGTAGAGCCACAAATCACGATAAACCAACCTTCATAAAACATGGCGTCATCCATTATTGTGTTCCGAATATTGCGGCACGTGTTGCCAGAACAGCAAGTTATGCCTTAAGCAATATTTTATCTCCGGTACTGCTTGAAATGGGCGAATCCGGGAATATAACGGGATATTTAAAAAATCATCGGGGCACTTGTAACGGAGTATATGTGTATAACGGGATCCTGACCAATCAAAAAATCGGAGATCAATTTGATATGTACTCAAGAGATATCGACCTGATTATCAGTGCAATGTAATTTTCAGAACAACTTTTATGGAACGAATTATCATCTCATACAATGTAAACGGCATCCGCGCGGCTGTGCGCAAAGACTTTAACGATTGGTTTAAAAGCGTGAAACCAGATATCCTGCTCATTCAGGAAACCAAAGCCTGGGAGCAAGATATTGATACAAACTTTTATGAGTCGCTTGGATATCACTGTTTCATCCATTCCGCACAGAAAAAGGGATACAGCGGTGTCATGGCAATCTGCAAAGAAAAACCGGATCATGTGGAATTTGGCATTGGTGAAGCCCGTTTTGATTTCGAAGGTCGGTTAATGCGCCTCGATTTTGGGGATATTACAATTATCAATTCCTATTTCCCGTCAGGAACCACCGGTGATGTGCGTCAGGATTTTAAATACGAGTATCTTGATGCCGTTCAAGAATACATTGACACACTAAAAAAATCACGACCTAAAATTATTATTTCAGGCGATTACAATATTTGTCATAAAGCAATTGATATCAGCCGCCCAGAGAAGAAAAAAAATGTCTCGGGATTTTTACCGGCAGAACGAGCATGGGTTAGTGAGTTTTTAGATCGTGGTTTTATTGATACGTTCCGCGCATACGATCAAAGCCCTGACAAATATAGTTGGTGGTCGTACAGGGCAAATGCACGTGCAAAAAATTTAGGCTGGCGTATTGATTATCACATGGTAAGTTTGCCCCTTAAAGACCAAATGCGGGGAGCTGAAATTCATGCTGAGGTAGTACATTCCGACCATTGTCCAATATCCCTAAAACTTAATTTTTAATATGGATGTAAATAAAACAAGAGTTTCCTTTAAACCCGGCACAATGCTTTACCCCTTGCCGGCAGTTATGGTGAGCTGCGGTAACAGCCCCGAAAAATACAATATCATTACCATTGCCTGGACAGGGATTGTCAATTCCAACCCGCCAATGTGTTATGTTTCAGTGAGAAAATCTCGACACTCACATGCCTTAATTAAAGAAGCAGGCGGATTTGTCATCAACCTTACAACCGTAAAACTTGCACATGCAACCGATTGGTGCGGTGTTCGCTCAGGACGGGATTATGACAAGTTCAAAGAAATGAAACTTACAGCCATTCCGGCAGAACAGATTAAAGCACCTATGATTGCAGATTCACCAATGAATTTGGAGTGCAAAATTCACAGCATTACGGAATTAGGCTCACACGATATGTTTCTGGCTGAAATCGTAGCAGTTCACGGGGATCCGCATTATATGGATAATGAAAATGGGGAGTTTTTACTGGCTGCATCAGAATTATTGACTTATGCGCACGGAAAATATTACAGTGTCGCAAAAAAACAAGGGAAATTCGGCTATTCCGTGGAAGGAACAAAACGAAAGAAGAAAACGTAGGGTGTTTTTAGCTTAAAAACTCCATTTACCCCTCAAGAATGCATAAATTCCACCACCACCTTCTTCGGTTGGAATGTCGCTGAAAAAGCGTTGGGCGGTGATGTCAAACAATATGCATGAATTTGATTTAACCCGAAAAATTCACCGCAAATAGTTATACCGATTGTGAATCAAAATTGCCGATACAATTCATTTTATACTAATTTGAACTAATGAATATTCCAATGAACTTAGTGTATAATGCCGATACTACAAATAAATAGTACAATGATGTGAAACGAAATTGTACTATATTATTTGTGTAATCGGTATTATTTCTTGTATCAGCTTTGATTCTACATCGGCATTGTTTACTCCCGAAAATCGGGAATACCGGAGTTTTTGATTTTAAAGTGGCATCAGATGTTAACATAAAGTGCTGTTGCTAAATACTTTAGATTACTGCAGCCCATTTTTCTATT
>CAYOUD010000011.1:14653-32601 GCA_964407055.1 uncultured Bacteroidales bacterium | reverse complement strand
ATTCAAATCTGCACAAAGGGAATGGCATGAATTTTACGGGTTATATGGTCTTTTCCTAATTTTTCTCGGAGCTTTCGTATATGCACGTCAATGGTTCTGTTACCAACAAAGGAATCTCCCCACACCCGGTCGTAAATTTCTTCTCGAGTGAATACTTTCTCGGGTTTAGATGCCAGCAAACTCAAAAGTTCAAATTCTTTCCTTGGCAATATCAGCGTTTTATTTTCTGTAGTAACCTGATATCGCTCGCGGTCAATAATGATATTGTCACCAATGCCATGCTGTGATGTGTTTTGTGAATTCCTCGTATTGCTTTCTTTGTGTTTTAAAAGGGCTTGAATTCAACTGATTAAAACTTTCGGGTTAATTGGTTTGTTGACATAGTCATCTGCTCCTGCATCAAAACCTGCAATCTGAGAATAATCTTCATTACGGGTAGTTAAAAACAATACGATAATATCCGCAGTTGCTTTGTTTTTTTCAATTTATGGCATGTTTCTATGCCGTCCATTTCCGACATCATAACGTCTAATACAATTAAATCAGGCTTGTATTCTAAGGCCAAAGCCAATCCTTCTTTCCCATTTTTTGCTGATTTTGCAACAAACCCGGATTTTTCTAAGTTGTAAGGGGACTTCTAATAATTCTTTCGCATCAAGATTTTCAGCGTTAAAATTTTTCTAAATAGCTATGGCTATTCAGAAAAATTTAAATAATCTTGGCTGCACTCGGCATAGCTCAAGCAACCCTTCGGCAGGCTCAGGACATCGGCTTGGCTCTGCCCTCATTTGCACAAAATTTGTGCCTTGCATCTTATTCATTAAATTTGTTTTTTGAAAGCAAAGAATTAATAGAAGGCCCCTATACTTTGTCGGAAATCAGGAATGTTGGCGACAATCCCGAATTTTTTTCAAGAAAATACATTTTTTTTCATGGTTAGACAATAATTTGGTTAAATTGTAATCCAACAAAAGCTTAAAAATTAATCAAAATGCAACGATCAATTGTTCATATGGATTTGGATTCCTTCTTTGTTTCTGTAGAGCGTTTGCAAAACAGGCGTCTGAAAAACTTCCCTGTAATTATCGGAGGCGGTTCTGACAGAGGAGTGGTTTCTGCATGCAGTTACGAAGCCAGAAAATTTGGAGTGCATTCTGCTATGCCAATAAAGCTGGCCAGACAATTATGTCCTGATGCGGCTTATATCCGTGGAGATATGGATGCTTATACTCGCTATTCCCGTTTGGTAACGGATATTATTGCAGAAAAAGCTCCGGTATATGAAAAAGCCAGCATTGATGAGCATTATCTCGATATTACCGGCATGGATAAGTTTTTTGGAAACCTGAAGTGGACAAAGGAATTACGACAAACAATTATTCGTGAGAGCGGACTCCCGATTTCTTTTGGATTGTCTGTCAATAAAACTGTTTCCAAAATGGCGACCAGTGAATCGAAACCCAACGGTGAATTGCATGTTGATGCAGGACATGTTCGGTCTTTTATTCATCCGCTTCCAATTCAAAAAATGCCGATGATCGGGAAAAAGACATTTCAGACATTGCGCTCTATGGGAGTTGCTGATATTGGCACGCTTTCCCGCATCCCACCGGAAATGTTGATAAATCTAATGGGGAAAAGCGGCCTGCAACTTTGGAACAAAGCCAATGGAATTGACACTTCTCCTGTCAGACAATATTCCGAGCGGAAATCCATCGGGAGTGAGCATACTTTTGATGCGGACAGTATGGATATCGCAGGAATGCGTGATTTACTTGCCGGCATGGTGGAGAAACTGGCTTATGAAATCCGTAAAGACGGTTGGGTAACTTCCGTTGTGACTGTCAAAATTCGTTATTCAAATTTTGATACCCACAGCATGCAACGAAAAATCGCTTATACGACTTTTGATCATGAATTAATCAAGCTTTCTCACGATTTATTTGACGCATTGTACACCCGGCGAATGCGTATCCGATTGATTGGTGTTAAATTCAGTGGTTTGGTTCGAGGCGTTCAGCAGTTAAGCTTGTTTGAGAACAGTTCCCGAATGGCTGAATTGTATCTGGCAATGGACAACATCCGAAAACTATACGGAAAAAAAGCAATCAGAAGGGCGCTGTCTTTTCATTAAGAAATATGATTGCAGATGTATTTGAATGCGCATACATATTATAGTTTACGTTATGGTACCATGACACCTGAACAATTGGTAAAGGGGGCAATTGCGCATGATATCGATCAGTTGGTGCTTACGGATATTAATAATAGCAGTGCAATGCCTGATTTTGTCCGTATTGCCCGTGCCGAAGGCTTAAAGCCAATTGGCGGGATAGATTTTCGAAATCAAGATATACAGCTTTTTATTGGAGTTGCACGAAACAAAGAAGGAATGCGGGAACTGAATGAATATCTTACTCAGCATCTGCTTGAAAAACGAAAATTCACAGAAGCTCCCGTTTGCGAACATGCATTTATTGTGTATCCGTTAGAGTCAGTGCCTGATCAGCCATTGCGTGATAATGAATACATTGGGGTTCGTCCGTATCAGGTGGCTTCACTTTTTACATCTCCTTATTTGAAATTTCAGGATAAACTGGTAATTCTCCATTCACCCACAATTGAAAATCAAAAGGATTACTCAATGCACTGTCATTTGCGGGCCATTGATCTTAATATGCTTTACAGTCGGTTAAAACAGGAGATGTGTGCACGTCCTGAAGATCGATTGGTGACCGCTGCTCAGTTGAGAAAACGCTTTCGCGGATACGATTTTATTGTGCGAAACACCTTGGATCTGATGGCGCAATGTCATCTGGATTATGAATTGAAAACATCCAAAAACAAAACGGTATTTTCAATCAGTGCTGAAGATGATCGTGCACTTTTGAGAAAATTGGCATACGACGGACTGGAATATCGTTATCCAAAAGCAAACGATGTCATTCGTTCCCGGTTAAATCATGAGCTGGAAATTATTGCCCAAATGGGTTTTGCTGCGTATTTTTTGATTGCCTGGGATATTGTCCGATATTCCATGTCGCGCGGATTTTATCATGTCGGACGTGGGAGCGGAGCAAACAGTTTGGTGGCTTACTGTCTGAAAATTACAGATGTGGATCCCATTGAGCTAAATTTGTATTTTGAGCGATTTCTGAATCCGAAGCGTACATCGCCACCCGATTTTGATATTGATTATTCCTGGAAAGAGCGCAATGAAGTGAGAGATTATGTTTTTAAGCGATATGGGAAGCGGCATACGGCATTGCTGGGAACAATCAATACGTTTAAAACCCGCTCTGTTTTACGCGAATTGGCTAAAGTTCAAGGATTGACGAAAGCAGAAATCGATGCATTCGCATCTAATCCCCGAAAATATCGGAATTCGGATGAAATTCATCGCAAGATTGCCGATATGGCTGTCCGTTTATCAAATTTTCCCAATTTGAGAAGTGTACATGCCGGCGGAATTCTGATTTCTGCAGAGCCTTTGACATATTATACCGCATTGGATTTGCCGCCTTTGGGATTTCCCGTTACACAGTGGGATATGTATGTGGCCGAAGATTTGGGATATGAAAAATTTGATATTCTGAGCCAACGCGGTATCGGACATGTGAAAGAGGCAGCTGATATTATTCTGGAAACCCGTGGGAAGAAAATTGATGTGCATGATGTCAAACGCTTTAAGCAGGATAAATTGGTACAAAAATGCTTGTTTGAGGGTGAAACCATCGGCTGTTTTTATATTGAAAGTCCTGCAATGCGCGGATTGCTGTCAAAATTGCGATGTAGCGATTATAATAGCTTGGTAGCAGCCAGTTCAATTATTCGGCCGGGAGTTGCCCGCTCCGGAATGATGAAGGAATACATTCGTCGGTTTCACAATCCTGACGGATTTCAATACCTGCATCCAATTATGAAAGAGCAACTTGAGGAAACTTATGGGGTTATGGTCTATCAGGAAGATGTGTTGAAAGTTTGTCATCATTTTGCAGGATTGGATCTCGCTGATGCGGATATTTTGCGACGAGCGATGAGCGGGAAATATCGCTCGAAAAAAGAGTTTCAACAAATTGTACAACGCTTTTTCACTAATTGTAAAAGCAGGGGATATTCTGAAAAGCTTACAAAAGAAGTTTGGCGACAAATTGAGTCATTTGCCGGATATGCTTTTTCAAAAGCGCATTCTGCATCATATGCCGTGGAAAGTTTTCAGAGTTTGTATCTCAAAGCCTATTATCCCTTGGAGTTTATGGTTGCGGTAATTAATAATTTTGGGGGATTTTATGAATCATGGGTGTACTTTAACGAAGCCAGACGTTTGGGAGCTGAAATATTGTCACCTTGTGTTAACCAAAGTCGCATGACATCCCGCTTGATTGATCAGCGAATTATTGTCGGATTTGTTCATGTGCAGAATTTAGAACAGAAGTTTGCTAAACAAATTGTTGCTGAACGGAATGAACATGGACAATTTCAAAATATTTTTGATTTTATGCAACGTGTGCAGGCCGGTCCGGAACAGGTGAGTTTGTTGATTCGGATAGGAGCATTTGCTTTTACTCAGAAAACCAAAGCCGAATTGCTCTGGGAGTTGTACGGAAATGTAAAGCGAAAATCAGAGCCAGCGGCGCAAATACAAACTCTTTTTGAGCCTGCACCCAGAAAATATGCATTACCTGCATTATCGCATTCCCGCCTTGATGACGCTTGGGATGAAATCAGCCTGATTGGTTTCCCGATTGCACTTTCCTGGTTTGATTTGTTGCAGCATCCACTGAACTCAGAAATGCATGCCGGAATGTTGACAAAGCACATTGGTCATGTGGTTGAAATTCCTGCTTTGTATATCACAATAAAGTATGTAAAAACGGTAAAAGGAGAAATTATGTATTTTGCTGCATGGGTTGATCAGAATGGAAATTATTTTGATTCGGTCCACTTTCCCGACAGTATAAAAAAACATCCCTTTCGGGGAAAAGGCGTGTATTTGGTTCGGGGAAAAGTGGTTGAGGAATTTAGACATCCGTCCCTTGAAGTGCATGGTATGCGAAAACTTGAAATCAAACAGGACCCGAGGGGCAGGGGCTAGGTGGCAGGTGTCAGGTGTCAGGAGTTAGGAGTTAGGTGTCAGGTGTTAGGAGTTAGGTGTCAGGAGTCAGGTGTTAGGTGTCAGGAGTTAGGAGTTAGGAGTTAGGTGTCAGGTGTCAGGTGTTAGGAGTTAGGAGTTAGGAAACGTTTTGCTTTCCAGCTTGTTTTAAAACAGGTATGACTTTTGATTATTTGTGAATATTTGTACATTTGTCATATCATACCATTATTAGACGATTATGAAAAAAATTAGCGGATTATTTTTTGTTCTTCAGCTCTGTGCCTTTGTATCATTCGCTCAGCAGGAAAGTCCGACAATAAAAATTTCTGACGAGAAAATTATCCTTGAAGGTCAAAAATTTTACTTGCATAAAGTTGAACCCGGACAAACAATATATTCCATATCTAAAGCTTATCATGTTGAAAATAAAACCCTAATGATTCATAATCCTGAATTATCAGAGGGTTTAAAGGCCGGAGCAACTTTGCGCATTCCGGTTGTTGAGATTAAGCCTGATGAAGCTGAGCCTGAAGTCGATACAACACAGTTTTACAGTATCGAAATCCGACGAAAACATACTTTGTACTCCTTGTCAAAACAATACAATGTTACAATTCGGGAAATTTATGATGCAAATCCTGGGCTTGAAAGTCGTGGCTTAAAGCGGAACGCTGTTATTCGCATCCCAAAGTACAGTTTTACCGTTGAGAAAATTGATTTTACTGATCCTGTTTTACAGCGTGATAATTCCAAATACATTTATCATGAAGTGAATGCTGGAGAAACCTTGTATAGCCTAAGTCGCAAATATAAATTAAGCCGTGATGAGATTACCGACGAGAATCCTGAATTGCTTGAACGTCACATGCGGATTGGTGAAGTGTTAAAAATCCCGAAATCTGAGGCTCAGTTTGTTTTAACCTTTCCCAGAGCTGAGGATTCACTTGCTGTCCGTGTAAATCCAGATCAAATTCCTGATTCAATTTCTGTTCCCGACTTCTTTGGTCGTGATAGTTTACAGGTTGGAGCAACTGACAGTGTTCACATTTTATTAATGTTGCCGTTTCATGCAAAAACCAGCTTAGACAGGGCGAATTTGTTAGATAACCAAAATAAAGATCCCCGTTTTTATCCGTTGTCTGAAATGATGGTGCAGTTTTATGAGGGATTTTTAGTGGGGATTTCAGAACTCGATTTGCAAGGGAAAAATCTTAAATTGTCCGTTTTTGACACTGAATCAAATGCTGATCGGGTGAAAGCTATTTTGAAAGATATAGATGATATCCCAGATTTAATCATCGGTCCGGTGCGTTATGAAAATATGAAGCTGTGTTTAGAGTACGGATTGAAATACGGGATTCCGGTTTTAGCCCCAGTTGGTGTCAATGATACTGATTTGTTTGCGTATCCAAACTTAATTAGCATTTATTCGAGTCAAAGAATTCAGAATGATTTTATTGCATCTTGGTTGTATCAGCGAGATCACCATGTTGTTGTCACTCATGATGGTACCCTTAAGTCGATGAAAACCGCAGAACAAATCCAAACTGATTTATTGGACTATTTTGCAGTGCGATCCGTTGAAGATGAGTATAATGTCAAACTATTCCATTACGATACAAAAAGTTTAACTGCATTGAAAGGGGTGTTGAGTGAACAGGATACGAATCTGGTTATTTCGGTGAGCGATGATGAAGTATTTATCACCTCATTGATTAATAAACTTTATCAGTGCAATAAGCATGAAGTTCGTGTTCTTGGCGATCGTAGCTGGATTGATATGGATGGAGTTGCGGCCGAAGAGTTGAAAACACTTAGAGTTTCTTATGTTTCGCCGATGTACATTGATTATCAAGATAGTTTGTCTCAGGAATTTGTACTTAGATTTCGTGAAGATTTTTTCGATGAGCCAAAACGATATGCATTTATGGGTTACGACATTGCACAATTAATTACGCCTGAAATTTATCTTTATGATAAATCTTTTCCTGATGAGCTATCAAAATCCGAAAATTTTTCAGGACTTTCAATGCAATGGAAATTTATTCGAAACCATAGTTCCCATCCGCTAATTAATACTTCTCTAAAGCTCATTGGATTGAATGAGTTCTACCAATTAGTGCCTGTTTTCGAGAATTTCTCAAAGAATATTTTGGATAAAAAATAAGTTTTGATATCTTTAATCAATTGTTTTGGATTTCTTAACAAAGTTTTAACAGACGGGAGACAGGGATTCGGGGATTCCAGGCAACTTATTTACGTAAATGGCGTCTTTGTGGAAACGTATTTGCGTATTTTGATGGATAGGATAGATAAGAAGCTGTAAAAAGCTTATCGCATTTTGCAAAATATTTTGTTATGAAAAAACCAAGATGGAATTGGGTTGTCCTTTTCTTTATTTTTTGGCTAATTGCTGGGAGTAATCAGCTTTCAGCTCAATGTGCCGGGGGAGGTAATTATGTTGCAAATTTAAACATGTTGCCTACATTTCAAACGGTGAGTGTCAATGCCGGTGAACGTTATACTTTCGATGGTTATGCTAACATTACTTATGTTTTTTCGTTTTGTCAGGGAGGTGGTAATAATCTGATTGATACGCAAATCGAGGTTTGTGATCAAAATGGAAATGTAGTTTATTCTTATAATGATGATCACTGCGGATTAGGTTCTGAAATTATATGGAACTGTACTGCAAATGGGACTTACAGTATTGTGGTTTATCAGTATAATTGCGATGCTGGAGGAGCTGCTGCAGGCAATCTGGCTTATCGTACCGTAACCCCACCAAGTGAGCAGGATTGCCTTGGTGCTATTCCATTGTGTTTTGCAACCTATAATACTAGCACTTCCTATTCAGGAACCGGACATTATTGGAATGAAATTCAAACCGGTGGGGGGTGTCCAAATAATTGTATGTTAGACGGTGAGTTAAATGATGTTTGGTACACGTTTACAGTACAGACATCAGGGACAGTGTCTTTTACTATCACGCCAAATAGTTCTACCGATGATTATGATTGGGCTGTTTATGATTTGACAAGCAATAGTTGTGTTGATATATTTAGTGATCCTTCATTAATGGTTTCGTGTAATTGGTCAGCGACTGATGGGAGTACCGGACCTAATGGGTCTTCCGGATTAGATTGCTCCGGTGCAGGTGACGGGCCCTATAACGATGTGTTAAATGTTGTAGCCGGTGAAACTTATGTTGTTAATGTTAGTAATTATAGTTCAACTCAAAGTGGATACTCCATTACATTTGGTGGATCGGCACAAATTATTGATGACACAGGTCCCTATCTCGAAGAAATTCTTTATGCCCCTTATTGCGGTGCAAATCGGTTGACAATCCGTTTTTCAGAAAGAATTTGGTGCACAAGTGTTCAGCCTGACGATTTTATTATTACCGGGCCTGCAGGCGTTTATGATATTTCAGATGTATGGAGTGAAATCTGTATTGCCGGTGCCGGATCAACTTATTTTGATACCTATTATGATGATATTTTTACTTTCGAATTGGATGACTATCTTATGCACGATGGCTCATATACACTAACTGTGAATGAAGGAGGAGTTGATGATATTTGTTCAAATTTTACTCCTGAAAGTTCGCTTTATTTTACTGTTGATGGAATTGAAGCCACAGGATCTGTAATTTCTGATATTGATTGTTATGGCGATACAGATGGATCGGCTACGGTGAATGTAACCGGTGGGACACTTCCTTATACATACACCTGGTCTAATGGGGAGATAACACAGACTGCGGTGAACTTGCCCGGGAGTTATTCCGGGGTAACGGTTGCTGATAGCTATGGAACCTGTCAGGATACGGTGGTTGTTGAGTTGAGTGATCCGGATCCTATCCTTGTGATTGCCGGAAATGATGTTATATTGTGTGCCGGAGGAACGGTTAGTTTGGGAGGAAGTCCCACGGCGTCAAATGGAAGTTCGCCATACACATATTCTTGGTCGCCAACAACCAGTTTGGACGATCCCGCAATTGCGAATCCTACTGCCAGTGTGACGGTTACCACAAGTTATATTATAACGGTTACTGATGCACTTGGATGTTCAAACACGGATACTGTAATTGTTACAATGGATCCGCCAATTATTATTGATTTTACAACCACTGATGCCTTGTGTTATGGACAAGCCAGTGGACAAGCCATCTGCAATGCCAGCGGAGGAACCGCTCCGTTTAGCTATGCCTGGAGTGGTGGATTGGGTACAGATTCCACAACAACCGGGATGTTGCCAAATGTCGAATACACAGTTACTGTAACGGATGATATCAATTGTCAGGAAGTTGCGACAGTGCAGGTTGGTGATCCACCGGCATTGGCAATTGATTTTGATATTAACGATTCAGAATGTGGGCTGGATGATGGTTCAGTAACTGCCAATGTGACCGGCGGAAGCTTGCCATATTCCTATGCATGGGATATTGGCGTGAATAATGCAAGTATTATTAATTTACCACCGGGAGATTATCCCATCACTATGACAGATGATCATGGTTGTAGTTTGGATGCAACTGCAAGTGTAAATCATTATGGAAATAATGATGCCAATATTGTCCAAACTCAAGATATAATGTGTTATGGAGAATTCTCTGCCGTCCTAGAGGCTGAAATGCCCGGAGGGAATCCTCCGTTTACCTATACCTGGGCGGGTTCATCATCATCAAGTGGCGTTGCAAGCAATTTGGCTGCCGGTAATTATTCAGTTACGATTACAGACCAGTATGGTTGTCCGGGGACAGCATCTTATGAAGTCAGTCAGCCACCGGTATTGGGGTTGAATCTGTTAACTGAAGACGTACTCTGTCTGGGCGGTAATAGCGGAACTGCTGAAGTTATTGTGAATGGAGGAGTAGAGCCTTATGGTTTGTTATGGTCAAATGGGGCAACAGGATATGTGGAAAATAATCTTGCTCCAGGGTCATATTCTGTAACAGTAACCGATGAGAATGGATGTTCACAAGAGGCAGCATTTGTAATTTATGAGCCATCTAATCAGGTGCGTGTTTATGTAACAACTGCGCCTGCATTGTGTGCTGGTCAATCAGGAGGGTCGGCTATTGCAACTGCGATGGGAGGTACCAGTCCTTATCAATACATGTGGTTTCAGTCAGGTGGTGCACTTTCAAGCGGTTCAGCAATTAATAGTTTGCCAACGGGTGCCTACTCTGTGCGCGTTGAAGATGATAATGGTTGTACTGATGAAACCAGTTTTTCAATTGCGGAGCCTTATCCATTAACGATTGAATCGGCTGTTCAAGCGGCAAGTTGTTTGGGATACGAAGATGGACAAGCTGCGATTTCTGTTATTGGCGGAACCTCACCATATCGTTTTAATTGGTCTAACGGAGATACGGTTGCTGCAATTGCTGATTTGGCAACCGGAAATTATTATCTTACCATAACCGATGCCAATGATTGTGTGGAAATGTTGAGTGTCTTTATTCCGGAAAATCCCAGATTATGTCTCAGAATTCCAAATGCATTTACCCCCAACGGTGATGGTGTGAACGATACCTGGGATATTGAATACATTGATAATTACCCCAAAGCCCATATTTTAATTTTCAATCGATGGGGGCAAAAATTATATGATGCACAAAGCACAGATGATCCGTGGGATGGAACATTTAACGGTCAAAAAGTGCCGACCGGATCATACACTTATATTGTTGATTTACACAACGAAATTGATCCATTTACTGGTGTTGTTTCGGTTGTTCATTAGGCGCGTTTGAAAAATCAACTCCTGTTTTGTGCAGCAAAACAACGCTCAAAACAATCAATTTATATGGGGTGTTTTGTGATTATGTTGGTATAAGTTTTGACTAATAATTTTTGGGTCATGCAATGCATAAAACAGGATTGTATTGAATTTATTGCTGTGTTTGTTGCCGCGGAACTTTTCCTTTGAAATTTTTATAGTATTCCTGCCAGTTGCCCTCCTGATATTGATCAGTTGCAATAAAATGGAAATAAGGTTCCATTATTTGAGGAATAAAATATCCTTGCATCGGAGAAAGCAATTCGTTTTTTTCGTTCATAAAAACGATTGATGGAAATACAACATTGTTTTGTAATAAGCTAAATATCAGTTGATGTGGATATCCAATTCCACGTTGTTCGTTGACAAATGTTTGATCCAATAATTGAATCGTATCTTTACTTGATGCTTGAAACCGAACGGGGTAAAATGCTTCGTTTACATATTCGGCAATGTGAGGATTTGTGAAGCTAATGTCTTCCATGAGAATGGATGAGATGCGCTGATAATAATCACTGACAAATAATATGAGTATCTTTTTTGGATTCTCCTTTTGTTTTTGAAAGGCTTTATCCAGTGTAAGCCAATTTACATTTCCGCTAATATTAATTTCTGCCTTATTTTCCTCACCGAAAACAAAGTTAAATGCATTCGAAAATGCCTCGTAATTGGTCGTTTTGTTAATGTTTTCAGCAAAAAAGATGAGAATGGGTTCTATTTTTTTTGCATCCATAAAGCCAGCGGTTTTACTCACTTGTCCGTTGACATCAATATAAACCATGGAAGGATAGGATGCTCTGTTATCTAATAATTCCAAAGCCAAATCATGAGTTGCACGTCTTCCAGTTTGGTTGTTTACATAATCTTTCCCTTTATATTTGATGGTGTCTTGTGTTTCAGCATCAAATTTTACAGGATAGAAGTACGTATTGATGTAATTTGCGATTTCCTTATTTGCGAAAGTTTCGGAATCGAGTTTTTTACACCAGCCGCACCAGTCAGTGTACATGTCAATAAAAATGGGCTTGGGCAGCTCTTTTTGTTTTTCTACCGCGGTTTCAAAATCCAACCAATTAATAAGACTTTCTTTTTTTTCTGTTTCTTGCGCTTGTAAGCTCAATACAATGAGCAAAAGTCCTAAAATTACCAATAGTTTTTTTCTAATCATACGCTTAATTTTTGTCAATTGTAAACAATTAAAGTGCCAAATTTTTCCTTACATCAAGTGAACTAAAAATTCATTAAATTGTTTACTTCATTTTGCATGAAAAAATTGTACCTTTATGCTTTGTTGAACTAAAGTTAAATCAAAAATACAATAAAATGAGTGAAATTTTAAATTTAACACCGAAAGCTGTCTGGAAACATTTTTATTCTTTGACACAAATACCACGCCCGAGTAAAAAAGAGGGTAAAGCAATTAATTTTGTTGAGCAATTTGGAAAGGATCTTGGTTTAGAAACCATTCGCGATGAGGTTGGGAATGTGATGATTCGCAAGCCTGCAACTCCGGGTATGGAAAACAGAAAAGGCGTTGTGCTTCAGGGTCATGTCGATATGGTTCCACAGAAGAATTCTGACACTAATCATGATTTTGAAAAGGACCCGATTCAGGCTTATATTGACGGTGATTGGGTAAGCGCAAAAGGAACAACTCTCGGAGCTGATAATGGAATGGGTGTAGCTGCTGCTATGGCTGTATTGGAAGCTGATGATCTTGAGCATCCGATGGTTGAGGCCTTATTTACTATGGATGAAGAAACCGGTATGACTGGAGCTAATGCCTTGAAACCTAATATCCTTAAAGGAGATATTTTAATTAATATGGATTCTGAAGACGAAGGTGAACTTTATGTCGGATGTGCCGGAGGGATTGATATTAATGTTGAACATAAATTTGCAACAGAAAATAATTCAATGGATAAAGCCTATAATATTCATATTAAAGGCTTGAAAGGCGGACATTCAGGAATGGATATTAATATTGGTCGTGCCAATGCAAATAAATTGTTGTTCCGTGCCTTGAAAGCTGCGAAGGCTGCTTCTGATTTACTGATTGCATCGGTTGCCGGTGGCGATTTGAGAAATGCTATCCCGAGAGAAGCGAATGCAATTGTTGCTGTTTCTGCTGATAAAGCGGATGCTTTTAAAGCAAGTGTTGAGGATGCGGTTGCTAAATTTCGTGATGAATATAAAGCGGCTGAAGATGGCATTGCTGTTGATATTACAGAAGTTGAAAAACCTGCCACTATTATTTCTGCAAAAGATCGTGATGCGATTATTGATGCAGTATTAGAAACGGTGCATGGTGTTGTGAAAATGAGCGATAGCATGGAAGGATTAGTTGAAACCTCAAACAATTTGGCAATTGTTAAATTAGCCGAGGGTAAATTGGAGGTGAATTGTTTAACCCGCTCAGCTGCTGATGATGCTAAAATGGTTTTTGCCAATAAGATGAAAGCAATTTGGGCTAATTTGGGTTGTGATGTGAAACTTGAAGGCGAGTATCCAGGTTGGAAACCAAATATGGATTCTGAAATTCTGAAAATCATGCAGGGTACTTATGAAAATCTGTACAATATAACACCTGAAATTAAAGCGATACATGCCGGATTGGAATGTGGTATCCTTGGTGCTGCTTATCCGAATTGGGACATGATTTCTTTCGGACCAACAATTCGTTACCCACACTCACCGGATGAAAAAGTGAATATTGCAACCGTTGATAAATTCTGGAAATGGTTAGTGGAAACACTGAAAAATGTGCCAGTGAAATAATTAAATTTGAAAACTAATAAAAGCTCATCGAAAGGTGGGCTTTTTTTGTTTACTGTTTCACAAATTTATGAATTTCAATTCCTTCGTTCGTTTGTAAATTTAATAAATAAATCCCCGAGGGTAGGTTTTGGACATTAATCGTTTTTTTAGCGAAATCTCTTTCGCTGATTACTATGCTACCTGTTAGATTGAAAATTTGAAGTGATTGAATATTTAGTTTGTTCGGAATGCTTATGTGAAGTGTTTTTTCAACAGGGTTCGGAAAGATTTGTGTCGAATTCACTTGATTTTTTTCAGAACGATACATGAAACTGCCATTCGGTTTTAACATATAAACAACTGCTTAAACTGTTATAAGCAAACCACCAATCAGTATTACCAAAATCGTTTAAGATTTTTGCGCCCTGCCGAAGGCCGGCAGCCCGTGAGCTGCGATGCGTTGCTGTTGCAGCGGCAGCTTAGCGACCGGAGGAAGCTCAAGTATGCCGCTTTTGCAACATCCGCAGAGCAGCTTGCGGCTATAGGCCGTAGGCAGTTAAGGCGCCCAAAAAAGAGATAGAAATAGATGAGCGCATTTTTCTTGTTGGTGATACATTATTTTTGTCGGGAAACAAGTGGCATGTAGGTGTGAATTGTGATTTGTTTACGTGATGAAGTTGTGATTGCTGTTGCGGCTTTTTTAATCAAACATATTGGATTTTGGCCGCGTAGCCAGCAATGCAGCGAAACAAAATGCGGCGAGTACAAGATGTGCATAATGGTAAAATAGCAACATGGATACCAATGAGAACATTGCGACAGCTGAAATTACGGTCCATAACATCAAATTTGCTGTTCGGATTTTTACAAAGCGAGTATCTTCTGTTGTGTCAGGTTTAATGGTTTCAATCATTTTTTTTCTGACAAAAACTGCGACAGGGATCGCAAATAGCATAATGGAATTGACAACAAAAAATGTTTCATCAAGTGTTTGATTTGGGATTGAAAAATCGTTGATGAGAAAAATAATAAAGGCAAAAATAATAATTTCAGCAAAAAGTGTTATGTAGATAATCCGAGTTGTTTTAACCTGTTTTTCTTTCATGTTCTTTATTTTTTTCCCCTGTATAAATGGTGGCAATACCAAAACTAAGCGCATGGGTTTTTTCTGTAGAGAAACCGCTTTCCTGTAAATGTTTTTCCACTTGAATTGTTTTTGAAAATTCTTTTATGGATGAGGATAGGTAGCGGTATGCGGCTTTGTCGCCGGAGATAATGCGGCCCCAAAGTGGGATAAAAAGTTTTAAATAAAGTTTGTAAAACAACCAGACGATGGGGTTTTTTGGCATTGAAAATTCCAAAAGTCTTGCTTTTCCGCCGGGTTTTAGTACTCTGTGAATTTCAGAAAATGCTTGTTGGAGGTTTTTGAAATTACGAATTCCGAATACAACGGTAATCAGATCGAATTGGTTGTCGCTGAAGGGGATTTTTTCACAAAAGCCTTCTTTTAGTTTGGCTTGTATGCTTGCTTTGTCAAGTTTTATCTGTGCTTGTTCCAGCATTCCTGTTGATGGGTCGAGGCCAGCGAGTTTCTGAATGCCTGCTTTGTGAAATGTTATTAGCATGTCGCCTGTTCCGGTGGCAATATCCAATACTTTTTTAGGTTGATTTTTTTGCGCAATCCGTATGAGTTTCTTTCTCCATCCTTTGTCAATACCAAAAGAGAGGAAATGATTTAGGAAATCATAGCGCAAAGCAATACGGTTGAACATTTGCTCAACCGTATCGTTTGTGTCTTTTGACAAGCGCTTGCCTTTCACTACGCTTCTATTTTATTTCGGAGTGCTTGCATGAATTTGTCTTTTGCATCACGCACAAATCCGTAAGAGATATCGTCAACGCGCAATTCGCCTTTTGTGACATGTCCTAATACGACGAATGGGAAATTAAATTTAATCATTAAATCGATAAATTCCTGTTCAACGTTCATGTCAACTGATACGACAACTCTACCTTGCGCTTCGCCAAAGAGAAACGCATCTTCGCGAACTTCAGCATCTGCAGTAATGTCAAAACCTAATTCATTTTCAAGGCAAGATTCGAGTAAATTCAGATACAATCCGCCGTCGGAAATATCGTGCATGGATTCAACCAGATTTTCTTTGGCCAGTAATTGTAACATTTTATTGAGTTGCAATTCAAAATCGATATCAAAATATGGCGGTGGTGTATTTTTAATTTTATGATAGCTGTAAAGATATTCAGAGCTGTTGATGTCATTTTTTGAACTGCCGAGCAGTACAATTACGTCGCCTTTTCTTTTAAATGATAATCCTTTTTTCTTTGATTTGTCATTGAGAATTCCTAACATTCCGATGGTGGGAGTGGGGAAAACCGGTTCTGTTTTTCCGTTGATGGTTGTCTGATTGTAAAAACTGACATTTCCGCCGGTTACCGGGGTGTCAAATTTACGGCAAGCTTCGCCCATTCCTTCAATTGCACCGACAAATTGCCAGAAAGCTTCAGGGTTGTAAGGTGAGCCGAAGTTTAGGCAGTTTGTAATTGCGACGGGTTTGGCACCGGTACAGGCCACATTACGTGCCGCTTCAGTGACTGCAATCATTGTCCCGATTTTTGGGTCAGCTTTTACGTATCTGCTGTTGCAATCTACTGCCAGCGCAAGTGCTGTGTTTGTGTTTTTAATATTAACTAGTCCGGCATCAGCAGCCATATTGGTTGTCATATTATTGGTGCGCACCATTGTGTCGTATTGCTCTGTCACCCAGTTTTTTGACGCTAGATTAGGGTGTGTAATAAGGAAATCGGCAACTTTTTTCAGATTTTTAGGTTGAGGGACATCCTCAATGTTGAATTTTTTGCTTTCTGCGTAATATGTAGGTTCTTCGTATTCTCTATCATAGACCGGCGCACCTCCGCCAAGTACTAGTGTTGATGCAGGTACCTTAGCGACTTCTTCGCCTTTATAATTGAAATACAACTTGTCTTCATCAATCACTTCACCAATCTGTACGCAATGAATATCCCATTTGTCAAAGATTTTTTGAGCCTCCGCTTCTTTGCCTTTTTCAACAACAACCAACATGCGTTCTTGCGATTCAGAAAGGAGAATTTCCCAGGCTTCCATGTTTTTTTGTCTCAGTGGCACTTTGTTCAAATCTATGCGCATTCCGGAATTTCCTTTTTCAGACATTTCGCTTGTTGAGCAGATAATTCCAGCAGCTCCCATATCTTGCATTCCTACGACAACGCCAGTTTCAATGAGTTCAAGTGTTGCTTCGAGTAGGAGTTTTTCTTGGAATGGGTCTCCAACCTGAATGGAAGGAATGTCGTTGGCAGAGTCTTCTGTTATATCAGCGGATGCAAAAGTAGCTCCGTGAATTCCATCTTTTCCAGTTGAAGATCCGACGATAAATACCGGATTTCCTGCTCCTTTGGCAATGGCAGAAACCATTTTTCCTTTTTCCATAATCCCGACAGACATTGCATTAACCAAGGGGTTAGAATTGTATGATTCATCGAAAAAGACTTCCCCGCCAAGTACCGGAACTCCAAAAGAGTTTCCGTAATCACCAATGCCTTTGACAACACCTTTGGCAATCCATTTTGTGTGATCGCGGTTGATGTCCCCGAATCTGAGAGAGTTTAATTGTGCAATCGGACGAGCTCCCATGGTGAAGATGTCACGGTTAATACCGCCTACGCCTGTAGCTGCTCCCTGATATGGTTCAACAGCGCACGGGTGATTATGTGATTCGATTTTAAATGCACATGCCAAGTTGTTTCCAATGTCAACCAAGCCTGCATTTTCCTCACCGGCACCGGTGAGCAATACACCACCATCACGGGGTAGGGTTTTCAACCATTTAATGGAGTTTTTGTAACTGGCATGTTCTGACCACATGACAGAATAAATGCTTAGCTCAGTGAAATTTGGCATTCGACCCATGTATTTTTGTATGAGTTCAAACTCTTCTTCGTTTATGCCTATTTCTTTGGCAGTCTTGATGTTGACTTCGGGATATTTCATGTTTTATTCATTTTGCATTGTAAAACAAAGATAAAATAAATCAGGGAGAGATAGCAATATCCACAAAATTCTTATTCAAAAATATCAACAAGTGTTTAAAATGTATTGGCTAACTGATGGTAACTAGCTTGAGTTTGATTTAAAAACGCCTTATTTTTGCGATTAGAAATTGATAGTTTTAGGTTCAGTTAGGCAGGTGTCTCTGAAACCCTCTAATAATGGGGTGAAAGCGGTTTTTAACCGTTACTGCCTTGCTAT
>CAYOUD010000011.1:11700-14553 GCA_964407055.1 uncultured Bacteroidales bacterium | reverse complement strand
ATAATGGGGTGAAAGCGGTTTTTAACCGTTACTGCATTGCTATTAGAGGGCTGTGCGATTTTGTCAATTTTGGCAGGGTAAAGAAAAAGCTACTGCCTTTATTTATTTCGCTTTCAACCCAGATTTCGCCATTATGCTGTTGAATAAATTCTTTGCAGATAATAAGACCTAGTCCTGTTCCGGTTTCGTTATTTGTTCCTTTACGGCTTGAGTTTTCATCGACACGGAAAAGTTTGTTTTTGGTTTTTTCATTCATTCCTACACCGTTGTCCTGTACTTCAATTCGCAGATGTTCATCTGTGGTTTTTGCACGAATAAAAATTTCGCCTCCCGGATGAGTGAATTTTAAGGCATTTGATATTAGGTTACGCATGATTGTTTTTAGCATATTGGTGTCAGCATAGACCATTAGGCTTTTGTCAATATCAAAATGAACGTTAATGTTTTTCTCACGGATATTATTGCTTAGTAGGTTAATGATTTCCCGAACAATTTCGTACAAATTGTGAATGTCCGGTAAAAATTTGATGCTGTTACTTTGTGTGAGAGACCATTCAAGTAGACTGGTTAATAGGTCATAGCCTTGTTTTGCAGATTTGTACAGGAGTTGATAGTATTGTTTAAGCGCTTCGGGTGAGGCTGTATCGCTTTCTTCGATAAGCAGTTCGGAGAAACCCAGTAATCCGGTAAACGGACTTTTTAAATCATGTGCAATAATTGAAAAAAACTTGTCCTTTGTTGCGTTGAGTTCTTGAAGGGATTCTTTTTGTTTTTTGAGGGTCACATGTGTCTTGACTCTGGCACTCAACTCTGCACCTTTGAAAGGTTTTGAAACGTAATCAACACCACCGGCTTCAAAAGCCTGAGTGATGCTGTCGATGTCATTTTTGGCTGTCAGAAAAATAATCGGCAGGTTTTTAAATTGTGGCTCTGCTTTCAGACGACGACACACTTCGATACCATCCATTCCGGGCATCATAATGTCAAGTAGAATCAAATCAAAATCATTCTTGTAACATAAGTCTATGGCATTTTCCCCATTTTGAGCATAGCTAATAGCGTACCCGGATGGTTGTAAAGTATTGGCGACAACCTGAATGTTTTTAGGAAGGTCATCAACGATTAGAATTTTATGTTTATTGTTGTTCATATTTCATTGGTTTTATTTACCATAACGTTTTATGAATTACTTAAACGCAATGTCGGTAAAATGGCGATAAAATTTCTTGGATGCTTTCAATATCAAAACTTTTGCTTGCAGATTGCAATGCAGTGGCAGCTTGTTTAAAGGCTTTAATTTTGTGGGTTTCGCCAACGCTTTTTATCTGTTCCGCAAGTTTCATGATATCATTCATGTTGCCGGTATTTTTGACATTCATTAGCGATTCGCATAAATTCGATTTAATGATATCCTTATGCTCAACGCCAAAACCAGCTGCTATAGTCCCTTCTTTTTTATCGTCGTGATAAATGGATTTTTGTTCTTTGGATTTGATGTGTTTTGTGAGCTCATTTAGGATTTGAGTACGTGAAACGGGTTTGTCAAGAAACCCATCAAAACCGGATGATTTAATATCTTCATCTTCAAAATGCATCGACGACGCCGTAACTGCAATAATCGGCGTGTCTTTTCTGGACGGGATGCGTTTTATTTCTTTTGTGGCATCTAATCCGTTCATAATTGGCATGCGTAAATCCATTAAAATGATGCCCGGTTTCTGTTTTCTGACCATTTCAACAGCTTCAGCTCCGTTTTCTGCCTCCAGTATTTCTAAATTTAGCGCTTCAAGGTAGGATCTTAGTAAAAACCGATTACTGGGAACATCATCAACAATTAGTACTGTCTCATGATTAAACAGGTACTCTTCGTTCTTAAGAAGTTCAATCTTATTATCTGTGTTTTGATCGGTCGATGTCATTAAATTATCGAAAATCACACTAAAGGTTGAACCCTCGCCAAGTTTTGAATCCAGCGCAATTTTCCCGCCTTGAATTTCAATAAGACGTTTTGTTATGGACAAGCCTAAACCTGTTCCTCCATATTTGCGGGTATTGTGATTTTCTTGCTGTTTGAACGCTTCAAATATTTCTTGTTGGTTTTTGCTGTCAATTCCAATTCCTGAGTCTTGAACTTTGATAATTAGTTTTATACTTCCGTCAGCATGGGTTTTTGCTTTTTCAGCAATAACTTTAATAAATCCTTCCTCAGTGAATTTGACGGCATTCCCTATCAGATTAAGTAAGATTTGTCGCAACCTGAGTTCATCAATAATGATGCGATTCGGAATGTTTGGATCAATGTCCGATACTAGCGCCAGATTTTTTTGTTGGATTTTTAACGAAAAAATTTGACTGATATCCTGAATAATCTGTTTTAGATTGACAGGTTCTGTTTGGATTTTCATCTGTCCTGCTTCAATTTTGGACAAGTCGAGAATATCATTAATTAAATTGAGCAATGTTTTACTGCTTGCCTGAATGGATTCAAGATATGATTTATGTTCTTCATTATCAATTTTATGAGCCAAAATCTCAGAAAATCCAATCACGGCATTCATCGGCGTGCGAATTTCATGACTCATATTTGCCAGGAAATCAGATTTTGCTTTGTTTGCCATTTCAGCATTTTGTTTTGCTTTAAGGAGTTCTGCGGTGGCAATTTTTTCTTGGGTAATATCTTCTTTAATCCCGATATAATGCAAAATATCTCCTTTCTCATCAGTAACAGAAGATATCAATGCACTTTCGTAGTATGTTTCTCCGTTTTTGCGTTTGTTGTGAAATTCGCCCTTCCATTCCTTCCCTTCCCTTCCCTTCCCTTCCCTTCCCTTCCCTTCCCTTCCCTTCCCTTCC
>CAYOUD010000011.1:0-11600 GCA_964407055.1 uncultured Bacteroidales bacterium | reverse complement strand
TCTGTAATATTTCTTACAATGCCCAGAGCATGCCATTCTCCTTTAATTTTAAGTGATGAAAGTGATAATTCAATGTCTATTTGGTTGCCGTGTTTATGGAAAGCTTTTAATTCAATGTTTTTCCCAATAGCATTTCCTGTTCCTGTGTTGGCAAAGTGGACTTTTTTTAATTCATATTTTTCGCGATCATCATCTGAAACTAGTAATTTGTGCAGATTATTGCCTGACATTTCAAAGCGGGAATAGCCAAAAATAGTTTCGGCTGCCGGATTCCAATAGCTTACTTTCCCTCTACTGTTAATCAGTATGATTCCATCCATTGCACCACTCGTGATTTTCTTAAACATTTCCTCGCTTTCACGAAGATTGTCGCCAATAATTTTGCGTTCATAAGTATTTGCAATGATGTGGCTAATCGTTTGGAGAAATTCAAAATCATCTTCTGTCCAAAATCGATTTTTCGTATTTTCGTCAAAGCCAATAAAGCCAGAGAATTTTTTAAAAAAGAATAGCGGATATAATATTATTGACTTTATGCCCTGTGGTTCAAGTAATTTTCTGAGTTCCGGATATAAAGTTTTTATGTCATCAGTGACAATGGGCTCATTAGCAGCAAGTTTTTGTTTCCATTCCGGATTACCACTGTATGGGATGTTTTGCAATTTGTTTATTTGCGCTTCAATTCCTTTATTGCACCATTCAAATACATTTGAGCCGCTACTGTTATCATCAGAGTTCCTGAAAACATATACCCGACTGACATCCATAAGTTGTCCGATTGTTTCGATACTTTTCTTGATATTTTTGTCAAAATCTTTGAGTTCGCTTAATTCAAACGCAATGTTTGATAAGGCTTTTTGTCTGCTTAAATTGTTCTGAATATATACTTCCTGCGCTTTAATTTCTGTGATTTCATTGCTTACAATCAGGAGCTGATTTTGCTTGCCTTCATAATTTATTATCGGGACTTTGGCAACTTCAAAATGTCTTTTCCCTTTTTCCGTTTCCTGACTCAGCTTATAATGAACCGGAATTTCGCTTTTAAGTATGTTTTTGTCATTTCTACTTAATTGTTCTGCTCTATTTTTTTCAATAAAATCTTTGTCTGATTTTCCTAGAATATCTGCCGGCTTTAAATTGTAATAATCAGCAAAATGGGTGTTAACATTTATATATTTTCCGTTATCGTCTTTAACTGCAATCATTATTGGAATAGTGTTAATGAGTTGACGCAGAAATTTTTGTTGCTTATTAATTTCAATTTCTGCCAGTTTTCGTTGGCTCAAGTCCATGGTTACTCCAAAAAGAAAAACACGTCCTTCATCATCAGTTTCTGTACTGCTTTGAGTGAAAAGCCAGGCAATTTCCCCGTTTTTCTTAATAACACGATATTCAAATTCTGAGTTGCTTCCCGGTAACATCCCTTTCTTAATGTTTTTTAAGGTTTTTTCTTTGTCATCCGGGTGTATGTGACTGATAAATTTGTGTAAATCATTATTGAGGCTTTCTCCTTTGTATTCGAGCATCTTATCAGCAACCTTGATAATGAAACTGTTGATGAATTCGCCCTCTTTGTTGATTTCTGTTTTCCATATAATGCTTCTGACATTATTTGTGGCATGTTCATAATATCTCAGCGTTTGCTTCAGTTTCCGCTCAGTTGCCTTTCGTTCAGAGATATCAACAACAATTCCGGTCATTCGTTTTGGAGTTCCATCTTCTGCGTATTCAAAAACAACTCCTCGGTCAAAAAACCATGAGTAATTTCCATCTGCACGTTTTATCCTATAATCTACTTGGTATAAATCGGATTTTTTAAGCATACAATCTTTCATGTTATCCATGACATGATTATAGTCGTCGGGATGTATCAGTTCGGTCCATTTTGAATAATGTTGATTCTGGTAATCCTCCGGGTTATACCCTAGCATTTGAGCTTTATTATCTCCGGCAATTACGCTTCCACTCAACATGTCAAATTCATACCATGCTAACCGGGCTGTATTCATTGCCAAATTGAGGCGTAATGTGAGTTGATGCAGTTTGGAAATGTTGTTGAGAACTACTAAAACAAAAACTGCATTAGCACTTCTAATATAATCTGCAGAAAGCAGACATTGAATTTTTTCTCTGTGCTTTGTTATTAGTGTAATTTCCAAATTTTTGACACTGCCGGTTTCCCTAATTTGTTGCTTGATTTTCTCAAGTATTTCAGGTGATTCAATCAAGTCTGCAGCTATTATTTTCTTTTGAAGAAATGCTTCACGTGTGTAGCCTGTTGTTTTAATAAAGCTTTCATTCAAATCAATTGCATATCCCTCAGTTGTCGTAATTGCCATTAGTGAAGGATTTTTATGAAAGGCTTTAGAAAACTTTTCTTCAGTTAATTTGTGAGTTTCCTGTGCCTTGAAATTTTTCTGAATATAAACTATCGCAACAAAATCTTCCAAAAATTTAATTGATATTTTATATTGATGTACGGGCTTTCAATTTCAAAATTAAGAACTTTTTTATCCTGTATTACTGAAATAAACAATTTTAGCCAATCTTTTTCTGAGGGAATTTTCGTGATTAATGCACCAAGGATATCAAAGTTGGCATCATCTTTAATATCTAGCAGGCTTTGCGCTTTCTGATTGTACTCAGTAAGCGATATTGTGTGTCCTGATTTCGTTTTTGTGAGACGGATTTTTAAAAATGCATCTAATAAACTGGTTTTAATTAATTGCAATTCGTTTTTCAGGCTTTGTGCGGATTGTGTGTTCATAGGCTATGCTTTGGGCTGATTTTTCATTCAAAATCATTAAAAGATAAAAATACATTTTTTTTAGATTGAAACACAAGTAAAAACACCAATTTAACCCGAAAAATTCACCGCAAATAGTTAGATGTTAGCATAAGGTGCTGTTGGTTAGTGCTTTAACTTGCTGTAACCCATTTTTCTAGTAACTCAAATCTGCACAAAGGGAATGGCATGAATTTTCCGGGTTAATAAGATTATGCTTACCGAGGAAAAATTATCGTGTAAGACAAGGTTCTGAAACTGTTTTTTTATGAAAAAGGAAAGCTCACATAAAACTATTTCTTTGTTTTTTTGTTAATTGATAAACCAATTATAATGGTAATGACAAAAATTCATGATGTTCTCAAAAAAGACCATTTTGCAAAAGATGATATCGTGTTTCTTTTAAATAGTGAAGGTGATGATCGAAAGGCTTTGTTAGCATTTGCAAATAAAGTGAAAACCAGAGTTTTAGGAAACAATGCTTATTATCGGGGGCTTTTGGAGTTTTCCAACATTTGCGCGAAAAATTGTTACTACTGTGGAATTCGTAGGGACAATAAAAACGTAGAACGATATTTTATTCCTGAAGATGAGGTTTTAAAAGCAGTAGAGTACGCATATCAGGCCAAGTATGCATCTTTGGTTATTCAAGGTGGTGAGCGTTCTGGTATTCAATTTGTTTCTCAGATTACAGATTTATTGAAAAAAATCGGAAAACTCACGAATCACGAAATGGGCATTACGTTATCCTTTGGAGAACAATCAAAAGCAACCTATGAGGCTTGGAAAGCAGCCGGAGCAAATCGCTACCTCATCCGAATAGAAACTTCTATTCGTGATTTGTATTATAAACTTCATCCTGAAAACAAACAGCATGATTATTCAAAACGTTTGCAGGCACTTGCAGAACTAAAAGCACTTAATTATCAGACCGGTACCGGTGTAATGATTGGTTTGCCGTTCCAAACGGTTGAGGATTTGGCTGCAGATTTGATGTTTTTCCATGATTTTGATGTTGATATGGTCGGAATGGGTCCTTATATTGAACATGAGGACACGCCTTTGTTCAAATATAGAAATGAGCTGTGGCCAAAATCAACACGTTTTGATATGAGCCTGAAAATGATTGCCATTTTACGAATTATGATGCCCGATATTAATATTGCCGCATCGACAGCAATGCAAGCCCTTGACAAACTCGGAAGAGAAAAGGCGTTGAAAATAGGAGCCAATGTGTTAATGCCGAATATTACGCCCATAAAATATCGTGAAGGCTATTTACTTTACGAAGACAAACCGTGTTTGGACGAAGATGCCGCTGAGTGCAAATCTTGCCTGGAAGCTCGTGTGCATCTCGCCGGCGACCGCGTTGCTTACGGAGAACAAGGAAACTCATTGCATTATTACCGGCGCATCAATCAAATTTCTTAGTTTGTTCTCGGAAACTCCAGATAAAAAACCGTTCCTTTATCGGCTTCAGTTGTGTAATAAATTTTCCCTTTGAGATTTTCAACAATGCCTTTTACAATACTTAATCCAAGGCCCATTCCGGATGATTTTGTTGTGAAATTTGGGGAGAAAATTTTTGCTTCAATTTCTTTTGGAATTCCTTTTCCGTTATCTGCGATGGTAATCAGATAATGCTTCGGTTTTTCTTCCAGTTTAATTTGAATTTCACCTTTTCTGTCCTTTGGTATTGCTTGTACTGCATTTTTAATCAAATTGTTAAAGATACGCAGACTTTGTTCTTTATCGGCTTTAATGATTGCCTTTTCCAGCCCTTCGTGTTCAAAAATTATGTTGGAAGAACTTAGTCCGTGATACAATTCAGTTGCTGATTTAATCCGTTCAATTAAGTTCACATCCTGTTGGTTGCTGACTCTGATTTTTGCAAAATTGCTGAATTCTGTTGCAATTTGTGAAAGACTGTCAATTTGTTCAATTAAGGTTCTGGAAACTTTATCAAACATAATATCCAAATCTGGATCTTTCTCTTTATATGCACGTTCCAGATGTTGCATGCTAAGTTTCATCGGAGTCAGCGGATTTTTAATCTCATGTGCAATTTGTTTTGCCATTTCGCGCCATGCCGACTCTCGTTCTGATTGTGCCAGGCGTTGTGCGCTTTCCTGAAGTTCATCAACTTTTCGGTTGTATTCTGCTATCAAGCTACCCAATTCATCATCGGCATCATAATCAATTTTCCGACTTCGTTGGGTGATATCCATTTCCCGGATACTTGTCTGGATCATTTTTAGCGGGCGTGTTAATTGGTTGGAAATGAAAATTGCAATCAAAACTGTTATCAGAAATAGTATTAGATAGACATTGATGAGAGCAACGGTTAAGCTTGAAATTTCTTTGCTGAATTGATTTTGTTTAGCGAAATAAGGAAGATTGATATATGCCAGCATTTCATTGTTATTGTTTTTAAACGGCACATATGCTGATAAATAGTTCATTTCGCCAATGGACTCATTTTGTACAAAATAGCCGTTGTTTCCTTTTGCTAAGCGATAAAAGGCATCCGGATCCATACGTCTGCCCACAAGGCCCTGGTCATAAACCTCCTGTCGGGAGGATGCCAATAAACTACCATCAAGACTGAAAAGATTAATGTCGGTATAAAACACATTAGAGAATTTTATGAGCAGATAATTCATGTAATCTGTCATTTCTGGTGTTAACGCATTCTCCTCACCCAGTTTATGATTTAGTTCAATCTGTACAGATTGCATTTTGTCCAGAATGTTATCTTTTTGCTTTTCGCGATAGCGCTGAACGTAAAAAATGATGCTTATTGTACCGATAATAAGAATGGATGCTGAAATCAAGACTACAAAATATCGCTGTATTCGGTTTTTAAAGCTTTTGTTAATGTGCTTTTGTGTCTTATAGTGAATGACGAAAACAACGAAAAAGCTAATATTAAGCATCATAAATAAAATGAAGAAAATATAAGTGAAGAAAATCAAGTGGTCATTAAAAGCGAGTTTTCTTTGACTGACAACAATTTGAGTTTTTGAATTTGGTTGATATATTAAATGATGCCAGGTTTCATTTTCTGTTTTGTAATATTCCGCCCCATTGGATTTGAATTTAAATTTCGAAGGATATCTGTATTCTCCTTTAAGTGTAATCAATTCCTTATTGCTGTATTTCGCATAAGCCAAATGTTTTGAGTATTCTTTTGGCATTAAGGATTTATCTAATAATAATTCTGGATATCCGGGGCCCTCATTTTGAATCTGACTGTTTATTTCTAAGAAAATATTGGTTTCTAAACTATCCGAAACACTTAATCTGATTTTTCCGAGATAGCTGATAAGTCCGTTATTATTGTCTAAAAAATAAAAATCAGAACCGGGAATAATGATGCCGTATTCATTAATAATATCAGTAAAAAAATGATGACAACCAACCGAAATGTTATCAGGGGCAATTATTAAGCTATCTGTATTGTTGCAAAGCGATAATTGGAAATTGTAAGTTTCCAAATATCCGGTCATATATTGATTCTCAAAATAAGTTTCGGCATCGGCATAATTGTCTTGGGCTAATAAATCAAATAGCGTTTCATCAGTACATAATGAAGCATTCATCTGCATGATGAAATACTCTGCTCCAGCATCGCGTTCGTTGGACAAATTCATTGCCATTACTTTTTGTTGTTTCAGCGCTTTTTCCTGAAGACGGGTGTTGAAAAATGATGTAATGAGTAAACTCGTAAGCAGAATGAATACTAATCCAGAGAAATAGTTTAGTTTGTTTTGCTTTAAAACTCTAAACCAAATCAAAAGGAAAAGCATCGCTGTTATGCTTAGGTAAACTGCCAGATTGATTTGAGCATCAATAAAAAGACTGTCAATTAAATAAATCAATACCAATAATGCGCTTGTCATAATAGCAAGTTTCAAGGCAGCACTGTAGTTTTTTAGACTAATAAAAAGTTTATCAACAAAAAGTAATGAAGACCCAAAATATAAAAATGTAATGCCCAATCCGACAAAGGAGTATGCGTTTAATTCGAGGATGTTATTAAAGTTGAATGGGATGGATGCATTATTGATGAGGCTTTCAAAACGATTTAAACTGAAAAACATTAAAAATAAGGCAATTCCAGCAATCGCAAATTGAATTAGAAAAATCACTGTTTTGTTTAGTGGTTTTTTAAACTTTAAATGAAAATACTTGTGAAACATGATTGCAAAGCCAAACAAAAATATGGCATTTAGCAAAAGGTCTCCGAGCGAGTTAATAAAGCTGTTTTCAGCAAAAAGTTGGGGAGAGAATAGTTCCATATCTCTCCAAATTGCCGGAAAACTAAGTTTGTGTATCAGCCAGCGTATTAGTATCAAATCAGCGAGTAATGGAATGAGTAGTAGGCTTGGGAATTTCACACGTTTTGCAAAATAATCGTAAGCAACTAAGCAAGCAATTAGCAAGAGTAAAATGCATAGTGCAAAAAGCAGGATAGCTGTTATTTGTCGTGGTGCATGATTTATACGGATGTCACTTGTCACAATGCTGAATAATAGATCCCCATTTAATTGTATTGGCGTCCCCACACTAGTATCCAGTGTTAATTTTAGCTCGGAAGGAATCCCAAAGCCTTTTGTGAAATGAGCAGGAATATATGGATTTTTATAATTGTATTCTTTTTTAAGGAGTATGCTTCCAACAACTGTGAAATGTTGATTGCTCTCCTTTTTAAAAACATACCATCCGTTACTTAACCTTTGGATATCAATGGTATCATAAATGCGTTGCTTTGATGAGATCGGGCAGTCCCTGTCAGTCCAAAATATGAGATTCCCTTCCTGAAAAACAAACAGTCCTAGCCCTTGCTTTTTTAATTCTGCTTTGTGAGCATTCAAATGCCGGATGATTGAGTCCTGACTGTCTGCATTAAGTGTTTCGTTAATGTAATTGGTTAAAACATCATATTTTTGTTTTAGAACAGATTCGATTTTAGTTTGACTAAATACATTGCTTTGTTTCAGTTTGCTGGATTTTTGTATGAAATGTCCTGCAAGCCCGAAAAGCAGTGTTGCCAAAAGAATAAATATGAGAGTTCTTATTTGTTTCATGCGTATTTCTATTTGCTATAAAAGTACGAAATCCTTAGTGAATTGCCATAAAAAGATGCAACCTGTTAATCGTGATGATAAGGTTCATTACGAATGATGGTGAAAGCCCTGTATAATTGCTCTGCAAAAATTACACGAATTATTTGATGAGAAAACGTCATCTCTGAAAGGGAAATTTTTTGTGATGCCCTTGCATAAACTTCTTTGCTAAAGCCGTAAGGGCCGCCAATGATGAAACTTAAACATTGAGTGGATTGTATCATGTGGTTCTCAATGAATTTTGAAAATTGGTTTGAGTTCATTGTTTTGCCTTTTTCATCCAGCAGCACCAAAAATTCATTGTTTGTAATTTTCGAAAGTAATGCTTGCCCTTCTTTGTCTTTTTGTTGCGCTTCTGTCAGGGATGCTGTCTTTTTTAAGTCAGGAATAATTACCGCTTCAAAGCGAATGTACCGTTCAATTCGTTTTGAAAAAAGCCCAATCAATGATCGTATTTCGGATTTATCTGTTTTTCCTATGAGATATAATTTAATTTTCATACCGGTTCATTTTCATGAAATTGTGAATTAAGCCGATTAAAACTCTGTATTTTTCATGCAACTTACATAATATTTTTAACTTTGTGATACCTGTTAAAACAAAAATGGCAAAAAGGTTCTTTTTTGGTTTAATTTTTGATGCTAACACGCTAACTAAACATTGTTGAAATGAAACGTATTAAAAGTTTATTGGTTTTTATTATAGTCGGCATTGCCTTACAAGCAAGTTCTGCTCCGGTGTTTGATATCCCGGTGAAGATCTTCAAAGCAATCGAAATCGGCGATGTCGAAAATCTATCAGTCCACTTTAGTGAGTCAATTGAATTAATTATTCTTGATCAGGAAGATATTTATTCCCGTCAGCAGGCAAATCTCATATTAAAAGATTTTTTTAATAAAAATCGTCCTAAAAAGTTTACGGTGCTCCATCAAGGTGGGACAGAGAAAGCCAAATACGCCATTGGAAAGCTTGAGACGACAGGCGGAACATACAGAGTGCATTTTTTAGTTAAGATGAAAGACGGAAAACCCTTGATTCATCAATTAAGAATTCAGGAAGAATAATGATAAATACGACAGATTTGCAGACACTTATTGAGCTTGCAATACGAGAAGATATTGGTAGCGGCGATCATTCGTCGCTTGCTTGTTTTCAGGATGATAGTAAGGGCGAGGCGATTATTTACGCTAAAGAAACCGGCGTAATTGCAGGTGTGGATTTGGCAAAACATGTATTTTATGCCTTTGACAGCAAATTGGAATACATTGCAATTGTGAAAGACGGAGCTACAGTGCAACCCGGAAATGAAATTGCCAAAATCATTGGAAATAAGCAGCATATTCTCACTGCCGAACGTACGGTTTTGAATTTCATGCAGCGTATGGGTGGAATTGCTACAAAAACCCGCGATTATGTTGATGCTATTAAAGGAACCGGTGCGCGTGTCTTAGACACCCGAAAAACAACCCCCGGATTTCGTGCTATTGAAAAAGAAGCAGTGCGGATTGGTGGAGGAACAAACCATCGCTTTGGTTTGTATGATATGATAATGCTGAAAGATAATCATATTGATTTTGCAGGAGGAATTGTTTCTGCAATTAAAATGGCAAACGATTATCTGAAAGTGAATGATTTAAAAATCCCGATAGAAATTGAGGTGCGAAATTATAAGGAGCTTGAACAGGTGCTTAAATATGGACAAGTACAGCGGATTATGCTGGATAACTTTTCAGTGAAAGACACGTTGCAGGCAGTTCAGCGAGTGAATTCAAAATTTGAGATTGAAAGTTCAGGTGGGATTACCTTGGAAACCATTCGGTGCTATGCTGAAACCGGAGTGGATTTTATTTCTGTTGGGGCATTGACTCATCATATTAAAAGCTTGGATATTAGTTTATTGGTGCGCAAATGAAACGATTAGAAAAACTTAAAGACTGGATAGTAAGCAAAGCCAAAAAAATCTCTTTCCCTGGCTTTAACAAACATCCAATTTATGAAATTTTGAGATTCTTTTTCCGTGGAATTCAGAAAGGTCAAGTCGGACAGCGAGCCGCCAGTGTAACCTATTCAACATTTTTGGCTTTATTTCCTGCAATTATCTTTTTATTCACGTTAATTCCATACGTCCCGGTTGAAAATTTTCAGATGAAATTATTGGATCTTATCCAAAACTTTTTACCACAAAATGCATATCTCAGTATTGAGGATACAATTAAAGATATTGTTACTATACAGCGTGGGTCATTGCTTTCACTTACATTTTTCTTTGCTGTTTTTATTGCCTCTAATGGTGTGCTTTCTTTGATTCGGGCGTTTAATACCTCTTACCATTCAATCGAATACAGAAAATGGTGGACTCGCCGCCTGATTGCTATTTTGTTGGTTTTTATTCAATTTCTCCTGATTACTGTTGCAATCACTTTGTTAACAATTGCCGATGCCGTGTATAATCGATTTTTTTATGATTACAGAGTGCTTTGGTATGTGTTTGTCTCCCTCAGGGTTGTAATTATTCTTGCCTTATTTTTCTTTTCGGTTTCCTTTGTGTATTACATGGCTCCGGCGAGAAGAGGACGATTTCGCTTTTTCACCCCGGGTGCAAGCCTGGCAACCTTTTTGATTGTTATCGCATCTTATGGCTTTAGTTTTGTCGTCAATAATTTTGGTCAATACAATAAGCTTTACGGTTCCATTGGGACAATTATGGTTGTTCTGATTTTTATTTACATAATGAGTTTTGCTATGATTATTGGATTTGAGCTAAATGCCAGTATCATGGAGCGAGGACGAATAAAAACAAATGAATGATGAGAAATTTTTTTGTAATAATACTGGTATTTGTTGTGCTTTTTCAGGCTTGTCAACCCAAAAAGAACAACGAAAAAGATGAATCCCCCATACTTTCGAGTGAGTTTCTTTGGAAAGGAGATAGCGTTGGAAATAGTTATTTTGACCATTCCGCAATTATTATCCCGGTTGAACCGGAAAAATTTTGTACCCGAAAAACCTATTTGCAATTGCAAGCCGGAGTTAATCAACATTATATTTATGATGATTTTGCAGAGAGCTCTTTTTTAAAAAATACAAATGTCGATGAACCGGCATTTTTATTTTCCGGTGATATTGGAGATTATCACTTTGATTCAGTTCAAATGCCTTTGGTGTTTCGCCAATATTCCGCTGCAGATAGTTTGATAGGATGTGTTGGTTTTGATTTCTTTAATACCAAACAAGTTTTGCTCGATTTTAAAAATCAAAGCATACAGTTTGCAGATGAGTTTGACACCGGACACAGTTCTCCAATTCCTTATACAGTTTATCTTGAGCATAAATTATTGATTCCGGTAAGTTTAAACGGAGAGGAAGTTATGTTTCTTTGCAATCCGTTGTCTCCGCTGTATGTTGTGTTTAATCATTTGAATATCGATAAGATAGAAATCGGCGGGAATCCTTACTCTGCACCAAATACACAGTCCATTGAAGATGCAAATCCTGCATTTCAGGGAATACTTGGTCATGCTTTTTTCAAAGACAAACGATTAATTGTTGATACGGAAAATCAAGAAGTTTTTATACTGGATTAGAACAAAAAAACGAAGAGGCGTAGTGGCGAAGACGCGTGGAGGCGAAAAAAAATCGATGATGCGAGAAATTTCGCCTCAAGGTCTCGCTAAGCGAAGGAATGC
>CAYOUD010000010.1:24253-33779 GCA_964407055.1 uncultured Bacteroidales bacterium | reverse complement strand
TCAATCGCTTTTTTTTGCTTTAATCGTTTCGATTGTCCTTTCCTGACTGCGGCAGGCAAGAATAACCACGGGTGAAACCCGGGGTCGTAAATCATACAGACAGTGAGGCTTTTGCGTTGTAGTTTGCTTCGTCATTTATTACAAATTCTCAAAATACAGAAAAAAAAAGAGAGGCAATGCCTCTCTTTTCAATATGAAGAATTTCTCTACTAGAAAAAGTTAATATCAACAAAGTAAGTTTGGTCAGCTTGAGTAGCTTGTCCAGTTGGAGCAGCAGTGAAGACAACATCTTTATAAGAATCATCGGCCTGAGTTTGTTGTGTTTCAAACTGATTTCCTTGAATAGTTACATTTACAGCCGTATGATTTGCAGTTGGCAATGAAATTGAATACGTACCGTCTGCACCTACAGTTGCTTTGTACTGTAATGTTTGATAAGCATAACCTGCTTGTGGGCTTAACACAAGATCTTGTGAGTTAATACGGAAGAAAATTTCAGTTCCTTGTGGAGCTTCTTCCATAGTTGCGTTAGACAAATCAGTATCTGCATAAACAGTACCTTTGATTACTGCGGTTGGATTTGTTCCCGGTTCTACTTCCTCAGTTTCATCACATGAAGTGAATGTAAAAACACCGGCTAAGAGGATCATGGTAATAAATAATGACTTTTTCATATCAATATGGTTTTTAAAAGTTTAAAAAAATACGAATTAAAAATGAAAGATTAAGAAAATATTTCCAAAAGCACTATCAGTATCCAAACTGAAATTCATATCTCTTGCAATATCAGTAGTTTCAGTTTCAACTTCAGTACCAGTCCAACGTTCTTCAACGCGAGTACCATCAGTTAAGACATTAAAGGCAGGACCCCAGCCAAACTCACCACCGAGTGATAATTTTGGAGCGAAAAAATACTCAACTCCAACAAAAGCACGAAGACCAACACCAATGTTTGTCAGATTGTTAATCTCTGTCAAACGACCAGTAGTGGTAATGTTTCCACCAAAGTTGGTTGAATTAGGGCTGTTAAAATCAGCAGTAATTGGGTTGCCATAGATATATTTAGTGTTATTCTGGCTGTACTGAAAAGTTACCAGACCACCGTAATAACCCTGAATACGACCATGTCCACGACGCATTTCATAACCTGCTCCTAAATGAACATTTGTTGTGTTGAACTTCATTTTATCAGTAACCAATACGTCTGCATCGGGCACATCAAGATCTTTCATGATGAATTCCTGATCTGATAAACTGCCAAAACCGAGACGAAGCTCACCGCGAACAGCTGCATCATCAGAAAGATAATACTTACCAACGATAGCTTGATTGTTAATAAAGTTAGTAAATACTGAATTACCAGCAGTACCATTAAACATGTTCCCCATGTAATCTAAAAACGGAACAGCATCAAACCCTAAACCGATATCACCGGATTCGGGCAGAATGTACACGCCGCGCTTAGACATGAAGTCTTCTTTGTCCTGAGCCTGGAGGGTTAGTCCAAAACCTAGAACAGCGATCATTACAATTACAATTTTTTTCATAATTTTTGGTTTTGATGTTTGTGACAAATTTAATAATTAAATAACAAAAAACAACTTTACAAGTTTTATGCCAAAAAAAGGAGGGTTTGAATCCTCCTTATTGACACACATTTAAGTAAAATTTATTTAGCACGTCTCGGGCGATATTCGTTTGAGACTGATAATTTCTTGCGACCTTTTGCTCTACGACGAGCCAAAACTTTACGACCTGTCTTACTAGACATACGTT
This sequence comes from uncultured Bacteroidales bacterium, assembly GCA_964407055.1. Lineage (GTDB taxonomy): Bacteria > Bacteroidota > Bacteroidia > Bacteroidales > ML635J-15 > JAQIBY01. The sequence continues at coordinate 32,003 of CAYOUD010000010.1, read as the reverse complement.
CTCTAAACCCGTGCTTATTATTGCGTTTTCTTACTGATGGCTGAAATGTCCGTTTCATTATTATTTCTTTTTAAAGTTTTACTTTATGTTTAGGAAGTGCAAAAGTAACACATTTTAATCAAGTAACAAATGAATTTACTTTTTTTTTACTTCCGTAGATTCATGAAGATTTACAACGGTAGATGAACAAGTTTTTTTTCCTCAAAAAAATCCTCATTAAAAAAAGATGCCAATTCCCAAACTTTGTGCTTTCTATATGGTTTCAACTCCTCCTGAATATCTCCACCTTTTAAATAATACAAACCCTGATGCTGAAATTTTGGATGTTTTTTTAATAAATGTTTTGTCATGGCAACAAATTCAGGCAATTTGGTTACAGCTCGTGCTGTCATATAATGATATTTCCCCTGATGATCCTCTGAACGTGCATTTATAATCTCAACATTATCCAATCCCAAGGTATTTTTCACCTCGGCCACAACTTTTGTCTTTTTTCGGATGGAATCTAACATAAAAAACTGCACCTCAGGGAATAATACTGCAAGAGGTATCCCGGGGAAACCACCGCCACAACCGACATCAACAAGCCTGGATCCCTTAGAAAAACGCACACATTTTGCAATGGACAACGCATGCAAAACATGATGCAAATAAAAAGCATCCATATCCTTACGGGATATCACATTTATACGGGCATTCCAATATTCGTACAAAGGCTTCATTTGCTCAAAAATCTGTATCTGAGCATCCTTTAAGTCCGGGAAATACCGTTTGATCTGATCCATAAGTTACAGATTCTTCACCTTGGGTTTTAACATCGCTTGCAATAGTCCTCTGGAACGATATAATTGAGCTTTCACGGTTCCTAACGGAATATCGAGTTCCTCAGCGATTTCAGCATAACTCATTTCACGATAGTAACGTAATTTAATCAAAGTACTATAACGTGGTTTGAGCTGACGGATTATGTCTTTTAGCATTTCTGCTTTCTGATCTTTTATCATGCGCTCCTCAGGATCCAAAAGCGTGGTAGGTACATCAACCGATTGTCGATTTTCTTCATCATGAACATAAGCACCAATCGGATAGGTTTTTTTCTTTTGTTTTCGTAAAAAATCGATGCAATTATTGTTAGCTATCTTAAACAACCAAGTACTAAAGGCAAAACTTGGTGTATATTGATGGATGTTGTTGAAAGCTTTCCCGAAAGCTTCAATCGTTAAATCCTCTGCATCAATTTCATTATTCACTTTTTTTAAAAGCATAAAAAATATGGTGTCACGATAACGTTGGAGTAATTCGGAAAAGGCAGACTCTTCTCCATTTTTAGCCTTTTCCACCAATACCAAATCATGTTTTGCTTTATCGGATAAATTGGAGCTTATTTCCATGCCTTAGTTTTCGAATTTTTAATTCTTGAAAATGCAAAGATAATATAAATTAAAGGTAAAAACACATCAAAAAGCACAGATTTACCAACAAGCGCTTTCTCTTTTAGTATTAATGCTTTATAACGAAAAACAAGCAACTCTGTCAGTTTTACAAGCCCCCATACTCCAAGCAGAGCATAGGCAAAGACATTCCCCCAAAATAAAAAAGCGCTTAAACCAACCAACAAAGGCGAAATTACTTGATTTACCGGCTCCAACAAAAGAGAAAAGCGCAAAAATGGTGCATAATATCGACTGGTTGACATGTGTCTGCTTTTCTGGTTCTTCCATTCAGAAAAGTTTTTTGCAGGAACGGATTCTGTTTTTCCTTTTGCATTAAAACAAATGGCAGTACGCTTTTTTTTTGCGTAAGCGTTTACAAACAAATCATCATCACCTGACGCCATATGGTAAAAACCGGCAAAACCTCGGTTTTCAATCCATAAGGATTTTCGATAAGCAAGATTACGACCAACGCCCATATAAATCTGTCCCAAGCTGGCATATCCTCCATATCGCATAGCAATTTTCAGAGTATCCAACCGAATTAAACTATTTAAGAATGATTTTTCGTAACGATATGCCCCGTATCCAAGGACAAAATCATTATCATCTTGCATATAAGTTGCCATAGTTTGCATCCAATCTTTGCTTCCTGGATAACAATCGGCATCAGTAAAAAGTAGCCACTCATGCTCAGCAGCCTTTATTCCAATACTTAGCGCTAATTTTTTCCCACGTCGTTGAACTGCATTTTCAGGCACCCAACTGAGCTTTAAATTGGAATAGCTTTTTTGCATTTCAGCCAAAATCTCCCGACTGTTATCAACGGAACAATCATCAACGACAATCACTTCAAAATCGTGATAATTCTGTGTTAATATTTTAGGCAAAAACTGGATCAGATTTTCTGCCTCATTCCGTGCGGCAATTATGACAGAAACTGGTGGATAAACACTATCAACTTGTTTAAATTTTCGGGTTTTACCTGCACGCAAAAACACAAAAAGTGTAAAGAAAACCCGCAGCAATAAACTCAATACTGCCGCGCCAAACAGAATATAAAGCAAGCCGCTATTCATTTTCTGCTTTTAATTTGGCTTCATTCCAGATTGCATCCATCTCCTCAAGGCTCATGTTTCTTAAATCACGTTCCTTTTCTCTGGCTTTGTTTTCCAAGTAATTAAAGCGATATCTAAATTTGATATTTGTCCGCTCCAGTGCATTTTCCGGGTTCACATCATATAAGCGCGCTGCATTTACCAATGAAAAAAACACATCACCAAATTCGGCTTCAACCTCCGCTTGTGATTTTGTCATGATTGCTTCTTTCACTTCATCAATTTCTTCCTGTATCTTATCCCAAACCTGTTCTTTTTCATCCCAATCAAAGCCTACTGCTCTTGCCTTATCCTGCATTCTGTATGCTTTCACAAGTGCCGGCAACGAATTTGGGACACCGCTCAAAACCCGTTTATTTTTATTTTCTTTCAGTTTTATTTGCTCCCAGTTTTCTTCAACTTCCTGAGAATCTTTCACATTAACATCACTATAAATATGAGGATGACGGAAAATCAATTTTTCACTAATGCCTTTTAAGACATCAGTAATATCAAATGCTGATTTTTCAGAACCAATTTTTGCATAAAACACAATGTGCAGCAACATATCACCCAACTCCTCACGAATTGAATCTAAATCATGATTAATAATTGCATCAGCGAGCTCGTAAGTTTCTTCAATCGTCAATGTTCTTAATGATTCCAGGGTTTGTTTACTGTCCCACGGACATTTCTCCCTGAGTTCATCCATAATATCCAACAGGCGCTTAAATTCTTGTAATGATGCTTCCATAATAACAAAATTTTGCACAAAGGAATAGAAACATTTTCAATGGATAAAACATTGGGTAAAAAAGTTTGTAACAGACAAGCCTAAGTTTTCAACCGTAAAAAACACAAAATCGAATTATTACAAAGATAATCCGAAAGAAAAAATCATTTTGATTGAAAAGAAAAACCAATTCCCGCCTCAACAGTTTCTGCATTAAATCCGTATGCTTTCACCGACACATTAATAAACAAATTTTCAATGGGGTAATACCGAAAAGCCAATCGCTCATAAGCCCACTCATCCGCTTTTATTTCTAAAGTTCCGGTTTTATCAGGACATGGAATAATATATACTCCTCCTGCAATAATGATGCTCAATCGATTAAGCACAAATTCATGATTAATTGCCATCCCGATGCGTGATAAATCCTTCCAATTATACTCATAAGAAATAAATCCGTCCCAATAGGACCAATTAAATGATTCATTATAAAATCCATCAAGTGACAAACCCACCTTTCGGTGAGCAGCATACCGGTAATTATATCCCAAAGTAACAGCCAAAGTCGTATACCTCTGATTCGTTCCTACATTAGATGTCTCTGTCCCGATATTTACCCTGCCGAAGGCACCCATTGCATAAATCTCATGATTTGGGTTCCAGACTATTGGCCGTTTTGCTCCGGAATACTGATTGTACTCCCCTTTAAAATAATGCAAAACACCAAGATTAAGATGCAATTGGTTTAATCCTTTGTTCGGGATTTTTATTCCTCCATTGGAATAGTGAGTCAATCCAAACCCCAGGCCTAAAGCGGTTTCTTTTGTCATCCAGTATCTGCCCTGAAACCCGGTACTAAATAAATAGTTTACCCAAGTAGAAATTGCAATGTTTTCGGGATTTTTATATTGATTAAATCGCTCGGAAACATAAGTTAAACCACTAGTTAAGCGATACATAATTTCAAAATCTGGCTGTCGAACAACCGGAACCTCCAGAAAACCATAAAATCCTACAGCATAGCCAAGTACATCGGGATTGTTCATGTTAACATAATGAAAGCCTAATCCGGTCATCGGATAATTATAGGCAACATGCCAGTTTTCATTGCCTGCCATTTGCAAACCAAACTCTAGCTCAGCACCCTGCACGAAACCCTGCTGAAGGCTATCCATTCCTTCACGGTGAGGCATTACACGCCCTGTCAAATATTTCCCATTTAAAAACACCGGCAAGCTACTAAGCTGAGCAGAAACTGACATTGCAAACAGACTAAATATTGTAATTATCAACGCTTTCATCATTCAAAAAATTCTATTCTGATTTGTAATCCGACATCTAAATTCATTAATCCTTGAATATTTGCTTCCCGCATTGCAATTTCCAATAAATTTAACGAATTAAATATGGCCAAAAATTCTCCCTGTTTTACACTGAGATAGGATTCTGAAATTTTGCGAATTTGGTTTCGCTCCGAAATAAAACTCATAACAAACTTTCTTCCGTTTCTGGCTGCTTCAAAGCTATCGCGGCTCAAATTGGTTATGGCATTTCCAAAAGAATCAAAATAAACAATGCCAACATGCATAATATTTCCCTGAGTTACTGGGACAAGCGCAGTGTTTTCCTTTGCTTTTGTAGGCGGGCATCCAATTTCTTCAGGGCTCATTCCTTTTGCAATCGCAGCAGCAATATGAGCAAAAACATGGTATTCCGGAAAACTACTTCCCTCATAATCCCTTGCATCGTTTAATAAATACACCTGCTCAGGCTCCTCACCCAAAATAAATGGCCAGTAACCTAAATCGGTTCCAATAAAATAATGCAACTTATGAACAATAAAAAGATGTGGTATTTCGGGAGACGAAGAAGAATTGACGCAGTTTAAATGTATGCTTCCTTTCGGATAATGCTTCCATGCAGCTTTTAAAACAAATGCTGCCTCCATGCTGTCAAAGGGAGTAATATCATGTGTGATTACCGACACATCATACCCAGAAGTCAATTGCAGCAAGCGGGATCTAAGACTTGCCACATAATAGTCTTCCTTCTGCCAATCAGATATAATACTGATATTTTTTTGCATCGATAAAAAAAGCCAATTTTGTCAAGGTAAAATTAGAAAATTAAATATTTTTGCATAGTAATATTATGACAGAAAGATCATTTCTTATCAACATGTCAGACCCAAGCGCTTTACATGGGTTAAATGATACCAATCTGGAGGTCATTAAACAGCATTTCCCAAAACTAAAACTGGTTTTCCGAGGTGATAATGTTAAAGCAATCGGCGACAGCGAGCAAATTGAAAAATTCAGTGAATGTCTGGATTTAATGGTGCATTTTCATGACAAGTTTCAAAAACTAACAATAGAAAATGTGCGGGAAATATTGAATGCAGGCCCGGGAATGTCTGAATCAATCCGGCATTCTGATGATGATGTTTTGGCTTATAGCACAATGGGGAAGCCCATTAGAGCACGAACTGAAAATCAAAAAAAACTGGTCGAATTATCCAAGGAAAATGATTTACTCTTGGCAATTGGACCGGCTGGAACCGGAAAAACCTACACCGCAATTGCGCTGGCAGTAAAAGCGCTCAAAGAACGCAAAGTTAAGCGCATAATTTTGAGCCGTCCGGCCGTTGAAGCAGGTGAAAATCTCGGTTTTTTACCCGGAGATTTAAAAGAAAAACTTGATCCCTATTTACAACCACTGTACGATGCATTGTTGGACATGTTACCCTATAAAAAACTAGAAAAAATGCTTGAGGAGCAAGTCATTCAAATTGCACCTTTGGCATTCATGCGTGGTCGGACACTCAGTAATGCTTTCGCGATTTTAGATGAAGCACAAAACGCCAGCAAAAACCAATTAAAAATGTTTCTAACCCGAATGGGAGAACAATCTCAATTTATTGTAACGGGCGACATAACACAAATTGACCTGCGCCATAAATCAGACAGTGGGCTTCCTTTTGCAATGGAAATTTTGAAAGATATTAAAGGAATCGGCATTGTAAAAATGGAAAGAAAAGATATCATTCGCCATAATTTGGTTAATGATATTGTTAAAGCTTATGAAGATTCGGAAAACAAATAAAAAAATAAATATGAAAACAATTACGAATGCAAACTTTGATTTCCCGGGTGTTAAAAATGTTTATCACGGGAAAGTACGTGAAGTTTACACGATTGAAAACAACTTGCTGGTAATGGTTGTATCTGACAGAATTTCTGCCTTCGACGTTGTCCTTCCCAAAGGAATTCCATTCAAAGGGCAAGTGCTTAATCAAATCGCTTCCGAATTTCTGGATGCGACTAAAGACATTGTGCCGAATTGGAAAATCAGCACTCCGGATCCAATGGTAACCATCGGACATTATTGCAATCCGTTTTCGATAGAAATGATTGTACGTGGGTATCTTACAGGAAGCTCATGGCGTGCCTACAAAAAAGGAGCCCGGGATATTTGCGGAGTATCGATTCCTGATGGAATGAAAGAGCACCAGGCATTTGAAAGTCCCATTTTAACTCCAACCACAAAAGCCGAACAAGGACAACATGATGAAAACATTTCTCGCGAAGAAATATTGCGTCAGGGATTGGTTTCAGAAGAAGATTACCTAAAACTCGAAGCTTACTCATTAGCCCTTTTTAAACGTGGATCTGAAATTGCCGAAAAACATGGTTTAATTCTGGTTGACACAAAATATGAATTCGGCAAAAAAGACGGGCAAATATATTTGATTGATGAAATTCACACACCTGACTCCTCTCGCTATTTTTATAGAGATGGATATCAGGAGCGCGTTGATAAAGGAGAAGCACAACACCAGTTAAGTAAGGAATTTGTACGCGAATGGCTAATGGAAAACGGGTTTCAGGGCGAAGCAGGACAACAACTCCCTGAAATTTCAGATGAAAAAGCCAATGAAATCAGCCAACGTTATATTGAGCTTTACGAAAAAATCACAGGGCGCAAATTTCAAAAAGCGGACAGCAAAAACTTGAAATCTAGAATTGAGAAGCATGTTGCAAATGCATTGGAATCGCTTTTGTAATAATAAAAGTTATGGCATAAAAAAAGCACCTCGAAAGGTGCTTTTTTTATTTATCCCGAAAAATTCAAATCTGCACAAAGGGAATGGCATGAATTTTCCGGGTTATAGTAAAGATTTGATTATTCTTTATCAGGGGCTTCTTCTTTCTTATCATCCGATTTCTCTTTGGCTTTTTTCTCAGCTTTTTCTGCTTTTGGAGCAGCTTTCTTTGCTTTCGGTTTAGCTTCTGATTTTTCTTCTGACTTAGGAGCTTCTTCTTTCGCTTCAGCTTTTTTTGCAGGCGCTTTTTTCTCAGTTTTCTCTGCTTTTGGAGCAGCTTTTGCAGCTTCCTTTTTAGGTTCAGCTTTCGGAGTTTCTTCTTTTTGCTCCTCTGCTTTCGGAGTTTCTTCCTTTTTCGCCTCTGCTTTCGGAGTTTCTTCCTTTT
>CAYOUD010000010.1:0-24153 GCA_964407055.1 uncultured Bacteroidales bacterium | reverse complement strand
TCTGCTTTCGGAGTTTCTTCCTTTTTCGCCTCTGCTTTCGGAGTTTCTTCCTTTTTCGCCTCTGCTTTCGGAGTTTCTTCCTTTTGCTCTTCTGCTTTAGGAGTTTCCTTTACTTCCGCTTTTTTTGTTTTCTTAGCTACTTTTGCAACTTTCTCCTGATTTTCCATTTGCTGTTTCAATTCAGCGAGTCCGGCAACATCACCCAAAGTGGTTTTCTCCATTTTGTCATTTATTTTATTGACATTACGGCCACCGGGTTTTTTGCCAGATTTTTTCGCTGGATCACCACCTTGTTGTGCACGATTTTCATCTTCGTGGATACGTGAGTGAGAAACGAAAATTTTCTTCGCATCTTTATTAAACTCAACAACTTTGAAGTTCAATTTTTCGTCTTGTTTTGCAGGAGTTCCGTCTTCTTTCACAAGATGTTTCGGAGTAGCAAAACCTTCAACGCCATATGGTAAGGAAATTACAGCCCCTTTATTATTAAGGTCGGTAATTGTTCCTTCATGGATACTTCCAACGCCAAAGATGGTTTCAAATACATCCCATGGATTTTCTTCCAACTGTTTGTGTCCTAAGCTCAGGCGACGGTTTTCTTTGTCAACCTCAAGCACAACAACTTCCATTTCAATTCCGATTTGTGTAAATTCTGCCGGATGTTTAATTTTCTTAGTCCATGACAAGTCACTGATATGGATTAGTCCGTCAACACCCTCTTCGAGTTCAACAAATACACCAAAATTAGTAAAGTTCCGTACTTTTGCTTTGTGGTGTGAGTTTACAGGATATTTTTCTTCAATATCAGCCCATGGATCTGGATAAAGTTGTTTAATACCAAGTGACATTTTGCGTTCTTCGCGGTCAAGTGTAAGAATAACAGCTTCAACCTCATCAGTCACATTCATAAACTCTTGTGCAGAGCGTAAATGCTGTGACCAAGACATTTCTGAAACGTGGATAAGACCCTCAACACCTGGACCGATTTCAACAAAGGCACCATAGTCAGCCATAACCACAACTTTACCTTTAACTTTATCACCCACTTTGAGATTTTCATCAAGTGAATCCCATGGATGTGGAGTTAACTGTTTCAAGCCAAGTGCAATCCGTTTCTTGTCATTATCAAAATCGAGAATAACCACTTGGATTTTTTCGTCGAGATTAACAATTTCTTCCGGATGCTGTACGCGACCCCATGACAAGTCAGTAATATGGATTAATCCGTCCACACCACCAAGGTCAACAAATACACCGTAAGAAGTGATGTTTTTAACTGCACCTTCAAGGACTTGACCTTTTTCAAGTTTCGCAATAATTTCTTTTTTCTGAGCTTCCAGTTCAGCTTCAATAAGCGCTTTGTGAGAAACAACCACATTTTTATATTCTTGGTTGATTTTCACTACTTTGAAGTTCATGGTTTTCTCAACAAACTGATCGTAATCGCGGATAGGTTTCACATCAATTTGTGAACCCGGCAAGAATGCTTCAATGCCAAATACATCGACAATCATACCACCTTTTGTGCGACATTTAATGAAACCTTTAATAATTTCATCATGTTCAAATGCTGAGTTGACACGTTCCCAGCTACGCAATGAGCGCGCTTTCTTGTGAGAAAGGATAAGCTGTCCGTCAGGATCTTCAAGCGTTTCAACCATCACCTCTACCTCATCTCCGGGCTGGAGTTCAGAATTGTACCTAAATTCTGCTGCATTAATAACTGCTTCAGATTTGTACCCAATATTAACAACGATTTCGCGTTTATTAAGACTAACAACTCTTCCATCAATTACTTCGTTTTCATTAACTGTAGAAAGCGTTCCGTCATAAACATTTTCGAGCTTTTCCATTTCATCTTTGGAATAAGCCTCGTCACTTTTACCACCATCTTCCCAATCAAAATCATCGGAAGGTGTGGCCCAATCGGTAACAGCATCAGGATTTACATGTTCTTTTGCTTTAGCCTGTGGTTTTGGGGTTTCTGCTTGAGGTTTTGATTCCTCTGCTTGAGGTTTTGGGGCCTCTGCGTCAGCAGATTCTGGCTCTGCATTCACTTCTGTTTCTGCTTTTGGCTCAACAGGTGATTGAGTTTTTTCTTGCTGATTTTCAGCTGGTTGCTCATTATTTTGAGCGTCCATGTTTTTTTCTTCAGTCATCTAATTTTTTGTGTTAATTTAGTAGTTAGACAATATTTATAGATTTCACGAACCGCAAAAGTACCCATTTTTCTGAAAACAACAAGGGAAAGTGCTGAAAAATTGAATGTTATCTTATTTTTTTTCATTGTCAACAAATTTTGCATTTCTATTGTTATATACGAGTAGAAACATAAAAACATAACACATGAAAAAAATTGCAATCGTTTATTGGCCTTTACAAGGAAATGTAAGTAGAGCCGCAAAAAAAATTCACGCACTAATCGCAGATAAAGCGGATATTTTTGATTTAGCATCATTCAGTTCACAAGAAATACAACAATACGACTATTTTATTGTTGGGAGCTCAACTGTTGGCGCAGATGCATGGCAAGATGCAAACACGAAAGACAAATGGTTACCATTTTTTAAGCAAATGGAGTTTGAGGAAATTTCTATGAAAGGAAAAAATGTTGCTTTGTTCGGACTCGGCGATCAGATTTTATATCCGGATCACTTTGTGGATGGCATGGCAATTCTCAAAGATGAATTTGAAAAGCTTGGTGCTGAAATTCACGGCGAATGGTCATCAGAAGGATATGAACATACTGGTTCAGAAGCAGAAAAAAATGGTAAATTCTTCGGACTTGCGCTGGATGAGGATCATCAGGATGATAAAACTGAAGTACGTGCTACTAAATGGTTGCAAGAGCTGAAAACCTGTGGTTTCTAGGCACGAAGTAAAAGTATGAACATATGAAACTGTCTTTACCAGACAGTTTTTTTATTTTTCTCGCTTCAAAATTAAATCTACCCTTTCCGCAACTGGGGGATGCGAATAAGACAACTTCACCATAAGCGGGTGAGGTGTTAAATTGGACAGATTTTTAGCAGCCAGCTTTTTGAGTGCATCAATTAAAGACTCTCCATATCCGTAGTGGGCAGCAAAATCATCAGCTTCCCGTTCATTTTTCCGTGATAAGGCACTCATGAAAATTCCGGTTATTTCTGATAAAGGAGAATACAGGACAGCAAATCCGATGGCTCCGATATGAAAACTTGCCACCTCCACTCCCAATGCCTGCGAAAAAACATCTTGACCAACAAAAAGGCCAAAAACAAATAAAACAAAACCGGTATTTAGTGTTGATATTAAAAGTGATTTGCGAATATGTTTCTTTCTAAAATGCCCAATTTCATGTGCCAGCACTGCGACAATTTCATCTTCCTCAAACTCGTCTAACAGTGTGTCGTACAAAACAATACGTTTCTTTTTTCCCAGTCCGCTAAAGTATGCATTTGCTCGTGTGGAGCGCTTTGACCCATCAATTACGAAAACATTATCCAAACGAAATCCTGCTTTATCAGCAAATTCAGAGATTTTATCTCTTAGGCTTCCTTTCTCAAGCGGTGTTTGTTTATTAAACAGCGGAACAATTAATGAGGAATAAAATTCTGCCATAAATATTGAAAACAAACTAATCAGTATCCATGCCAACAACCAAAACCAGGTTGAAGTTTCTTGCCAGATAAGGATAATGAGTGCAAGCAATCCCCCACCAATAATTGCACTAACCAAAATCGACTTAATTGTATCAAAAATAAAGATTTTTGGTGTTATTTTATTGAATCCAAATTTTTCTTCAATCACAAAGGTGTCATAAATTGAAAATGGCAAGGACACAATGAAAGAAGCCAATCCTATCACAGCAAAAAATGCCAGAGCCAACCATATTTCAGAATCAATATACTGGCGCAAGAAAACATCCAACCAGGCAAAACCATTGAAAATAAACATAGAAATAGTAAGGAAAAACATTAAAACGGAGGCAAACAAGCCAACCCGAAAATTTGCTTTGCTATAATCCTGAAACTTCTGATATTCTTTCTTATCATACACATCTTTCACAGATTCCGGCATCGGTTTTTTTCGCCATTTGTAATTCAAAACGGATATCCACTTGCCAAAAAAGAAATCGGCAAAAAGAATAATTAATATGATTGCAAAAATGAGTTCAGGGCTTATCATAATTCGTAATTTTGGACAAAGATAGTATAGTAATCTTCTATTAATTCTTTTCTATCAAGAAACAAATTTAATGAATAAGATGCAAGGTACAAAATTTGTTCCCGTAGGGTTTTCATCGTTTCTCATATAGTGCTTCAAAAAATTTCATTGTCTATGCAAAACGATGAAAATCATGATGCGAAAGAATTATTAGAAGTCCCCTATATATAAAAAAGCCGTCTGCAATGCAAACGGCTTTTTTGTATTTAGTGTGGTTATTTATTCTTGATTTGCAAGTCTGGTATAATATCTATATCTCCATTTTGCATCTTCTTCAACAATTTTGAACAAGCGATCTGCTTCTTCAGGGAATGTTTTCATCAATGATGAATAACGTACTTCACTACGGATGAAATCCTGGAAGAGTGACCAATCGGGTTCTTTGCTATCAAGTTGGAATGGATTTTTGCCTTCTTTTTCCAACAATGGATTGTAACGATAATTATGCCAATATCCTGATTTAACGGCGAGATCTTCCTCGAGCTGAGATTTACCCATACCGAGTTTCAATCCGTGGTTAATACAAGGAGCATAAGCAATAATTACTGATGGTCCCGGATAAGCTTCAGCTTCTTTGATTGTTTTAAAATACTGATTTTGGCTGGCACCCATTGCAACTTGTGCAACATACACACCACCATAAGTCATCGCCATTGCGCCAAGGTCTTTTTTGCGGTTTTTCATTCCGCTGGCAGCAAACTTAGCAACTGCACCAACCGGAGTTGATTTAGATGCCTGACCACCTGTATTCGAATAAACCTCAGTATCAAGTACCAGGATATTTACATCTTTTCCGGTTGCAATCACATGGTCGAGTCCACCATAACCAATATCATAAGCCCAACCATCACCACCAATAATCCATACAGATTTTTTCACGAGGTAATCTTTGTGCTTAACAATTTGTTTCGCAGCTTCATCATCCATGCTTTCCATTTTTGCAAGCAATTGAGCACTTACAGCTTCAGACGTCTCAGCATCTTTCATGGAAGCAATCCATTTTTCACCCAATGCTTTAGTATCAGCATCCCAGTTTGCTTCTTCAATCCAGATTTTAATTTTCTCCTGAATTTTTTCAATACCGGTAGCGATACCAAACCCATACTCTGCATTATCCTCGAACAATGAATTTGCCCACGCAACCCCTTTTCCTGATTTGTAATTGGTTGTATAAGGAGTACTTGGTGCAGAACCACCAAAAATTGAAGAACAGCCGGTTGCATTTGCAACAATCATGCGCTCTCCAAAGAGTTGAGTAATTGCTTTAATGTATGGAGTTTCACCACAACCTGCGCACGCACCTGAGAATTCAAACAATGGCTGAGCAAACTGCGAGTTTTTAACAGATTTTTCTTTTGGCAATACCGTGTCTTTATAACCCACTTTTTCATCCATATATTTGAAGCGGTCTGCTTCTTCCATTTGGGTAGCAAGTGGTTTCAATTCAAGGGCTTTGGTTTTCGCCGGACAAACATCTACACAGTTACCACAGCCGGTACAATCCAGTGGGCTTACCTGCATGACAAATTTGAATTCTTTGGTTTTTCCGATTCCCTGAATTGCACGAGTTCCTTTCGGTGCATTTTCGAGTTCGTCTTCAGTCAGAAGGAACGGACGAATTGCAGCGTGAGGACAAACATAAGCACATTGATTACACTGAATACAGTTATCTTCAATCCAAATGGGAACATTCACAGCGATACCGCGTTTTTCCCATTTGGTAGTTCCTGCAGGAAAGGAACCGTCTTCACGGCCAACAAAAGCTGAAACAGGAAGGTCATCGCCCATTTGCGCATTCATGACATCGGCAACCGTTTTAACAAACTCGGGTGCATCTTCAAATGAAAACGGATGAAATTTTTCAGAATCTATTGATTTCCATTCGGCAGGAATTTCAACTTTGCTCACATCTCCGCCACGGTCAACCGCTTTATTGTTCATGTTCACAACGTTCTCTCCTTTACGACCAAATGATTTTACAATCATTTTCTTCATTTCTTCAACGGCTTTATCGTAAGGAATTACCTGCGAAATCTTAAAGAAAGAAGACTGCATGATTGTATTAGTTCGATTACCAAGTCCAATTTCTTCTGCAATTTCTGTCGCATTAATAATGTAGAATTTGATATTTTTCTCAGCCAGAATTCTCTTCATATGATCCGGCAAACGTTTTTTGGTTTCTTCTGCATCCCAAATAGAGTTCAACAGGAAGATTCCACCGTCTTTGATTCCACGCAACATATCGTAGCGCTCAAGATATGCAGGTACGTGACATGCCACAAAATCAGGAGTTGTTACCAAATAAGGGGAACGAATTGGATGATCACCAAAACGAAGGTGAGAAGCAGTAAATCCGCCAGATTTTTTGGAGTCATATGCAAAATATGCTTGACAATATTTATGGGTTGTATTTCCGATAATTTTGATACTATTTTTGTTTGCACCAACGGTCCCATCAGAACCCAATCCAAAGAATTTCGCTTCATAAGTTCCTTCTGGAACAACAGAAACTTCCGGAGTTAATGGCAATGATTTGAACGAAACATCATCGACAATACCAACGGTAAAGTCATTTTTTGGTTCAGTCATTTTCAAATTATCATAAACACCAATCAACATTGCAGGAGTGGTATCTTTTGAAGACAACCCATAACGTCCACCGACGATTAATGGTTGATGATCTTTCCCGTAGAAAATATTTTTTACGTCAAGATACAGAGGTTCACCTTCTGCTCCGATTTCTTTTGTACGATCAAGCACTGCAATACGTTTCACGGTATCCGGCATTGCTTTTAAGAAATATTTTGCTGAGAAAGGACGATATAAGTGAACTGCAATCAGGCCAACTTTTTCGCCTTTTTTGACAAGATTATCAACGACCTCACGCAGAGTATCAGTGACGGATCCCATTGCAATCACAACATGTTCAGCATCTTTTGCACCATAATATCCAAAAGGATGATACTCACGCCCTGTCATTTTTGTAATTTCCTGCATATAAGATTCAACGATATCAGGAATTTCATCGTAAAAATTATTCACAACCTCGCGTGACTGAAAATAAACATCAGGATTCTGAGCTGTACCACGTGTTACGGGATGCTCAGGGTTCAGTGAATTTTTTCTAAATTGATCTATTTTATCCATATCCACGAGTTTTGCCATATCCTCATTCTCGAAATACTCAACTTTCTGGATTTCGTGTGAAGTACGGAAACCGTCAAAGAAATGCAAGAACGGAATACGAGTTTTTATGGATGCCAAATGCGCGATTGGCGCAATGTCCATAATTTCCTGAACACTACCTGTAGCCAACATTGCAAAACCGGTCATACGTGTGCTCATCACATCACTATGATCGCCAAAAATAGATAAGGCCTGCGCTGCAATACTCCGTGCTGACACATGAAAAACCCCGGGCAATAATTCACCGGAAATCTTATACATATTAGGAATCATCAGCAACAACCCCTGCGATGCAGTAAATGTTGACGTCAAAGCACCAGCCTGAAGTGCACCATGGACAGCGCCGGAAGCACCAGCCTCTGATTGCATTTCTTCAACCTGAACGGTTTGATTAAAAATATTTTTTCTTCCTCCTGCTGCCCACTCATCAACATATTCTGCCATATTGGATGATGGGGTAATCGGATAAATACATGCGACTTCGCTAAACATGTATGCAACATGTGCTGCAGCCATGTTTCCTTCGCAAGTCATGAATTTCTTAGTTTTACTCATGTCTGTTCGGATATTAATTATACATTAAATAATTCGTTCATTAAAACATTCCCAAGCAATATTTTTGGGACTGCTAAATTAACAGAATTAAATGGTTTTCAAGCATAATTTTATGTGTTTTGCAATACTTAATACTAACTTAAAACAGGTCTAAACAAGCAGTCAGTTTAAACTTATATTTCAGGATGGTTTTTATTGTTAAATACAAGGTTTTTAACGCCATGCAGTTGAAAACTTATAAATAATTAAGGAAATTTTAAAAGATTTTCTAAAAAATTGCACCGATTTTTGCATTTCCTGCGTTAATAGGAAAAACGAGTTTTAATAAATGAAATTATTTAACACATATTTATTGCTTATCATACTTTCCATGCCTGTGTTTGCTACTAGCTTAATGACACAGCCGGATAGTTTGGTTTTAAATAACCGACTCAGAGTTTCTACCGGATATATGCAAAGTCAGTTTTTTCGGTTTCGTGAACCTGATCGTTCTGAATATATAGAAAAAGGAATTGCCCGGGAAATTGGGTTCACATACTCCTATCCTATGGATGATAAATTAGCACTTGGTTTTGGATTAAGTTATTTAACAACAACAAATCAGACGTTTAAATATGTAACCAAAAACAGTATGCGGGCAACTGAGCTTAACCTGAACCACAAGCAAACATCCGAGTTTGTTTATTTACCAGTCTTTCTGCAACGAAATTTCACAAATTGGTTTGCATTAAAAATGGGAATGTCTATAGGAATTGCGGTTGCACGTACTGATTTTTACAATCAAAATGGCTTAGGATTCTTTAGTAGCACCGTTTTTCATTACATGCCCAACAATCGGCTTGACATTGGACTTGAACCGATGGTACATGTTACAGCAATGCTACCAATCCCACAAGAGTTTTACCAACAACACATGCTACTGCTCGGGGCAAACGCCTACATATCGATTCAATTTTAATCGGCCGATTTTTTCGCACTACGACTCTCCATCCAATGATAAATAGTCGGTAAGACAAACAGAGTCAACAAAGTCGATGTTATTAACCCACCGATTACAACAGTTGCCAACGGAGATTGCACTTCTGAACCGGGCCCGGTGTTAAACGCCATCGGGACAAAACCCAGCGATGCCACCAAGGCTGTCATCAGAACGGGGCGTAATCGGTCAGATGCTCCAGCAATTACTGATGCTTTCAAACTTTGATTGGTTTTAGATTTTCGTATTTCGTTCAAATGAGACACTAGGACTATCCCGTTAAGGACAGCCACACCAAAAAGTGCAATAAACCCAATGCTTGCAGAAATCGACAAATACATATCACGAATAAAAAGTAGAAATACACCACCGCTCAGTGCTAAAGGTAAGTTCAAGAAAACCAAAAAGGCGTAACTCAGCTTATTAAAGTTGAGATACAACAGCCCGATAATTAGAAATAAGACAAGTGGAACAATAAGCAACATATGATTCATTGCCCGTTGCTGATTTTCAAATGCACCGCCGTAATTCAAAAAATATCCGGAAGGAACATTAACATCATTTTTAATTACTTGCTGCAATTCTGCCACATAAGTTCCCATATCAATATTTTGAATATTGATACCGACAATTAGGCGTCTCCATCCGTTTTCACGCTGAATTTCACGTGGTCCTTCTTGTGCAGAAATTTTTGAGACAGCAGACAATGGCACAAACCCCTTCCCGTCAGGTAAGTGAACGGGGATATCGCGAATGCTTGCAAAACTTGAGCGTAAATTCTCAGGATATCTTACTTGAATATCAAAACGGCGTTGTCCCTCAAAAATCGAACTAACCGCTTTCCCACCAATACCGGCCTCAATCACATGCTGAACGTCTTGGACGTTAAGCCCGTATGCTGCCAAAGCTTCTCGGTCTGCCTCTATTGTAAAATATGGTTGTCCGACTGGCTGGTCAACAAAAAAGTTTTCTGTGCCTTTCAGTTCCGGGAGTTTCGCAGCAATTCGCTTACTGATAGCAGATAAACTATCCAAATCTTCACCATAAATTACTACTGCCAAATCCGATTTAACGCCACTGGTTAACTCATCTACACGCATAGCGATAGGCTGAGTAAAATTATAAGACAATCCGGGCTCATTTTCCAGATAGGGCTGAATTTCCCGTTCAATATCCGCTTTTTTCATTCCATCACGCCATGATTTTTCTGGCTTGAGCAAAATCCATACATCCGTTTGATGAACTCCCATCCAATCATTTGCTAAATCAGAACGACCGGTTTTCGGAACAACGGTTTTAATTTCAGGGATATTTGCCATTAGCCGTGCCGCCAATTCATTTGCTTTTTCAACACTTTCCTCAAGCGTTACACTTGGCATACGAACTTCTTCTACCAAAATTGAACCTTCATCAAGCTCCGGCAAAAATTCCGTCCCCATTCGTGTCATCAAAAACATGCTCAACAAAAATACTGCTCCGGCAATTCCGACAGTTCTCCATTTATGTTCCAAAGTCACGCTTAGTGCTTTTTCATAAGCGGGCCTCAATCGGCGAATTAACCAATTTTCAGGTTTCGGTTTTTTAGTTTTTTTTCGGCTGATACGAATACTCATCATTGCAGGAATAAAAACCAAAGCCAGCAATAATGATCCAAACACAGCGAGTCCGACGGTAATTGCCATCGGGCGATATAAAATTCCTTCCATACCACTAAAAGTCATAACCGGAATATAAACGACAAGAATAATTAGCACTCCAAAAAATATTGGTCGAGCAACTTCTTTGGCGGTATCCATAATGAGTTCATTTCCGCCTTTTCCGTCAGATTTTTGTCGCCGATGGATGATATTTTCTATCATCACAACCGACCCGTCCACAATCATACCAAAATCAATAGCTCCCAAGCTCATCAAATTAGCTGCCAGGCCAAGTTCTTTCATCCCAATAAACGCAAATAGCATAGAAAGCGGAATAACAAGCGCAACAATAATTGCCCCTCGAAAGTCTCCCAATAATAAGAGAAGAATAAGAATCACGAGCAATCCACCTTCAATCAGGTTTTTGGTTAACGTATTTGTTGTGCGGGAAATGAGTTCACTTTGGTCATAAAATTTTTCAATTTGCACACCATTGGGCAAGGCCTCATTGACATCATCAATTTTCGTTTCAATTTCCTGAATCACTTTTCGTCCGTTTTCTCCGCGTAACATCATAACAATTCCTGTCACCACCTCTCCTTTTCCATCGCGGGTAACGGCTCCTTGTCGAATTTGTTTGCCCTGTTTAACATTTGCTATATTGCGAACATAAACGGGATTTCCCTCGATATTTTTCACAATAATTTGCTCAATATCCGGAATGGATTCAATCATACCTGTTCCGCGGATAATGTATTGTTCACGATTAAATGTCAGATAATTTCCACCGGAAACGGCATTATTATTGGAAATTGCATCAAACACTTCACTCAAACCAATATTATATTGTCTGAGTTTTCCCGGCAACACTTCAACCTCTACTTGTTTCACAAAACCACCAAAAGAATTGATTTCAGTTACCCCTTTTATTGTTTTCAATTGAGGTGCAATTAACCAATCCTGTATGCTTCGAAGTTCAGTAAGACTATAGGAAGGGCCGACAACCTGATACTGAAAAATTTCGCCAAGTGCAGTAGAGACCGGGCCAAGCTGTGGCGCAGAAACACCTTCGGGCAACTCATCAACAATAGACTGCAACCGTTGAGACACTAATTGTCGAACAAAATAAATGTCTGATTTTTCATCAAACTCAATGGTAACGGCTGATAATCCAAATTGCGAAATGGAACGTACCGCTTTAACATCGGGCAAGCCGTTCATGGCATTCTCTATGGGATAACTGACCAATTTTTCAACATCAAAAGGGGAATATCTCCCTGCCTTTGTGATGACAAGCACCTGCACGGGAGTCACATCGGGAAGTGAATTAATCGGTATGTTTCTCAATGCAAAAAATCCGGTAACGGCCATTAATAAAACCAAAGCCAGCGCAATGTATTTTTGTTTTACGGAAAATTCTATAATTTTTTTAAGCATAATTTATGTTTATTGATAAAAATCCGTGCCCAGCTCAAATCACTAAATTTCAAAACGCTACATTAAGCACATTGAAATCAGACAATGCGGACAGACATTAATTATTCAGCAAATTCATTAAAACGAACCAAAGATTTCAAGGTAAAAATTTCATTTGTTGCCACTTTTTCTCCGGCAATCAATCCTTTTTCAATAAAACTGAAATTTTCATCCGAACTTAATATTTGAACAGTACGCACCTCCAACCGATTATCAGAAGCATTTACATAAACGACGGCATCTTCGCCCAACCAGCTTATGGCAGAGGTCGGCACGGCAAGCACGTGTTCAGGCACTTTAGACTTCAACGTCACTCTCAGATTTTCTCCCGGCAGTGGCCAATTACCATCTGTTTGGATAAGCACATTGGCAATAATGGCTTTGGAATCACGATCAAGTGCGGGATTGATTGAAGCGATGACGGATTTTATTCCCGATTGATTATCACTTTGACGAGTAATATTAACAGAATCACCCACAGAAACATAGTTTAAATCTTCGGGTGATAAAAAAGCTTTAACAAGCAAATGCTTAGTGTTAATAATTATTGCTAGGTTATCATAGGCTTTAACCGGCATCCCCAACACAATAAAATGTTGGTCAACCACACCATCAATCCGGGCACGAATTAATAAATGGGGTTCAAGACGCTCAACCTCTTTCAATGCTACAATTTCCTGCTCAGACAAACCAAGAGTCATCAATCTGGCACGGACAGCAATGGAATTTGACTTTGCCAGTTGATATTCTGCACGAATGGCTTCCATCTCTGCTTGGCTCGTAATTCCTTTTTCTGCAAGGTCTTCATTTCTATCCATCCGACTTTTCTGATATTTCAGATTCGAATTTCCTTGCAAAAAATCTGACAGTAATTGTCCGTATTCCAGGCTTTCAATTTCCATCAATACCTGACCTTTTTTCACGGTCTGTCCCTCATTGACATACATTGAACTTATAATTCCGTTGACAGGAGCAGCAACATAACTAACGAAATTGGGAGCAGCCTGTGCGACACCTGGCACAGCGCGGCTTTGCATTTGTCTCTCGGCACCAACTTCATAAAATGAAATATCCTGATAAGACAAATCTTCATCCGATAAACAGAATCGAAATCAGAAATTTGAAAAAATATTGTAGCATAAGGGGCCTTCTATAAATTTAATGTACTTTTTTTAATTAACAGATAGTTTTGAAAATTGTTTTTGCTTAAAAGTTTAATTGAGAAATAAAGACAAAAGGATTTTCATTAAATTTATTATCTTTACCTTAGAAAAGCCAGGTTTATAATGCGTTTTAAGGTAGACCAAACATACATAGGGGAGAACGGTCGTCTTACGACTAAGATGGCACGTGCTGGCATTATTGCCGGGCTATTAATATACGGTCTATTTGGCATTATTGATCCTTTCGTGATACCCAGCCAGTTTAAAACGATTTGGGTAATCCGATTTGGGTTTGTCATACCCTCCATCCTGTTAGTTTTTGCCTTATCTTATACGAACCTATTTTTAAGATTTGCCAAGCCATTGCTTAAAACGCTTTTATTCATTGGAGAAATCGGTATTCTTGCTATGATTTACATCGCAAAACCTAATGAAGGCGCCTTTTTGTCATATTACGCAGGGCTGATACTCGTCATGTTATGGTCAGGTTTTATTTTTCGCTTTAATTTTGCAGAATCAACATTTTATTTCATTTCGATACTTATACTATATAACGTTATTGCGCTTTTTAAACAAAACATTTTAGCATACGATACGAATTCCATTGAATACGGATGGTATATCGGAAATAATTTCTTCCTGTCAGCCACCGGAATTTTATCACTTATTGGAACGAATCATCTGGACAATTATTTTAACGAATTAAGGAACAAAAACAAGCAACTTTTATCGGAACAAAAAGCACTTGAAGACGCAAAAAACAAAGCACAGGAAAGCGACAAACTAAAAACTGCGTTTTTAACAAATATGAGTCATGAAATCAGAACTCCGATGAATGGCATCATTGGGTTTTCAGAATTATTTGAGGACGATGAATCAACGGATGAAGATAAGGCACATTATGCCAAAATTGTTATCAATAGTGGAAAACAGCTCTTGCGAATTGTGAATGACATTCTGGATTTATCCAAAATTGAGACAAATCAGGTAAGCATACAAAAACGCACAAAAGATTTGCGTATCGGATTTAATCACACTTATGAATTGTTTAACAGAATATGTACGAATAAAGGGCTGGAATTAATTGCCGAATTTACAGCGGATAAAGCCTGCTATGTGAACACAGATCACACAAGGCTTTTTCAGGTTATTCACAATTTACTAGAAAATGCAATAAAATTCACAAGCTCAGGCCGAATAAGATTTGGGTTTGCAGCAAGAGAAGAGGAACTTTTCATTTTCGTTCAAGATTCAGGCATTGGGATTCCCGAAGATTACCAAAACCTAATTTTTGAGCGGTTTCGCCAAATTGAAACCAGTCAAACCAGAAAATACAGCGGCACGGGGTTGGGATTATCGATATCCAAACAACTCATACAACTCTTGGGCGGGGAATTAAAGCTGGAATCGAAAAAAAATCATGGAAGTACATTCTATATTTCTTTGCCTCCGTGCGAAACCACATATATTGACAAAACAAACAATAAACGTAAAACAAAACGCTTAAATCTCAAAAGTAAAAAGCATATACTCATTGCTGAAGATGAGGACAATAACTTTCTATTGTTAAAAATTTATTTAAAAGACATTTGCGCCAAAATTGGACATGCCAAAGATGGGAAGCAAGCCATTGAATACGTAAAATCTCATGATGATATCGATTTAATCCTTATGGATATAAAAATGCCAAATGTCAATGGTGTAGAAGCAATGTATGAAATTCGCAAAATAAACAGCAACATACCAATCATTGCCCAAACTGCTTTTGTCATGGCAGAAGACAAACGTAAATTGATGAGTTATGGATTTGATGATTACATCCCAAAACCTATTGAATCAAAAGTATTGTTTGATAAGCTTAATGACTATCTTACCTAGTGGCTGCAAGAAAACGCCAAATATTACGTTATTCTCGTTTCTGAAACAGTCATCCGCCAGCCGGCTGATTCCTTATTTACAGAAACTTCGAAAGTATTTCTGCGTCGGCTGACGGATCAATATAGCACCTTATATTTGACGTTTTCTTATCATAGAGGGAGGTTTTCGTACAGGCACTACCTTACCTGCATTATTCATGGAATTCCATGAATAATGCAGGTAAAACCCTTGAAATATAAAAATATGACTGCGGGTTTAGATGATTTAAATCTGCACAAAGGGAATGGCATGAATAATGCAGGTTAAAGTTTTACGGAAGGATGGTAAACGAATCCCCGTCTTTCAACACAGGAAATTTTTCACGAAAGGCTGCAAGTTCTGATTTATCAATTTGGACATCGCAACTTGTTTCGTGATAATCAACACAGGATGCAACATTATGTCCTTTGGCATCGATCAGCACACTATCACCGGCATAATTAAGCCCCATACCATCTTTACAAACCCGATTCACTCCGGCAACAAAACACTGATTTTCCAATGCACGTGCTTTCAGTAAGGTTTGCCAAACATCGCGACGGGAATCTGGCCAATTTGCAACGTAGATTAACAAATCATAATCATGGGTATTTCGACTCCAAACCGGAAATCGTAAATCGTAGCAAATTAAAGGCATGATGTTCCAATTTTTGTACTCCAAAACCAATTGCTTGGTCCCTGCAGAATAATAGTGATGCTCCTCTCCCATTGTAAACAGATGCCGCTTGTCGTAATAATCAGGATTGGCATTTGGTTTAAAAAACACCAACCGATTATAATATTTTTCTCGGTCACGGATACCCAAAGAGCAAATAATTGCAGTATCCGACTTATCGGCAAGTTGCTGCAATGCATTAACAGATTCTCCCGGCCAGACTTGGGCAACATTTTGCACAGCCATAGTGAATCCACTCGTAAACATTTCGGGGCAAATTAATAAATCAACGCCTGAAAGTTCATCAGCCATATCGACCAACTTTTGTATATTCTCATTCGCAGCCTGCCATTTTAAATCGGCTTGAAACAATCGTACATTTAGTTTATTGCTCATAATCAGGATTAAATTTTTCTGGGTACTTTGCAATAACGCCCACAAAATCTTTTTTTATGGTATTGATGAAATTAGAATCATTTGGGATGGTTTCATATACGTTTGCTAAACCCATTGTTTTCGTCTTATAATCCATTTTCCCGAGCACTAAGGGGACATTTGCTTTTTTTGCAATACGCAACGCCCCGGTCTTCCACTTTTCAACCGGTTTACGAGTTGCTTCAGGCGTAATTACAAGTGTAAACTCATTTGCTTCTTCAAAATATTTCAGCATTTGTCCAACAAGCCCTATGGGATGATTTCTATATACCGGCACACCGCCCAACGCTTTCATTAAAGGGCCTAAATACCAGGTAAACATTTCTGATTTCATGAGTATTCTCGGCTTAATTTCTTGTGTCAAGAAAAATAATTTCCCCCACACAAAATCCCACATACTGGTATGCGGTGCCATAATACAGACTGATTTTTTCATATCAGGATATTGATGAGATATCTGCCATCCAAATAATTTAAGTACAAATCGTGCAAATCGTTTTTTCATAAGACAGTCAAATCAATTTCGTGTGCATCATCAAATCGCTGAATGATATTATCCGCATCCCGCAATCTAACTCCAAGTTCCATTTTACAATCCACGGCAAAATCACGATTAACGACTTCGAGGTTTGCCTCATTTATCAACCGACTCACCTGATCCATGATTGGATAATCAAAGCGGATTTTAAAATATCTCATCTGATAATGTATTTCAATATTCGCCGAGCTCAAGGCTTCATAAGCAGCTGTTTTATAGGCATTAATCAATCCTGGCACACCTAGTTTGGTTCCACCGAAATATCTCACAACCACAACCAACACATTGGTTAATTCAAAGGATCGAATTTGTCCCAAAACGGGTGCTCCACTTGAATTTGCAGGCTCACCATCATCACTTGCTCGATAATTTTTCCTATCAGCACCCAAAACAAATGCATAAACATGATGTCTGGCATCGTGGTATGATTTTCGTAATTCGTCCTGATAAAATTTTACCTCTTCGTCGGTTTTTACAGGGAACGCAAAGGCATGAAACTTACTGCCTCGGTCTTTAAAATAACCATCGGATTTTGTTTTTATGCTTTTGTATATATCGCTATTATCACTCATTATTTCGTAATATACAATACTGCAATTGCCACAATACAGACAATCAGGCCAATCCAGTTCAAGCGAGTTAATCGCTCCTTGAAAAAGACATAACCGATTAAGGCTGACAAGGCAATGATCCCAATATTATTAATTCCAAAAATAACGGAACTATCAAACACTTTTGAATTCAGAGCTCTAATTAAGAAATAAATGGAGCCGTAATTAACAATACCCAAGCCTGTACCCAAAAGGATAAGTCGTGGGTTTTTAAATGCTTTGAACGTTTTTGGTTTTGATAACATAATGAGTACCCCAACTAAAAATGAAACAGAGAATAATAGTGCTGTAAACACTCCGGAAATTTCGTCACTGATATGGGTTTCTTGGGCAAATTTCACAAGAGAATCCACACATCCCATACCAATAAACAGGATGATAGGCACCCAAAATTGTTTGCTGATTTTTCCGTCTTTTCGTTTTTTATACACAGCCAAAACCAAACCCACTAAAGCTAAAACTAAACCAAAGACTTTAATGTTAGTAACCGGTTCTCCAAAATAAATAATTGAAAACAGAATGGGGATTACAACTGACATTTTGCTTGCCAGTGTTGTCAGCGACATTCCACTTACGGTAGAAGAATAGCCAATGACAAAAAACATGAGAATAAATAAGACCCCAATTATTATTGCCAGTGGTGCCCATGATGCTTGAAATATTTCTGTTACCAATGAACGATTTGGAGAGATTGCAAAGCCTAATAATCCGGCAACCAAATAATTAATAACAATACCATTTAAGTTTGGCAATTTATATTTATCAAGCAACTTAAAAAAGACAAAGATTCCTGTTGCTGACAAGATAGTTAATAGTACCCAAATCATAATTTTTCAATTCATTAAACAGCAAAGATAATAAAACCGTAAAACCGCAAGTTATCAAAAAAAAAGAGACCGAAGCCTCTTTAATATTTTTCACATTTTCAACTTCTTATCAATTTCTTCAATGTAAGATTTAAATCGTTTATCTGTATCCATAAGATTATTGACGGTTTTGCAGGCATGTAAAACTGTAGCATGGTCTTTTCCCCCGATATTTGCACCAATTGATGCGAGGGATGATTTTGTCATACTTTTTGCGAAATACATTGCAATTTGTCTAGCCTGAACAACTTCACGTTTTCTGGTTTTGGAAATCAGCTTTTCAACACTCATATTAAAATAATTACAGACGACCTTTTGAATGTAATCAATGGAAATTTCGCGTCGTGAATTTTTCACGAGCTTATCAATCATTTGCTTAGCAAGCTCCAGTGTAATTTCTTTCCGATTAAGCGTTGATTGAGCGAGAATTGATATCAAAGCGCCTTCGAGTTCCCGAATATTTGATGTAATATGTGAAGCAATATACTCCAGTACTTCGTCGTCAATAGAAATTCCATCCTGATAGGATTTCTTTTTCAGGATTTCGATACGAGTTTTAAAATCAGGTTCCTGAACATCTGCTGAGAGTCCCCATTTAAAACGGCTCAACAAGCGCTCATCCAACCCTTGTAATTCAACGGGTGATTTATCAGATGTAAGAATTACCTGTTTGCCTAATTGATGCAAATGATTAAAAATGTGGAAGAAGACATCCTGAGTTCCGGTTTTTGTTGCAAAGTATTGGACATCATCCACGATAAGAACATCAATCATTTGATAAAAATGCACAAAATCATTCCGATTATTTTTGCGTATTGCTTCAGCGTATTGGGTTTGAAATCGAGATGAATCGACATAAAGCACAATTTTCTCTGGGAGGTGTCTTTTCACTTCGATGCCGATTGCTTGCGCCAAATGTGTCTTACCAAGCCCATTTGCACCATAAACAAAAAGCGGATTAAAGGCGGTACCTCCGGGGTTACTTGCAACTGCGTACCCTGCAGATCTGGCGAGCCGGTTACACTCCCCTTCAACAAAATTATCGAATGAATTTTCGGGTTTGAGTTGTGGGTCAACATGCATTTTTTTCAATCCGGGAATAATGAACGGATTTTTAATGGATGCAGTTTCCTTATCAACAGGCAGATGCAGTGGCCGATTATATAAATTTGGTTTCCCACTGGTCGGCATTTTAACGGTGTAAGCTTGCTTATTGTACCCGTTATCACCCATCACTACGTGGTATTCCAGCTTTACTCTTGCTCCAATTACTTTTGTCAATGTCTTGCGCAGCAAATCAATATATTGCTCCTCAAGAAATTCATAAAAGAATGTACTCGGAACCTGAATCGTCAACACGTCATCATCCAACTTCAAAGGCACAATCGGCTCAAACCATGTGCGATAGCTTGCCTTCGACACATTATCTTTGATAATTTGGAGGCATTCCTTCCATGCTATTTCAACAGTTTTTACCATATAATAAATCTCATTTATATCATTCGTTACTCAAGGTTTTCAACAGCAAATTGTGAAAAATATTTTCTTTGACAAATGTAATTCACGCAAAAAACTATTCAAAACACATTTATTTTATTTACAGAACTTTAAGGACGAAAAAAACGTTACAGATCCTTAGTCAATCATTTTCAAATACGAACTGTCTTTTTTTATTTCGAACTCTCACCACCTTTTCATTTCCGAAAAAGTTATTAAAAGTACGATTTTTTTACCGAGTGACAAAACCCGATTCCGATTTTCCCCCAATTTAAATTTATTTTAAAAAATGGGATCGAGATGTGATTCTCGTTTGTCAGACTTATTAACAATTTAATCGTTTGAATTGTTAATAATTACGATTTTTTACTACTTTTAAATCAGCTTATTTAGTTTCAATAAAAATTACCAAAAGAATCAATGAGCTCATCATTAAATAGCTTCAAAGGATAGTTTACACGTGGATTTACGAGGAAATTAAAATAAAAAACCACACAAAATTCACAAAAACATTAAAGTAAAAGCCTAAACGCTTTGAATGAAAGCAAATAAACGTTTTAAAATGTTAATAAGCTCAATTTCATTCCTCAGATTTTCTTAAATGATTCGCTATATTTGTCAAGTAGAACGTCAAAAAAATGTCATAGTAAATGAATATTTGTGTGTTTTGTGGTTCAAGTGAAGATTTGGATGCCAGCTATTATAAACTTGCAAAGCGTTGTGGGGAAGTTATCGGAAAATCCGGACATAACCTGATATATGGCGCCGGTAAAATTGGATTAATGGGTCGTCTCGCTCAAAGTACTCGTGATAATGGAGGTAAAAGCATAGGCATTATACCTGAAAAACTCAGAATTGAAGGTGTTGTTTCAGATGTGGATAATGAGCAAATCATCACGCCCGACATGAAAACCAGAAAAGATGTAATGCGCAACCGCTCAGAAGCATTTTTGGCTTTACCCGGCGGATTTGGAACGATGGAAGAGCTGCTTGAAGTAATTACTTTAAAACAATTACAATATCACAACAAATCCATTGTGATATTAAATGGTAATGGATTTTTTGACGAGATGCTTGTATTTTTTGAACGCATGTACAAAGAAAACTTTGCCAATGCATCATACAGGAAATTATATCAGGTTGAAAACAATCCCGAACAGGCAATTTCCGCGATTGAAAACTACAAACACGAGCACATTTATGACAAGTACTTAAAAGCCTGATGCCGAATTTATTTGACCATATCACCAAAAGATATTCAGTTTCGTCACCGGATAAATCATGCTTGCATTTGATTACAACAGATAATGCAATCGAAAAATTTGAATTATGGTTAAGTCAGCAAAATATTTGCAGACAAAGCCAAAAACGGCTGCTGTACATTTTTATTGAATTAGCACAGAATATCAGTAAACATTGCTCAGACACCAAAAATCTCATGATTAGTGTTCAAAAAAATAACAACAACCAATTCGCTCAATACCAGTTAAATTTCTTGAATGAAATTAACGAGATCGATCAAACCCGAATAATAACTGAATTTTCAATCATCGAAAAACTTAATCCGGCAGAAATAAAACAAACAATAAAGCAGCGCATTCAAAGCAATGGAAAAGGAACCGGGCTATTAAGCATTAAGCAAAAAAGCGATGATGGGCCGGAATACCATATTATACCATGGCAAAACAAAACTTATTTACTTATTAAAACAGGAATTCATGTTTAAAATAAAAGCATCAAGTAACAGCCCGGCAGTAAACTTCGATTCATCTTCAAATTGTTTAAGCATTATCGGGCGTTCCATTCAGGAGAACCCCCAGGCATGGTATGCTGATTTATGGTCGAAAATTGAAGCGGAAATAAATATGGGATCCATTATGAAACTCCGGTTAGCGTTCGAATACTTTAATACAGCATCAGCAAAGCAAATATATCGTTTGCTTCAGCAATTTCGTGAAAATACGAACGAATTAGAAATTATTTGGGTTTATGAAACTGATGATGAGGACATGAAAGAAGCCGGCGAAGATTATCAAGAAATGTTAGAAAGTCATTTTACGTTTGAAATATTGGATTAATCAATTCCTCGCTCGTTAAACAGAACGTAACCGAAATGAAATAAGAAAAACCATTTATTTCTTTCTTCATCATAATAATTAATACTGAAAGAAACCGGACCCACTGGAGTATGAAAAACCAAGTTTGCATTTGCAATAAAGTGAATATTTGCTTGATTTGACTCATAATATGGAATAAACACCTGTGGCTCAGATTCCTCGAAATTTATTTCCCAAAATGGGATAAAGGAATATCCCTCCACTCTTAAACTTAGATTATCAGTAAAACTCACAATTTGCTTCACGCCAAAAGCGGAATAAGCATTTGCCCTAAAATTCTTCAAAAAAAGTGTTTGAGAATGCGGTGTTGGTGAAAATGCACTTGCAGACAACAAACTGGAAATATAATTTCGGTAAAACGTTTTATTAGAGGCGACAAGCTCAAGGGATGTTCCGATGGTAAAATGTGAGTTGACTTTATGATATCTGTCGTGGTGCAAATTAAGCAAAAAATATCCATGCTGATTTCCATATGCCTCTTGTTGTGCAGATGTTGTTCCTGGATAATGGTTTTCTTTTCCCCGAATGTATCTCAAATCAATCCGGTCAAGTAATCCGGCTGTCGGATATAATTTATGATTCAAGGTTTTTCGCTCAAATCGCAAATGCGCAGTGATTAAATCAAACTTAGTAATATCCGCAGTATCTGTTTGCAAAAAGTTATTTGTCTGATAATATTCATCTGACATACGGGCATATGCGCCACCAAACTCCAGTTTTGATTTAGAACCTGTTGGAAACCCAAAATCAAATCTCACATTATTCTCATTTTGGATAAGATAAGATGGGGTGGCATCAAGGAACAGCAATCTGGGACTACTTTTAAAGAAATCCCACCGGTTATATGCCAAACTGGATTGGATATAAAAGGGCAGTTTTCCTGCAAAATCGATTCGGTATAATCCCTGAAAAGAAGTATATAATCTTCCGAAATGGATATTGGCAAGCAAATAATTTGCCCGACGTTTTAACAACTTATATTCAACGCCCACAAAACCTTGATTTACGGATGCTGAAGATACATTTGCACCAAACATCACATGATACGGTTTCTCCTGATTGACCTGCAAAAGCAAATCGAAAAAACCGGTCTCTTTATTGAATGTTGCAATGGGCAAAGCCGATTCGATGTGATTATCAGCGATTAAACGATAATATGCTGTCTCTAATTCATCAAAACTCAGCAACTTCTTATTTTGTTTCAAACTTTTCCTGATATAGGTTTTCTGACGCATATTCACGCCTTCAATGATAATATTATCGACAAGAAACTCGGGCAATAATTCCTGAAAATCTTTTCTGGCAGCATCAAGGGAATCAATTGATGTTCTTCTGGGAATTCGACCTTTAATTGAATCCATCAATAACATGGTGCTATTGTATCCCGCTTCATGGAGATAATCCAGTTTATAAAAATCCAACAAAGAAATATTGGCAAAGTCATTGGCAATCAGGATTCCATCTTCAGGAGCAATTTCGTACCGTGTATTTACCGCCATAATCATATTTTCTATCTGCACCAAAACCTGGTCTTCGCGAGGCTTTTGGGTAACCGTTGCCACTTTACTCCCGATAATTATATCCGGATTAAACTCTTCGCGCATCACATCTTCAGGGAAATTATTAACTATGCCGCCATCAAATAACAAGTTGCCGTTTATGCTAATAGGTCGAAAATAAAAAGGAAAAGTCATGGATGCCCTCACAGACATACCCAAATCACCGTCTTTTAGCATCACGCCGCGATTATTATAAACGTCGGTGGCCATACACCGAAAAGGAACAAATAGATTATCAAAATCGTAATCTGCAAGTGCAGAATAACGCGTAAATATTTTAAGAAATGCCAAATCCATTGGCTGAGTAGCAACTAAATTTGTGGGTAGCACGAAACTAAGGGTTGAATCAACTTGGTCTAAACTCAGATTCACCATATCGGGCTTCTCATCATATCGCTTGTAATAAAAGGTATATTTATCGTTAATTTTTCCGTTGTACCACTCGTAAAACTCCGGACTACGAAAAACTGCCTCCATTTCATCCGGGGAAAATCCCATTGCATATAAAGAACCAATAATTGCTCCTATTGAAGTCCCAGTTATATAGTCAATTGGAATGTTATTCTCCTCCAATGCGCGAATAACGCCAATATGAGCCAATCCTTTTGCCCCACCACCACTTAAAACCAAGCCAACAGATTGAGCCTGTGCAAATGAAATCAGACACAAGCACAAAACAAAAGCGCATATTTTTTTGACTAATGGAATCATAATTCCCACAAAATTAATAAATTTCTTTGATAATTTTATAAAAACAAT
>CAYOUD010000009.1:0-34037 GCA_964407055.1 uncultured Bacteroidales bacterium | reverse complement strand
TTATTCATTAAATTTGTTTCTTGAAAGAAAAGAATTATTAGAAGGCCCCTTAAGCAATAATCTATAAATGTATCCTTTATGATTGCTGATGTTATCTTGCCAATTCCGATTCCGGTTTACTATTCTTATCGGATACCTGAGCGTTTGCAGGATATTGTCTGTAAAGGAAGCAGAGTGATTGTCCCACTAGGAAAATCAAGAATTTACACAGGAATTGTTCGGGAAATTCATGCTGATGGAACTAACCTTAACAAATTAAAATCAATTTTATTGGCACCGGATAATCACGAATTTGTTACTCAGGAAACACTTGAGCTATGGGAGTGGATGGCATTTTATTATCATTGTACACCGGGCGAAGTTTACAAAGCTGCGGTGCCGGGATACTATCGAAACTTTGATGATACTTGGGCTGATATCCCAAATCCTGAAAAACTTCCAAAGCAAGCAGCGTTTTTAGGAGACCAATTGAATGTGAATAACGCACTACAAATAAACCATGCCATACAAAATTTTGGCGCGAAAAAAATAGGTGAAGCACTAATAGCACTTGCCGAAGAAAACAATTTGAATGCAAAGTATATTTCATCAGTGCAAGCGCGCGAAAAAATTATTTGTAGAAACGTTTCAAGTGATCAAATTATAGCTCGCTTAAATGATTCTAAAAGAGCGCCGGCTCGAAAAAACATTTTGAAATATTTTTCTGTGAATGAGGAATTGCCCACCCGAAAACTCAAAGAAAAACTGGCAGTCGGGAAATCTGCTTTAAATACACTCATCGGCGAAAAATTATTGCGGGAGAAGGAACGCATTGTTGATAATCAATCCATTAATCCCGATTTTACAGCACTTCCTGAGCTTAATAAAGCGCAAAAAGTGGCATGTCAGGAAATTCAAAATGGATTTAATCAAAAGAAAGTCTGTTTGTTACACGGAATTACATCCAGTGGAAAAACCTTGATTTATTTGCATTTGATTAAATCCGTGTTAAACCAAGGAAAACAGGTGCTGTATCTCCTGCCAGAAATAGCATTGACAACACAAATTATTAATCGAATTAATGATAGCACTGGTGGAATTGCCGAAATTTTTCACAGTAAATTTACCGGAAAATCTCGCCTGAGATTATGGGAAAATACGCAAAGCGGACAAGCGGCTTTGGTCGTAGGGGCACGTTCTTCCATCTTTTTACCAATGAAAAATCCGGGACTGATTATTGTGGATGAAGAACATGATGCCAGTTTTAAACAACACGATCCTGCGCCTCGGTACAATGCGCGCGATATGGCTGTGATGATAGGACACAAAACCGATGCCAATGTTTTGCTCGGATCAGCAACGCCATCTGCTGAATCATGGCTTAATGCATATAAGGGGAAATATCATTTTATTTCGCTTTATTCACGTTATCAGGATTTTCCTTTACCGAAAATAAAAATCCTGGATACCTATCATGCCCGAAAACGTAAAGTCATGGAGGGCGACTTTCATCCGGACACATTGCAACAAATTGGTGAAGTATTAAAACGAAATGGACAGGTTATTGTGTTGCGGAATCGCAAAGGTTATGCTCCATTAATCCGTTGTAAAGTTTGCGGCTGGACTGCCTCTTGCCCGAATTGCTCTGTACATTTGACGTATCATAAAAAAGATGGAAAATTAAAATGCCATCATTGTCAACATAGTATTGAAATGCCCGCTAAATGTCCCGAATGTGGTGGTACAGATCTCGGTTATTTTGGATTTGGCACTCAAAAAGTTGAGGAAGAACTACAAATGATGTTTCCTGATGCCGGGATCTCCAGATTTGATCAGGATAGCCTGAAAAGTCCCAAACAATATAATCGAATTATTCAGGATTTTACGGCACAGAAAATACAAATTTTGGTAGGAACACAGATGTTGACAAAAGGACTTGATTTTGAAAATGTTCGACTTATTGTTGTATTGCATGCCGATCAGATGTTGAATTATCCTGATTTTCGAGCGTTTGAGCGAGGTTATCAAATGCTTGAACAAGTCAGCGGACGAACCGGAAGACATATGGACGATGCATTGGTTCTGATTCAGACTGCTTTCCCAACACATCCCATTTTAAATGCACTGAAAGCACACGAATTTTCAACAATGATTAACAATGAATTGCAGGAACGCGAAGCACTGTATTATCCACCATTTGTACATCTGATAAATATCCATTTAAAAAGTGCCAATCCTTACGATTTGGAAAAGCGAACCATCCTTTTATATCGTGACTTAACACGAGAGTTCGGCAAAATGGTAAGCGAACCAGCAACTCCTATTGTCGAGCGAAAGGGAAAATTGCACGAACGTTTTATTCAGATCAAAATTCCGAAAAGTAAAAATCAGAATCAATACAAACGAAACTTACATAAAATTGTCACTGGATTTAGTCAGTCAAGTGCAGGTAGGCCTTTACGGATATTTATTGATGCAGACCCGACTTGACAAGGGTTAGGTGTCAGAAGTTATGGGTTGTTTTTTATGTGATTGCATAAATCTATTTCAAGAATTTGTTCCGGTCGTTCAACAATTCTTCCTATTTCAATATTATTACGAGAAAGCACAAAGCTCGGAACATGCGTTATACCATGCCCCGGCGATTCTCCATTGGAGAGATGTTTCTCTCGGTTTAAAATAACATCCCAGTTACATTCAATTTGTCGAGAATTCTGATAAGCTTTCAGAATCAACCTGATACGCATTGTAGTTTTGGGTAAACCAATTTGAAAACCTTGGATTTTCAAAACAATCCCAGGAAAGCGTATCAATTAAAATATGATCATTTACGATTGTGTCAAATACAATATGAGTTTCACATTGAGCATTGGCGTTTAAAACATAAAATACAAACAGTGAATTAATAAACCGAATCGTAGTTTTCTCATATTTTCCTTTAATTTTTCATTGCTCAAGTTAATAAATTTCCGCAATTTCGCGATGTGAATTTTCAAACTTTTAAAAAGAAACCTGCGCTCGTATATGTGGCATTAATTGGTGCGATGTTAATTTGGGCAATCAGTTTTATTTGGAGCAAGCAAGCACTTGAGACATATAGACCTGTGAGTGTAGTGCTTTTTAGGCTCTTGATTTCCAGTGCGTTTTTGTTCCCGTATTTATATTTCAGTAAAAGATTAAAAAAAATTCAAAAGCAGGATCGCATACTGATTTTTGTTATGGCTTTTTGTGAACCTTTTATTTATTTTATGGGTGAAACCTATGGAATAAGTTTGGTCTCACCGGCTGTGGCTGCAGTTATAATATCTACTTTACCGCTTTTTACTCCTTTTGCCGCTGCTATTTTTTTAAAAGATAAATTGTCAGGGTACAATTTAATTGGAGTTGTGGTTTCGCTGGGTGGAATTTCGTTGCTTGTTATGGGGCGAAATGCTGAATTTGCCGTTTCCTGGAAAGGACTTATTTTCTTGTTTTCATCGGTAATTGCCGGTGTCGTTTATTCTGTCCTCATTAAACGCGTGAGTTCCCGATATTCAGTCTTGAATTTGGTTTTGTATCAAAATCTCATTGGGATTTTCTTATTTATCCCGTTGTTTTTTGTTTTAGATTATCAGGATTTTGTGACAACAGGGTTGGTGTGGGAAGCTCTGGTGCCAATTATTAAGCTCAGTATTTTCGCAACTTCCATTGCATATTTTATGTACACTTTTGCACTCAAGAAAATGGATATCAGTAAGGTAAATGTGTTTACGAATATTATCCCCGTTTTTACTATTATATTTTCCTATTTCTATTTGGGTGAGCTTATTACTGATCGAAAAGTATTGGGAATTGTAATTGTTATTGCAGGAGTATTTATCTCGCAATTTAATCCTAAACGCACAGGACGCTATGGATATATTCACCGAAATGTCGTTAAACGATTTAAACGAACTCGCGAATAGAGATAAAAACAAATTTCGCTTGTTAATAAAATCGCTTAAAAAAATCAGAAAACAAGAGCTTGATGCATTTGTGCATAACCTTCATCATCGCTATTTTTCTGATACAGATTGCCTGCAATGTGCAAACTGTTGTAAATCGCTGGGACCAATGTTTAACAATCACGATATTAGCAGACTGTCAAAATATCTGCGCATAAAACCTAAAGACTTTACGGCAACATACCTTAAACAGGATGAAGATGGAGATTACGTGTTTCAATCCATGCCATGCCCGTTTCTTATGGATGACAATTATTGTATGGCATATCATGCCAGACCCAAAGCATGCCGGGAATATCCACATACGGATAAAGTGAATTTCCAACAGATTTTAGTCTTAAGCCTGAAAAGCACCGAGACTTGCCCGGTTGTTTACAAAATAATGGAGGCTCTGGAAGCCAAATATGGGAATGGATAACAAATTGTCAGGAACAGCTGCTAATAACAAAAGCGTTACTTCATTTATTTATCCTACATTATTTAAGAGAATAGGTTGTATTTACCTAAATGTTAGTAAGTTACAAGCTATTTTTAATAAACGCGATGAATAATGCGAGTTATTATATTCGCATAAATTATGCTGTATAACATGATTTATTTTTGTCACAAAAGCAAATCCAAAATTTGAAAAGCCGGAACGAGTTGTAAATACTGAATTTGATGTAGGCGATGAAGCTTTTGATCCTTATAACCTCAATATCTATACAAGATGGCGGTTTGATAATATAACTGTTTTAAATGATGATGGTACAACAACTCGTTACGTGGCAATCATCAATATAGAAACTGGCAAGTATTTTCACCGTAACGGAGATATGAAGTTTTATTTTCAACCGGAAGTCAGAGAATGGTCATACATCTGGTTACGCATGCCTAATAAAGACGATAAAAATCTTGTCGTAACTCAGATGTCATGGAATACTAGAGATTTTAAACTTGTAATTGTAAATAATTAAAACAGATTATTATGAAAACCACAAAATATATTTTTATAATTATTGTCTGTACTTTACTGACAGGCAAACTCATGGCGCAGGATTTAGAAACATATAAACTTCAAATGCCTGAACTTATTTTAGAAAAAGGTGGCCCAATCTATGTCATGCCACTAACAGATAATACACAAGAAAAAATAAACAATAGTTTAAGTGAAGATTTCCAGAAAGAAATGTATCAAGGATTGCTAGCTGAAGGCCTTGCTTTTGACCACAATCTGCCGTCTTTTAATCCTTGGATGAAAACAAATCTTTATAGCACAACTGAAAATAAAGATGAAGCAACTTATATAATCTCCGGCGATTACAGTTTTACTACAAGTCATGAGAAATCTTATGATGAAAAGTCAGGTGCTGAGGCTTCAGATAGTCTTCCGTTTGTTTATTATGAATTTAGTGAAAAAAGCATGGGAAATGTTGTGGGAAATGTTGTGATAACTGATGTTGAAACCGGTGAGGAAGTTGTGAAAATACCATTTAGCAAGGTCTTGTCCGATGAAGATAAAAAAATTATGAAACAGGCTTCTGTAAAAAGCCCAAGTGCATTTATTCCGAATCTTACGGATTATTTTGTACATTCATTCAGGTTTCGTTTCAATGCAATTAAAACCTCCTATAAATACGATTTTCCAAAAATAAAACCTGAAGACAGAGACTTGAGAAAAGAATTTCGCCAATATAAACGTGATTTGAAAGATTTAGCTGATGATGGAAAATTAAAGGAATTGTACACGATGTATTTGGAAATTCAGCAAAAAGAAGACAGCCCTGACGTTAACGAATGTATTGGTATGTGTTATGAAATTTTGGGGAACTACAGCAAAGCAAAAACATATTATGACAAATGTGATAATTCAGAAAGCAAAAATCGTATAGTTGAACAAATAAACGTTCAAAACCAATTGCGAAATCTTGGATTTACAATTGATGAATCTGAGTTTTAAATTGAATTTAATTAATTTAAAAAGCGCAGCCGGACAGGTTGCGCTTTTTTTTAGTGTGCCGTTTTCTTATAGACATTATGCATGATTGACAAAAATCCCTAATTTTGATACATGTACACAAAACAAATTCATGAAATCCCTTTAATTTCATGCCGTGGTGCTGGTGTGGCCGATAAAGAGGCAAGTCTGGAATGCAATATTGTCCGCGATGCAGATCGATTAGATGCCATTGGAGCTATTGGAATAGCAAGAACTTTTGCTTTCGGAGGAAAATATAACCGATGGCTGTATCATCCGGACATTGAGCCCAAAATGCATAGTAATGTTGAAGCCTATAAAGAAAATACAAATTCGACCATCAACCATTTTTATGAAAAATTGTTACTGCTAAAAGACAGAATACATACCAAAACTGCGAAAGCGATTGCAGACAACAGGCATCGTAAAATGGAGGTTTTTTTGGAGGACTTTTTGCAAGCGTGGAATTTGGATGATTTCAAACACTAAAAATGATAAAAGTGCGTTCTATTGACAATATTTTTTAGTTTTGCCTTAAATTGACATTATGTTTAAACAACTAATAATAGCCTTAGGGCTCCTCAGCTTTTCAATTACCGGCTTTACGCAAATTGGCGGTGATAATACTTTTGAATTTCTTGAAATGCCAAATTCTGCCAGAGTTGCAGCGCTTGGTGGAAGCAATATTTCTTTGTACGATAATGATTTGAATATGGCATATTATAATCCGGCGCTCCTGAGAAAAGAGATGCATCATAATATTGCCATTAATTATACCAATTATATTTCTGATATTAATTACGGGTATGCCTCTTATGCCTATCATTTGGATGATATTGGCACCGTCGGTGCAGGGATTTATTACATGAATTACGGAGAGTTTATCCGCGCCAACGCTGAGGGTGAAATTCTTGGAAATTTCTATGCTCAAGAATATTCCTTCAATCTGTATTATTCACGAAGTTTTTTGTCTGACTCTTCACTACGTGTCGGAGGAAGTTTAAAGACAATTTACTCGGCATTGGATCGTTATTATTCCTCTGCTTTGGCCTTAGATTTGGGCGTAAATTATCATGTGCCAGGTTCAAACTTTTCGGCTTCTGCGGTAATAAACAATCTTGGGTTTCAACTCAAACCATTTACCGAAGGAAACCAGGAACCACTTCCTTTAGACTTGGAGCTTGGCGCAACCTATAAGTTGCCTTATGCGCCATTCAGAATCAGTGTCGGAGCAAATAATTTACTGTCTTGGAATATGCGCTATGATAGTCCGCTTAATTCACAACAGCTTGTTTCTGATGTGGATACCGTTATGAGTTTTGGTCAGAAATTAGGAAATGCCGGCGATGAACTATTGCGGCACATGATTCTGGGCGTTGAAATTATGCCTTCTGATAACTTTTTTATTGCTTTCGGCTACAATTATCAGCGCAGAACGGAGCTTGCACTTAGCAATCGACCAGGAGTTGTTGGTTTTAGTGTAGGTGCAGGAATTAAAATCTCAAAATTCATGATTTCTTACGGCGTTGCCAGATATCATATGGCAGGAATTTCACATCATATTTCCCTCACATCTGATTTGAATGCCTTTATCCGTAAAGGCTAATCATTTGTAAACGGTATGCTAAAACTTAAAAAACGCTTTATAAATATTTTTTTGTAATGTGCTGTACAGGATACCAGGCTGCAAATAATCCAATCAGCATGACGGTAAAAAACACTGCTACAAAATCGATGGTTTTCATTGCAACAGGGTAAGCATCAATTATAAACGAACCTGACTGATTGAGCTGGATAATGCCAAATTTTAACTGCGCCCAACACATTGCCCACCCCAGCAAGAGCCCAAAAACAGCTCCTACAATGGTTATAAGCCAACCTTCCAGCAAAAATATTCGACTTATGATTGTGTTACTTGCCCCGAGACTTCGCAACGTCGTAATATCATCTTTTTTATCAATAATAAGCATTGTGAGTGAGCCGATTACATTGAAAGACGCAATAAGTAATATGAAGCTTAAAATAAAAAAGACAGCCCATTTTTCTGATTTCATGATTTTATAAAAGAATTCATGTTGCTCATATCTGTCCCTTACAGTAAATTCATCTCCTAGTTTTTCTTCCAAAGAAGATTTTACCTCTTGATCATCTGCATCTTGTGTTAATTTTAATTCCAATGCAGTTAATTCTCCTTGGTAATCAAAAATTTCGCGGGCAATTTCTATAGGGATGAAAACATACTCACTGTCAAAATCTTGTTGAATGCTAAAAAAGCCAGATGGATACAAGTTTTTTTGATTCAGCGCATGGGTCGCATCCATAAAACTACCAGTCATTTTCGCATTTCGTTTCGGGACAAATACTTTAATCGGAGTATGTCGATTAACACTCAGTGAAAGCTTATAAGCCACACCTTGTCCGGCAATAGCCATAGGCACACCGTGATCCCACAAAACAAAATCGCCGCTTGTAATCATGGTATCTACACCGCTAACATCAATAAAATTCTCGTCAACACCTTTTAATCTTGCAATAAACTGTTGATCTTCATATCGAAGCAGTGCATTTTCTTCAATAATTCGGGAGTAGGTAAGGATTGTTTTTTCCTGATCTAAAATATCGTAAATAGCCGGATCTTCCAAAAAACTTTTTCCTTGAGTGGCCTCAATGCGCAGGTCGGGGTCAAAACTGTAAAACAAATTTTTTAGCAAATCGTCAAATCCGTTAAAAATCGATAAAACAACAATCAGCGCCATTGTCATAACACCAACTCCGGCAACAGAAATTGATGAAATGATATTTATAACATTCCGTTTCTTTTTAGATACTAAATATCGACGAGCTATGTAAAACGGAAGATTCAAGGCTTATCCATTTAATAATT
The DNA here is from genome assembly GCA_964407055.1 of uncultured Bacteroidales bacterium. GTDB lineage: Bacteria > Bacteroidota > Bacteroidia > Bacteroidales > ML635J-15 > JAQIBY01. The sequence continues at coordinate 25,234 of CAYOUD010000009.1, read as the reverse complement.
CATTAATCCGGTCGATATGATCCAAAGAATCATCCAGATAAAATTTTATCTCCGGCACTTTTTTTAGCTGATGACGAACGCGATTGCCTAATTCGAAACGTACTTTTGAAATATTTGCATTTAAAAATTCAATTGTGCTATCTGCTTTTTCAGACGGGAAAACTGAGATGTAAATTTTTGCGTTAGACAAATCTTTTGAAATACGCACTACGGTTACGGTAACCATTGCTCCGCCAAACCACTCCCTGCCGTGACTTGTAAAAATATCACTGATGTCTTTTTGTATCAGCCGGGAAACTTTATTTTGTCGTTCTGTAAACATTATTCCAAATTTTTAATGATTTTTGCAACAAAATGCACTTTATATGCATTATACAATAAAGACAATTAATTTCGTTACAAATATAAAACATCAAAGATATGAAAACTAAACTGCTCTATCCCTTACTTACTGTAATTTTTTTAATGAACCTGATTTCCTGTCAGCAAAGCAGACAGGATTTGAATATTAAAGATGCTGCAACCGGAAATGCAGGTGAAATTTTGGTTTTGATGGCTGATGAAAGCTGGAAAGGGGATGCTGGACAAGCGCTTCGCGATGTTTTCCATGAAGATTTATATACCGTGCCACAAGTAGAATTTATTTTCGATTTGTATCAGATACCAAAATCGGAATTTAATGGGCTTAATCAGAGAAATCGTAATGTGATTATTCCTCAAATAGATCCAGGATTGGAGTACGGAGAACTTAGGATGAAATCAGATGTATATAGCCAACCCCAAACAGTGATTTACATTAAAGCTCCGGATTATCCGGAATTTGTAAAAACCGTTGAGTCCAATAAAAAACAGCTTATTGAGATTTTTAAAAAAGCCGATCGTGAACGGTTAATTCCATATCTTAAAAAACATCAGATTGAAAAATATGCAAATGATATTGTAGAAAAATATGGAGTGTACTTTGCCGTACCACGATCTTATACCTTCGATGTGAAAAAAGATAATTTTGCTTGGCTTTCATATGAAACCAGACAAACAACACAAAGTTTTCTCGTATATCGATATCCAGCTGATAGTACCGGAAAACCATCATTGGAGTATCTCATTGAAAAACGAAACGAAATATTGAAAGAAAATGTACCGGGAGCCAGACCCGGCAGTTATATGTCAACTGAGACAAAATACCATTACCCCATCCTGACAGGTCGCATCGTAAACAATCAGGAATGTTGGGTTATGGAAGGCCTTTGGAAAGTAGAAAACGACTTTATGGGTGGTTCTTTCATCAGTTTTACTTTGGTTGATGAAGATACAGATGAATTTGTGACTGTTGAAGCCTTTGTCTATGATCCTCGTGGTGACATACGTGATAAAATCAGAAGGTTAGAGGCCGTTTTATGGACAATTGAATTGAGATAAGGCTTATGAAAATATTTTGTTTTTTTACTTGCCTGTTTTTAGGACTTTCAATTTATGCACAGAGTGATAGCTTAAAAGTGGATAATTACCCTGTGTATAGTGTTGAAATAAGTGCAGGGGATTATTCAGGTTATAACAGCTCCCGATTGATTGATTTTACAAGCCTGTTTTCTGAATATTCATATTTTATAGAGATATCTCAAGGAGATTTTAGGCTCTCGTCGATTTATTATAAACAAACCAATCCTCTGTTTTCTGCAAACTTTATAAAATACAATCGCCCAAGTGAGGATAATGAATTCTTTTTTCATTCGCGTTGGTTGATTGGTGTAACCTATCATGAATCAAATCTTTTTGGCTTTAGCCATAGTGGTGTTGAGCGTACACGACTTGATACTTTAACGGCAGAAAATTCTTCTGAAATTATTTTTCTTGATAGTGTGGTACGGGATAGGCACTATTCAAATTATATGTCTGAACAATTGAAATTCAACCTTGCTTTTCATGCAATTACAGATCCTTCAAAACGTTGGGCATTTTATGCCGGAGTCGGGTTAAGCAGTGGGTTTTCAATAAATAGTAAAATTAAACATGTGCATCAAATAGAAAATGCTGTTGAGTTGACAACTCCGCAGGATACAATTTATGCGCTTGGGATACTTTCGTCTGATCTTAAAACGACGCAGGAAATGCTTGATGCATACAGAAATATGACATTCGCGGCATCTATACCTTTTGGATTTGATTTTAGAATTGGAAAGCAAAGTGAATTTTTGAGGCATTTGCATCTATTTGTTGAATTTGAACCAGGAGTTAATGTGTATATTTTTCCCAAAATAGATCCTATTGCATCTTCTTTCTTTGCAATGAAAATCGGGATTAATTTTGTGCTGTAAACGCTTGATAGGTTTGGTCGCGTTGAAACGGTTCAAAGCCGGCATTTCGAATTAGTTTTTGCATGGAATCAGGGCTTAACTGATAATTTGCTCCTGCTTTTGAAACCACATTTTCCTCTATCATAACAGAGCCTAAATCGTTTGCGCCAGCATGAAGCGCAAGTGCTCCAATATCCTGACCGACAGTAAGCCAACTGGCTCCGATATTTGGGATGTTATTCAGTAATATCCGGCTGAAAGCAATCATTTTTATGTATTCTGCACCGTAAATTTGAGGCATATCTGGATGTTTTTCATAAAGCTTTGTATTTGAGTGCTGATAAGGCCAAGGAATAAATGCAAGAAAGCCGGGAACATCCGGCGGTTTTTCATCTTGTAACTTGCGAATTGCGAGTAAGTGTTCAATTCGCTCAGTAATGCTCTCAATAAAGCCGAACATCATAGTTGCAGAAGTAACAATGCCAAGTTTGTGAGCTTCTCGCATGACATCAAGCCATTCGGCGGCAGTTGCTTTCCCGGGAGATACAAGCTCTCTTATCCTGTCTGATAAAATTTCGGCTCCGGCTCCGGGCAAACTGTCAAGGCCCGCATCCATCAGGCGTATTAGCACTTCACGGATCGGCAATTTAGCTTGTGTTGACAACCAATGCACTTCCGGAGGCCCGAGTGCATGTAGTTTTAACTGAGAAAATTCACGCTTTAGTGATGAAAACAGATCGGTATAGTAATTCAAATCCAGTGCTGGATTCATCCCTCCTTGTAATAGCAATTGATTGCCGCCAAGGTCAAATAATTCACGGATTTTCAACCGATATTCATCCAAACTCAGCACATAGGCGTTTTTATCTTGTTTTTTTACGCAGAAATTACAAAACAGGCATTGAGCAAAGCAGACATTGGTTAAGTTGACATTTCGGTCAATCAGCCAACTTACTTTTTTGTTCGGATGAATTTGATTTCTAATTGCGTCGGCAAGTTGCATCAACTCAGCTAAAGTAGCAGTTTCCCATAGCTGTAGAGCCTCAAATTTATCAAGTGGAATTTTGGATGTTATTTTACTCCGGATGTCGGCAGAAAGCATATTACATCATGTTTGCAATCCGAGTAAGTCTTTTTTCATCAACAATGCGAATTTTCCTGCCCTGCAATTCGATTAGTTTATCATGTTTAAACTCGGATAATAAACGAATCACCGATTCTGTTGCGGTTCCAATTAGATTTGCAAGTTCTTCGCGTGTCAGATAAATCTGCAGGATATCATCATCATCAAGCCCGAAGTTTTGTTTTAAGCTAACTAGCACTTCGGCTAGACGTTCACGCACAGATTTTTGCGCTATGTCAGTAATGTAATTGTTGGCTTCACCTAACTCGGTGCATGCCAGTTGTAAAAGTTCTATGCCAAATTCTGAATTTTTTTTCAATAAATAATACAAATCGGGTGTGTAAATAAAACAAATTACAGCTTCTTCTAATACTTTTGCAGATGTACACGCCGGTTCGCCACTTATGATGGAACGATATCCAATAATATCTCCTTTTTTTGCAAAGCGGATGATTTGTTCTTTCCCTTCAACACCGGTTTTATATACTTTTACAATGCCACTGCAAACGCAATAGAATCCATTGGTGCGCCCACCTTCTTCGTACATAATAAGTCCCTTTTCATAACGGGTACATCGTTTACGATCATTGATATATTCAATTTCATCAGGTGTAAGTTTGGTGAAAATTGTACTGACTACATTTGCACAATGATGGCAAAGTGGTTCTTCCTGTGCACGTTTCATATCACATCCATTTGTTTACTTTGACAAATATAAGAACTTTTAACCATTATGATGTATAATTTTATCAGAATTACTGTCCTGATAATGAACTCCTAACAGTGATTGAGGAATTGTTTGTGGCGTTTTATGGCTGTTTAGCCTTCTGTATTAATTGCCTGCTCCAGTTGATTTGTTGTTCAAATGATTGATGTAGGCTTGATTTGAAGCAAGTTTCATAATTTTCAATTGGGAATTTAATAAGTTCCGGATATTTTGCTATTTTTGTCCAACTTGTTTGATACATAATTTAAAGGATTTGAATGAAGGAACAAGATAAATATTCACGACAATTTGAGGCAGAAAACGTGTTGGATTTGATAATTCGCCGGAGAATGCCTTTATTTATTATAGTATTCGCTGCCGCTGTTTTATCTGCTCTTGCAAGTTTGACAATACAGCCCAAATATAAATCCACAGTCACTCTTTTCCCGGTAAGCTCCTCGAGCATTTCTCAGGCTTTGATGTCGCAAAATGCGGGTGAAAAAGAAATTTTAAAATTTGGAGAAGAAGAAGAAGTTGAGCAAATGATGCAGGTTTTGCAATCCAATACAATTCGAACCCGTGTCATTCATAAGTTCAACCTGATGGAGCACTATGACATTGATCCAAAGGGGAGGTATCCTGCTACTACGCTTTACGAAACTTACAAAAAGAATATTAAAATCAATCGCACAGAATTTATGTCGGTAGAAATTGTTGCAATGGATCATAGCTCTGATACTGCCGCATTGATTGCAAATGAAATTTCTGCTCAGTTGGATTCTGTAATGAATGATATGCAAAAAGAGCGTGCATTGAAAGGATTCCGGTTGGTGGAGGTGGAGTATAATAAACAAAGACAAAAAATAAAAGCTATACGTGATACACTCGAAATGCTGGGGCAAGTTGGAATTGTTGAGTATGAGTCTCAAAGCGAGGTGTTTAATGACCAATATGCAATGGCTATTGCACAAGGAAATTATAGCGGCGCAGCGCGTCTAAAAGAAAAAATAGATACGCTTGCAAAGTATGGTTTCTTATATCTATCACTGCACGAACAGTTAACCAGTGAAATCAAAAAACTATCTGACGTTGAATCAAAATATATTGAGGCAAAAATTGATGTAGAACAGAATTTGCCACATAAATTTGTGGTGAATGATGCGGTTAAAGCGGAAAAGAAATCCTATCCGGTACGTTGGTTAATTGTGATGATTTCCACAATATCTAGCTTTTTATTGGCAATTATTGTCCTTATAATTTTAGAAAACTTAAAAAAAAAATAAAAATTAAGCCAATTCGTTGTTTTGGACATCACTTAACAATAGAATTACCAAACTATAACACTATGGAAAACTATTTCAGAAACAGCAGCATATTTGAGCTGATTAGCCGGTGGAAAGTTCACCTGTTAATTATTGCCGTGATTGCTGGTGGATTGGGGGTTTTATTCTCTTCTAGCATTTTTATTACGCCTAAATACAGCTCAAACGCAGTATTGTATCCTGCTAACATTGCTCCTATGTCTGAAGAGTCTGAAACAGAGCAAATGCTTGAGCTAATTCAGTCTCAGGATATTCGATTTAGCTTGTATGATGCTTTTGCCATAGGAATGCACTATGAAATTCCTGAAGATGATCCGCATTATTTAACTAAACTTAATAAGCGTTTCGAAGGAAATGTGAGTTTTCGCAAAACAGAAAATGAAGCGGTTATGGTTACCGTATTAGATAAAGACCCACAATTTGCGTCTGATATGGTGGATTCAATTATCACATTTTATAATCATAAAGTGCTACGCCTGAATAAAGATAAAACTGTAGAATTGGTTCGAATCTTTAAAAATCATTTAAACTTAAAACAATTTGAAATTGATAGCCTTGCCGATGTACTGAAAAAACATAGAAAAGAAAATAACATTCTTGATTTTGGAATTCAAACCAAAGAATATACTAGAGCGATTGCAAATGGTAAAACATTCGGAGAAACAAAAGAATCCCTTCAGGATTTGCGGGACTTTGGTGGCGATTTTGTGATTACTGATTCATTGCTTTGGAATGCTATGAGTGATTCCCACGAAATAAAACAAAAATTAGAAGTTTTCATTCGGGATGCAACCAAAATCATAACCTACGCTCACGTGGTTGCTGAACCATTTGCTGCTGACAAAAAGTCTTATCCAACGCGTTGGATATTTGTTTTCTTTTCTGTTCTGGGAGCTTTGTTCGCCGGAATTGTCGTCTTAATTTTTATTGATAAAGCTAGAATCTCAAACCATAAGGGTGAATAGCATTAAAAAAAAAATAGGGCTGTTTTATTTGTTGAGTGCAGGTTTTGTTGTGCTGAATGCCCTTGCAATTCTTAAATTTCAAACGATTGCATTTACCGCAATACCATTTTTATTGCTCATTTTGCTTTTTGCTTTTTTTGCAATGGACAAACTCTTGATGGTTATTGTCTTTTTAACCCCTTTTTCCATACCACTTACAGAGCTTTTTCCAACCTTGTCTTTTGATATGGCACTGCCCACTGAACCATTGCTTTTTGGATTACTCTTGATTTTTCTTTTTAAACAAGCATTGGAACATTCGTATGATAAACGAATATTAAGGCATCCGGTTTCTATTGCAATTTATATTTATTTATTTTGGTTGTTTATTACCGCCATTACTAGCACAATGGTTTGGGTTTCTTTCAAATTCTTATTTGCGAAAATCTGGTTTATCATAGGATTTTATTTTGTTCTGCTACTTTTACTAAAAGATTATAAGAAAATATCCCGGTTTTTTTGGGCATATATTATCCCACTCACTGCAGTAATACTAATCACCTTAATTAAACACTCAGGATATGGCTTTGACCAGCACTCTGCGCACTTTGTGATGAAACCCTTTTTTAATGACCACACATCCTACGGAGCCGCACTCGCTATGTTTTTACCCATATTAATTGGGCTGTTGTCGCTCAATAAAGAAAAAAGATATCTTAAATATGTGATTTATGCTATTGTTGGCTTATTTGTGCTCGCTATTGTTTTGTCATATACACGTGCTGCCTGGGTAAGTTTAGTCGGTGCGCTTGGTGTTTATCTTATTATTCGGTTAAAAATTAATTACAAGTGGGTTTTAACAGGTTTTGGTATTGTGCTCGCTTTGTTTTTCATTTACAAAACTGACATCTTGATAGAGCTTGAACAAAATAAAACCGATAGCTCTTCAGATTTTAAAGACCATGTAAAGAGTATTTCCAATGTTGCGACCGATGCGTCAAATAAAGAACGAATTAATCGCTGGAATTGTGCAATTCGTATGTTTAAGGAAAAACCCCTTTTAGGGTGGGGTCCGGGAACTTATCAATTCCAATATGCTCCATTTCAAAAATCTTACGAAAAAACTATTATTAGCACAAATGCTGGTGATATGGGAAACGCACACAGTGAGTATCTTGGTCCGCTTTCTGAATCCGGTTTACCCGGGATGTTAAGTTTGCTTGGGTTAATATTTACCGTAATCATAGTGGCATATAGGCGATACAAACTCACAAAAGACAAAGAAACCAGAGCTCTGTTGTTAATGGCACTAACAGGTTTGGTTACCTATTTCATCCATGGGCTTTTGAATAACTTTCTTGATACAGATAAAGCTTCTGTTCCTTATTGGGGCTTTATTGCAATTATTGTTGCCATTGATATGTTTCATGCGAACCACGAAAAAGACTTAGCGGACGAAAAAAAAGCCGCTTCGAAAATCGAAACAGCTTAATCTTTTGAAAATAGTATCTGAAATTATTTTACACGCTCATTATATTCACGTGTACGAGTATCTATTTTAACTTTATCCCCAATATTTATAAACAAAGGAACCATAATTTCAGCACCCGTTTCCAGTGTTGCAGGTTTTCCGGTGTTGGTTGCAGTGTCACCTTTTATTCCGGGTTCAGTATAAGTAACTTCAAGGGTTACAAACGGGGGTAGAATACATTCCATTGGCATTTCCTGCTCAGCATGAAACATGACCTGAACTTCCTGATTTTCTTTCATTAAGTCATTATTATCAATCATCTCTTCGCCAAGGCTAATTTGCTCAAATGTTTCTGTATGCATCAGGTTAAAACCCATATCATCTTTGTAAAGAAATTGGTAGGGACGATATTCAATTCGCACACTTTTCATTTTTACACCAGAATTAAATGTGTTATCAATAACACGACCAGTTTCAAGGTTTTTTAGTTTTGTCCGTACAAATGCAGGCCCCTTGCCGGGCTTAACATGTTGAAAGTCAGTAATCTGATAAATACCACCTTTGAATTCTATGCACAGTCCATTTTTAAAATCTGTTGTTGAAATCATACTATAGTAATTTTTGAATTTTTACAAAAATAATTAAATCAATGAATTAAACGAGAATTTTGATTCTGCTTTTATTGACCGCTAAATTATTATTATCTTTCGCAGACGAAAATAGTATGTATGCAGAATATGCCTGAAGTTATTGTTTACACAGATGGAGGTGCCAGTGGAAACCCCGGTCCTGGCGGATACGGCCTTATTTTGATGAGCGGTAAACACCAAAAAGAAATCTCCGCAGGTTATCGAAAAACAACGAATAACCGCATGGAACTTATGGCTGTTATTGTTGCGCTTGAAGCACTCAATAAGCCATGTCATGTTATTATTTATACTGACAGTAAATATGTTGCTGATGCCGTAACTCAGGGGTGGGTCTTGCAATGGGAGAGAAAACAGTTCAAAAAGAAAAAAAATCCCGATCTTTGGAAACGATTCCTTCAGATATATCGAAAACACGATGTTGTGTTTAAATGGGTAAAAGGACATGCTAACATACCGGGAAATGAACGAGCAGATTTTTTGGCTGTGCAGGCATATAAAAACGGCAATCTCTTAATTGATGAAGCGTATGAACAAAGCCAAATTGACGATGAAGAAACATTGTTCTGAATGTCAGTATATAATTTTTGACTTTAGTAAAAAGCAATATCTGGATATTGCGATGAAATTGCGCATGAAAGTGTTTGTCAAAGAACAACATGTTCCAAAAAAACTTGAATATGACGGAGATGACGCATTGGCAACACATATTCTTTTGTATCATAACGAAAAACCGGTTGCAACTTGTCGCTTCAGACCCACCGAAGAGGGTATAAAATTAGAGCGATTTGCCGTTAAAAAAAACAAACGTGATAATGGATTCGGGAAAACTTTGTTGAAAATTGCTTTGAACGAAACGCAAAGCTTTCAGAAAACGAGATATCTTTATGCCCAAACAGTACAATTTGGATTTTATGAAAAAATGGGATTTGCTGCCGTCGGGAAACCTTTTCTTGATGCAGGTATTGAACACATAAAAATGATTTACGGGGAAAACCATGGCTAATACGGTTAAAAAACTTGCAGGACAAACGGCAATATACGGCTTAAGCAGTATGTTCGGACGTTTGCTGAACTATTTTCTCGTGCCCTTATATACCAACGTGTTTTTGCCTCAAGAATACGGAATTGTAACGGAATTCTACGCCTATGTTACTTTCCTGATTATTGTGTTGACTTATGGAATGGAAACCGGCTTTTTCCGATTTTCGCAAGCAGGGCACGGTTTTAAAACTACGTATTCTACAGCCCTCGGTTCACTCTTTATTACCTCAGCAGTCTTTTTGCTACTCGTTAACCTCTTTGCTCAGCCTATAGCTAATACCATCAATTATACCTTACACCCAGAATGGGTCAGGTGGTTTGCCCTGATTTTAGCTTTCGATGCATTTTCTGCTATCCCGTTTGCTAAATTACGGATGCAAAATAAAGCCAAACGATTTGCAGTTATCAAGCTTGCCGGGATTGTCCTGAACGTTGCGCTGAATCTGTTTTTTATCCTCATTTGTCCCAAAATTGCAGAAATAAACCCCGACTCTCCACTACTTATTTTCTATAGCTGGAACATCGGAATCGGATATATTTTTATTTCAAATTTAATTTCAAGCAGTTTTACTTTCCTTCTCCTGCTTCCGGATATTTTTGAGGCAGAATTGAAAATCAGTAAGGCACTTTGGCGAAAAATGATGTGGTATTCACTCCCCTTGTTAATAGGAGGTTTGGCAGGTATGGTAAATGAAACCATTGACCGCATCTTGCTAAAATATTTGCTCCCGGGAAGCGATTCTTTTGTTATGGCTGAAGTCGGGATTTATGGAGCAAACTACAAACTTGCAATCCTGATGACATTGTTCATACAGATGTTTCGGTATGCGGCGGAACCATTTTTCTTTTCCTCGGCGAAGGATAAAAACTCAAATAAACTCTTTGCAAATGTCATGACTTGGTTCATCATCTTTGGATTGCTTATTTTGCTTGGAATCACTGGTTATATTGATATTGTAAAATTCTTTATCGGGGTAAAATATCATAGCGGGTTGGATATTGTTCCAATTTTGCTGCTTGCGAATTTATTCTTGGGAATTTATTTTAACCTGTCAGTATGGTATAAACTCAATGATAAAACCCGTTTTGGTGCTTATTTTGCAATTATCGGAGCTGTAATAACCATTGTTCTAAATATTGTATTGATACCCGTAATTGGATATATGGGTTCAGCAATTGCAACATTGGTTTGTTATTTCACTATGATGCTAATTTCCTATTTTATCGGGAAAAAACATCATCCGATACCGTATCAATTGAGGAAAATTGCAATGTATTTTATTTTTGCCGGTGGAATTTTTGTTGTTTTCCAGTTGACTGACAACCTAAATCAAAGTTTGGAGCTGCTTGCAAATACGGTACTTATCGCAGCTTTTGCCGGAACTGCAATTTGGAAAGAAAGGCTGTTGTTGCAAATTCGCAAAAAGAACATGCAATGATTTTCTATTCACCGAGCATTTATGTATTTTGTGTTCAATAAATTAATAGCATATTATGAAAGTTAAAATTGTCAACAAATCAACAAATCAACTCCCTGATTATAAGACGGAAATGTCTGCAGGAATGGACCTTCGGGCAAATATTGAAGCAGAAATTATGCTCAAACCACTAGATCGTAAACTCATTCCTACAGGTTTGTTTATTGAGCTTCCACAAGATTATGAAGCACAAATACGGCCCCGTAGCGGATTGGCATTAAAGCACGGAATCTCTGTGCTTAACACACCAGGAACTATTGATGCTGATTATCGCGGTGAAATTGGCGTTATTCTTGTGAATCTTTCGAACGATAATTATATAATTCAACCTGGTGAACGGATTTGCCAAATGATAATTGCAAAACATGAAACCGTACAATGGGAGATGGTTGAAATTCTTGAAGAAACTGAACGCGGTGCCGGAGGATTCGGACATACAGGAACAAAATAAAAGACAGTAATTATGAAAATAATTGTACCAATGGCAGGAATGGGAAAACGCATGCGCCCCCATACGCTCACAATACCAAAACCCTTAATTCGCGTTGCCGGGATACCAATTGTACAACACTTAGTTGAAAATATTGCAAAAGTATCAGATGAAGCAATTGAAGAAATTTCCTATATTATTGGAGATTTCGGTGTTGAAGTGGAAAACCGGCTTAAAGCAATTGCAGGAAAACTAAATGCGGAATGCAAAATTTATTATCAGACTGAACCGCTCGGAACTGCACACGCGATTCAATGTGCCAAACAATCCCTGAACGGGAAAATTGTGGTCGCATTTGCCGATACCCTTTTTAAAGCCGATTTTAAGCTCGATCAATCTCACGATGCAACAATCTGGGTTCAACAAGTTGAGAATCCACAAGCATTTGGCATCGTAAAACTTAACGAGTATGGGTTGATTACTGATTTTATTGAAAAACCCGAACAGCCTGTCTCCGATTTGGCAATCATTGGAATTTATTATTTCAATGAGGGTGAGAAACTGCGAGATGCAATACAGTATCTGCTTGACAACAAAATCACCGGAAATGGAGAGTATCAAATTACAGATGCACTCGAAAACATGAAAAATGACGGGCTTAGCTTTGTGCCAGGACAGGTAGAAGAATGGCTCGATTGCGGAAATAAAAATGCAACGATCCACACCAATCAGCGAATGTTGTATTTTTTGAAAGATGAGTTTTTGATTTCTGAAACCGTTCACACAAAAAACTCCGTCATCGTTCCGCCATGTTATATCGGTAAAAATGTCAAAATTGAAAATGCTGTCGTTGGTCCATATGTTTCCATTGGAGACAATTCGCAAATTAAAAATTCCGTTATTACTAATAGTATTTTGCAAAATGAAGTAAAAATTTCGCAAAAAATTATTCATAATTCTATGCTTGGACAGTTTTCGGAAATTAATGGAAAAGCGGAGGATTACAGTCTTAGCGATTATACTAAAATCAGATGATATCAATGAAATATTTAAAAATAGTAGGCGGTTTTTTCTTTGTGCTTTTGCTGTTTTCGGGATGTAAAAGTACGAAAAACATTGAAACTGACGCGAATAAACCCTTGTCGGATGAAGAGTTTGTGGCCGATGCTTATTTCTTAGAAGCACTACGGCTGAAAACCATCGGTAATCTTGAGGCAGCTTTGGAAAATCTTGAAAAAGCACGCGAAGTTGAGCCTGAAAATCCGGTTTTTCATTATCAACTTGCCGAGGTGAATACACAACTTGGAAATTTCAGAGCAGCAATTCATTATGCAGAAAATGCAGTTGGCCTTGATGCAGAAAATGTATGGTATCATGTGTTGCTCGTGCAACTTTACCAAAATTCAGGGCTTTTTGCAAAAGCTACCGGAGAAATGGAAGAAATTATCCGGCTCGAACCGCGGAAACTCGAGTTTTACTTTATGCTTTCTAATTTGTATATGTCCATCGGAGATTCAAAATCTGCTGTTACTACGCTTGATAAAGCAGAAAATGAGTTTGGTGTGATTGACATGATTGTTGTCGAAAAAGAAAGCATTTATCTGGATGAAGGAAAAGATGGCAAAGCGATAAAAGAAGTTGAAAAGCTTATTAAAACTTATCCTGATGTCCCACGTTATCAGGCACTTCTAGCAGAGCTGTACATTGCCATGAACGATTTTGATAATGCAAAAGCGATATATGACAAACTCAATGATGAATCGATTGAAGACGGTCGTATTCTACTTGCAATGTCTGAGTTTTACCGTAGCCAAAAAGATTATGACAAAGCCTTTACCTATCTGAAAAAAGCGTTTGCAGATGAAAATCTTGATATTGACATCAAAGTTGAGATGTTGGTGGGAATGATTACTTCCAGTGGATATAGTCAGCTTGAAATGAATACTCAGCAAGAGATTTTTGATGTGCTTTTGCAAACTCATCCCACAGAACCCAAGGCATTAACCGTTTATTCTGATTTTCTCGTGAAAAAGGGAGATTATGCCAGCGCAAGGGAAACAATTCGTGAGGTACTGACTACCGTTCGCGATAAATACATTATTTGGGAACAACTGCTGTATGTTAATAATCATCTTGAGGATTTTGAAAGCTTACTACATGACAGCGATACAATTATTCAGCTTTTCCCGGTACAACCAATTCCATACCTATTCAACAGCATGGCTGCGTATCAGCTGAATAAAAACGACAAGACAATCAGTAGTGCTGAAACAGGACTTTTATATGCGCAGAATGAACCCAGTATGAAAGTTGAGTTTCTAACCTTTATGGGAGAATCCTATTACCGAAAAAAGCAATATGAAAAATCAGATTCTTTATTTAGCGAAATTCTTGAAATTGATCCTGAAAGTGTATTTATACTAAATAATTTTGCGTATTATTTGTCCCTTAGAGGCGAAAAACTTGATAAAGCAAAGCAGATGTCTGAAAAACTTATTGGTATAGTCCCGAATAATCCCAGTTATCTGGATACTCACGGATGGGTGCTTTATAAAATGGAAGATTATATAGGTGCAGAGAAATATATTAAACAAGCTTTGGAAGATGGTGGCAGCGATAGACCTGCTGTTTTAGAACATTACGGCGATGTGCTGTATCAACTGAATCGAAAAGATGAAGCTAAAACCTATTGGGAAAAAGCCTTGAAGTACGATGAAAAAAACAAAGAATTAATACGCAAAATTTCAACCGGCGAATTGTAAATGAATATTATTCAACATAGTAGAAAGTTTCTGTGGCTTGCAGTTATCCTTATTATGATGTTTGGACTGAATGCCTGTCACAACAGTCGGATTCTTACCGGGAAACATAAAGCTTTAAAGCCCGAACAAATCATTGAAAATTACCTTGAAACAGACACCTTCCCTTCTGTTGCATCGTTTCGGTTTAATGCAGAGATTACATCTGATGGTGGTTCGCAATCTGCAAATTGCTACATCAGAATGTATCGCGATAGCTTAATTTGGATTTCTGTGCGGTCGATGAGCCTTGAAGGAATGAGAGCGGTAATTACGCCAGATTCTGTGAAGTTTGTCGATCGAATCAAGAATAAATATTATCTTGGAGATTACGGGTTTATGGCACAGATGTCGCCGTTGCTGCTTAATTTTCATGATGTGCAGAATCTTTTGCTTGGGAGGATTATGGATTACCAAAATCCTGAAATTGAGCGTTTGAGTCCTTGCAATGATTCTCTGTATTATTGTTTGAAATTTGAACCCGATAATGTAATCCAATACGATACAATCATCAGAGCCTTTGACAAAGATTATGTGAACCTGAAATACTTGTTTTTCCCGGAAAGTTTCTTGCTTGCAGGACAAGTATTTGAAAGTATAATTAGTGAAGAAACGGTGGCTGTCTATTATGGAATGCACGATAAGTTTAACGAGGTGTCTTATCCGGCAAATATTCGATTCATCGTTTCAGGATACCAACAAAGTGAAATAAAGCTGGAAACAAAAAATATTTCATTTGGGAGCGAATTTAAAACGCCATTTAAAATCCCGGATAAATATCAAGCAATCAGGTTTTAATTTGTATTTTCGTAAAATACTTCGGAAACTATGCAAAAACAAACAAACATATCAATTTGGTTAACCATAACAGCTTTAGTTTTGCTGTTTGGCACACAAGGCTTCTCCCAGTCTAAAAAAGATTTAGAATCGCAAAAACGAAAAACGCAGGAGCAAATTCAAAAAACAGCAAAATTGCTTGATGAAACCAAACAGGGCAGAAAGAAAACCTATAATAATCTGCTATTACTTAATGAACAAATTGAATCCAGAAAATCATTAATTCAAAAAATAAGTGAAGAGGTTAATTTTCTGGATGAAAGAATTTTAGAAAATGAGGGGACGATTTCCAGCCTGCAATCTGACCTTGATGAATTGAAAGCAGCTTATGCTCGGATGATTCAACACGCATATCGCATTAAAAGCTCTCAGGATAGATTGATTTTCATTCTTTCAGCCGATGATTTTAATCAAGCGTATAAACGACTGGCATATTTACGAGAACTTGCGAAATTCCGTCGCTCACAGGCAGATGCGATATTGAACACACAAGAAGAAATTCAGGCACAAAATCTAAAACTGGACAGCACTAAACAAGAAAAATTGAGCTTGCTGACAGACAAGGAGAATGAAGCCCAAAAATTAAATTCTGAAGTAAAAGAAAAGAATAATCTCATAGAAAACCTAAAATCCAGAGAGCAAGAATTAAGAAGTCAGTTACAAGCTCAAAAACAGCGGGCTGATAAGTTGCAGCGTGAAATTGAGCGGTTAATTGCAGAGGAGGCTAAGCGGTCTGCTTCTGAAGGATATGCAATGACACCCGAGGAACAATTAATTTCCAAAGAATTTGGTAACAACAAAGGACGACTTCCCTGGCCGATTGCCTCCGGAGTTATAACCGGAAAGTTCGGAAAACAGGCGCATCCGGTACTTGCGGGAGTATATATTAATAACAATGGTGTTGATATTTCCACCTCCAAAGGCAGCATTGTTCGCTCCATTTTTGGCGGAGAAGTTAGAAAAGTTTTCAGAGTCCCAGGATATCAAAATGCAGTCATTATCCGACATGGGAATTATCTTAGCACATACACGCATCTTGAATCTGTGTATGTTTCTGTTGGCGATGAAGTTAGTGCAAAACAAAGCATCGGTTCTGTTCACACTGACGTAAATGACGGAGAAACCGTTGTGCACATGGAAGTGTGGTATGGTCAAAAAGTTCTGGATCCAGAACAATGGTTGGCAAAATAATTCGTTATTGAATACTATGGCTAAGTCCGATTTTAACATACTATTGAAACGACTCGATCAGTTTATCCGACGATATTATCTGAATCAGGTTATCAGGGGCATCATGCTGACACTCGCTATTGGGCTGTCTTATTTTGTCATTGTTAGCCTTTTGGAATATTTGGGAAATTTCAATTCAGGAATCCGTACTGTGATGTTCTATTCTCTGATTCTCCTGATTCTTGGGATAAGCATCTGGTTTTTCATTCGACCATTATTCGGGTTTCTACGTATTGGAAAATTAATATCTCATAAAGAAGCGGCTCGCATTTTAAGAAATTACTTTCCTGAAATGCAGGATAAGCTGGAAAATACCCTTGAGCTCGCTGACATGAGCAAGGATAATCCGCATTCTTCCGACCTGATTCAAGCTGCAATTGAGCAAAAAACCGAAGACATAAAACCTGTTTCCTTTTTAAGTGCGTTACCACTAAAAGCTGGTTTAAAGTATGCAAAATATATTCTGCCTCCGGTACTTGTGATTGTTTTAGTTTTGTCTTTTTGGCCATCTGCTATTTCAGAAGGCACAGAGCGCATTGTAAAACACCGTCAGGATTTTATTCCGCCCCCTCCTTTTGAATTTCAGCTTGAAACTACTGATTTGATGGTGCGTAAAGGCGCTAATTTAAACTTGAAATTAACGACAACGGGCGAAAATATTCCTGATAAAGTTTGGGTGCATTTCAGCGGAAATCGTCTGTTAATGGAGCAAAGTAAAACCAATCAATTTGAATATGAGTTTAAAAACATCAATAATTCGATTGAAATTTATTTTAAATCTGGCGAATTACAATCTCAAAAATACCGTATTGAAGTTTTACCCTCTCCGGCACTTATAAATTATCAAATTTCACTAACACCCCCGACATATACTGGGGAAACGCCGAGCAAGCTGAATAACCAAGGCGATATTAATATGCCGGCTGGAACAAAAATTAGTTGGTCATTTAACACGAGGGAAACCGATGATGTGAGCTTGCTGTTTTCTGATTCAACATTAATGAAAGCACGTAAATCTGATCAGTTTTATCATGCTGACACAAGTCTTTTGCGTTCTGCGGGCTATCAAATTTTATTGGCAAACGAGAATTTTACATCTGAAAATCCTATCCAATACCGAATTCATGTTGTGCCGGATTTATATCCGGAAATTCAGGTGCAGGAAATGCACGACAGTGCTGATATGAATATCTTTTACTTCAATGGGATGATTCGGGATGATTACGGATTTAAAACCTTGCGATTTTATTACCAAAGTGCTGATAGTAAATCGGATAATACGCAATATATCGATGTCCCTTTTAACCAAAATCAAAGCCCTCAAGAATTTTATTTTGCCTTTGATTTTGCCCAATTTGAATCTGATGAAACTTCTGCAATCCGATACTTTTTTGAAGTTGGTGATAACGATGCAATTCATGGCAGCAAGACAACCAAAACCAGTGTACATGAGTTTCGTTTCCCTTCGAAGGAGGAATTAAATCAGATGAATGATCAGACAAATTCCGAGCTGGAAGACAAAATCAACGAGGCAAAAGAGTTAAGCAGAAAATTACGGAAAGACATGGAGGATTTGCAGCGAAAACTGATTGATAAAAACATGAGTCAATGGGAACGTCAGCAAACCATGCAGCAAATTATGGAAAAACAAGATGCCCTAGAAGAGCTGACACAGCAGATTGCCGAGAAAAATCAGGAGCGAAATCAGTTCATGGAATCCTATGGAGAACGTCGTGAAGACATCATGGAAAAGCAAAAGCAGGTTGAGGAAATGATGGAAAATCTCATGGATGAAGAACTGAAAAAAATGATCGAGGAGCTCAACGAACTCATGAAGCAAAATAAAACCGATGACATGCAGGAACTCATGAAAGATATGGAGTTTTCTTATGATGATCTGGAAAAACAACTGGATAATAATTTGGAAATGCTTAAGCGCATGGAGGTTGAGGAACGCTTGCAAAATCAGATTGACCAATTGAAAGAACTTAGCGAAAAGCATGAAGCCTTGAGTGAAGACACAAAAAATAAAGAAAAGCCGAACGAAACATTGACGGAAGAACAAGAAGCACATCAAAAAGATCTGGATGATATTCAGGAGGAGTATGAAAAAACCATGGAGAAAAATTCAGAATTGTCTGAACCAATGGATATGGAGGATTTTAACGAAAGTTTTGAAGAAATCCGTGAGGAAATGCAACAAGGAAAAGAAAATCTTGAACAAGGAAAAGAAAATAAAGCCTCTGAAAATCAAAAAAATAGCTCTCAGAAGATGGAGGAGCTTAGCGAATCAATGCAAAGCATGATGAACCAAAACATGCAAGAATCTGCGCAAGAGGACATGGACGATATGCGCCAGTTGCTGGAAAATCTTTTGCAATTTTCCTTTGATCAGGAGGAGCTTATGAGCAATTTTAATATCATTAGCTCCAGAGACACTCGTTTTCGTGAAATTGTAAGTCAGCAAACAAAAATTGAAGGACATTTTCAAATGATAGATGACTCCTTGACAGCACTTGGAGCACGTGTTCCACAAGTTGGCGGGCTCATTCGTAAAGAGCAAAAAAGTATCCGAAAGAATTTGAGCGATGTACTGGACGATATCACTGAAAATCGCATTCATAAAGTTCGTACTGGTCAGCAACTCGTGATGACACACACCAATAACCTTGCACTGCTTTTGGCTGAGGCACTTGACCAAATGCAGCAGCAGATGAATTCCATGCCAAATTCCGAGGGGCAATGCAAAAAACCAGGACAAGGTAAACCCAAAATGGGTGAAATGCGGAAGCGTCAACAATCCATGAAGCAGCAGTTGCAGCAAATGCTTGAAATGATGAAAGACGGGAAAAAACCCGGCGGACAGAAAGGACAGCAACAACAAATGAGCAAACAAATTGCAAAAATGCTGGCTGAACAGGAAATAATGCAGCAAATGTTGAATGAAATGATGTCGGGACAGACAATTAGCCCCGATGCTGCCAAAATGTTACGCGAAATCAATCAAATGATGGAGGAAAACAAAAACGATTTGATTAACCGCAATATCACGCCAAACATGCTTAAACGACAAGAGCAAATTGTTACCCGAATGCTCGAAGCAGAAAAATCTGAGTTTGAACGCGAAATTGACAAACAAAGAAAATCACAAGAAGCACGGGATTACAAAGTTTCAAATCCGGAAAAAGCATTTCAGAAAACTAAAAAACAAGCCCAGTTTAACGAATTGCTTGAATACTCAAATCTTAAAATGCATCGATATTACAAAGAAAAATATCAGGAATATTTAATTAAAATTAGTGAATAATGGCACTTGCAATGTTTGCGGAAGATTTGGAAATGCCCGAACTTGACCATGATAAAGTTGAGGATGTTTTGACTTTTCTTGTTTGCAATGAAAATTATGAAATTGGTGATGTTAATGTCATTTTTTGCTCGGACAGCTATTTGTTAAACATGAACAAATCGTTCCTGAATCACGATTATTTTACCGATATCATTACCTTCGATTATGTTGAAGATAAAATAGTTTCCGGCGATTTGTTTATTTCCCTTGATCGGATAAAGGATAACGCCGAAAAGTATGCCGATAATTTTACTCAAGAACTGTATCGTGTCGTTATTCATGGGGTTTTGCACCTTTGTGGATATAAGGACAAATCTGAATCCGAAAAAACAGCAATGCGTGCCAAAGAAAACCAGTATTTAAAACATGCTGGCAAATTAAATTAATTATTATTTATTCTTATCTGTTTCAATAAAACACAGACTTAGGCGTTGTTTAAAAATAATCTTACTTTTGCAGTTATGGCTTTAAGGCGAAAATTAGTTCAGGTTTTATTGCTCAGTCTTTTTAGTCTGAACCTTAGTGGACAGATAAAAGACAGCGCAATTAATGTATTTCAGATACGCGCAAATTATTCGTTTCATATTCCTTCCGGAGATATTGCAAATCGATTCGGACCGAGTCACATGATTGGCACGTCGCTCGATTACAAATTTAAAAACAATTGGTCACTCGGATTGCAAGCAAACTATATGTTTGGTGGCTTTGTGAAAGACAGCACCATTTTGGATCACCTGAAAGACAGACAAGAAGGAATTATCAACGAATATGGTGAGTATGGAACCATTCTCTTGACTCAGAGTGGGTTTTATGGCGGAGTTAGCATTGGAAAAGTTATTCCAGTTTTATCCTCAAATCCCAATTCCGGACTAAAACTTGAACTAGGGGCAGGCATTCTTCAACACCATATTCGTATTGAAAATAAAGACAATAATATTCCTGCCGTCCTCGGAGATTATCGTGATGGATATGATCGCCTCACCTATGGATTGTCCATGCGACAGTTTATAGGGTATCAATACCTAGACCCCAACGGATATTATAATTTTTTCGCAGGATTTGAGTTTTATCAAGCCTGGACCTACAATCGACGCAGTATCAATTACGACACCGGTATCGTTGATGACAGTCAGAAAAATGATTTCTTGTGGGGATTTAATGTGGGATGGTGTATTCCAATTTACAGAAAAGCACCAGCAGAATTTTACTATTATTAACTATGCGCATTTTTTACCAGCTCGGAATTAATACATACTGGTTCATCATTCGATGCCTTGCTTTTTTTAACGATAAGGCTAAACGCTTTATTAAAGGTCGAAAAAATTGGAAAATTTCATTATCAGAACTTCGAATCCCCGAATCAAAGTACATTTGGATACATTGTGCATCCCTCGGCGAATTTGAGCAGGGTCGGCCTTTTATTGAGCAAATAAAGAAAAGATTTCCAAAATACAGTATCTGTTTGACTTTCTTTTCTCCTTCAGGATATGAAATCCGAAAAAACTATTCTCATGTAGATATTGTGTTGTATTTACCAAAGGATTCAGCGAAAAATGCCAAAGCCTTTTTGGATATTTTACAACCCGAAATGAGCTTTTTTGTTAAATACGAATTTTGGTTTCATTATTTGAATCAATTGCAAAAGCACGCCATCCCGACATTCTTAATCTCGGGGATTTTCCGTGAAAACCAAATCTTTTTTAAACCTTGGGCTGGGTTTTTTCGGAAAATGTTGAGTATGTACAAACATATTTTTGTGCAAGATGAGGCTTCTATAGCCCGATTAAAGCGCATTGGTGTTTTAAATGCAAGCATTGCCGGAGATACCCGATTTGACAGAGTTTGGGAAATCACAAAAGAAGATTGTAAACTTGATATTTTCGAGCGGTTTACGAAAAATTCATTTTGCATTGTTGCAGGTAGCACATGGCCACAGGATGAAAGCATTTTGAAGGCGCTGATGCAAAATCAGCCTGAAATCAAGCTCATTTTAGCACCTCACGAAACGGATTCGCAACACATTCAGCAAATTGAGCAAGGCTTCAAGGATATTTCTTTAGCAAAACTTTCAAATTATACTGCATCTGAAATTGATAAGGCTCGTGTTTTGATTGTTGATTCAATCGGACTCTTATCAAAACTCTATCGTTATGGGAAAATTGCTTATATCGGAGGTGGATTTGGAAAGGGAATTCATAATACTTTGGAAGCAGCATGTTATGGTGTGCCGGTAATTTTTGGCCCAAATTATGAGAAATTCAAAGAGGCTAATGATATGGTGGATATTGGTGCTGCTTTTCCTGTAAATACCGAGATAGAACTGTTTCAAACAATGCAAAAGTTAACGCATGAAACGCAACAATATGAGGCTGGACAAATTGCACTGAATTATATTTCCCGGAAACGGGGTGCAACGGAAAAAATCCTTCAGGTTTTAAGAAAATGTGACGTTTTGGATAATGGGAATTAAGTAAAACTGCATTTTCGTTATATTCTCAGCAAGTTTCTATTGTGCAAATAATAAATCTTAACTCCTGATTAACAAATGTTTGTAGAGTTTTCTAAAAACCCACAAAATGTTTCAACAATTTGCTGTGAATAAAATTAAATTGGCTCCTAAATATTCGATTTTCAGTGCAGAAGGTCTGTTAATTTAAAACTTGACCAATTTATGTGATTTTCTTAAAGCCGTAATATTCAGATTGATAACATGGTTGTTGATAAGCCTGTTAATAAAATAGGATGGAAATATTTCTTTTGAATATTATCTTTATGAAAGAATTTTTAAGCCAAGAATTCTAATAATTAGAACCAGAATCCATTGCTTATGTTAATAGATGAGAAAATACTGAAAGAAACTGCTATGCATGACTCGAAAACAAAAAGTTATACTGACGAAGAAGCATATAATGCAAGTTTAGAATATTTTAAAGGCGATACCCTGGCAGCTCGCGTTTGGATTAATAAGTATGCGCTTAAAGATTCCGACGGAAAATTGTATGAACTTACTCCGGACGATATGCATCGTCGCTTAACAAAAGAAATTTATAGAATTGAAAATAAATATGACAATCCGATGGATGAGGAGCATATTTTTCAGCTCCTGAAAGATTTCAAATATATTATACCCCAGGGAGGTCCTATGTCCGGTATTGGAAATGATCGTCAGATTGTTTCCTTGTCAAATTGTTTTGTCATTGGAAACGAAGACCACAGCGATTCTTACGGAGGCATTCTGAAAGTTGATCAGGAACAAGTTCAACTTATGAAACGCCGTGGTGGTGTTGGTCACGATTTGTCGCATCTCCGTCCTCAGGGTAGCCCTGTTAAGAATTCTGCATTAACCTCAACAGGAATCGTACCCTTTATGGAGCGGTATTCAAATACAACCCGTGAAGTCGCTCAGGATGGACGAAGAGGCGCCTTGATGTTGAGTGTATCTGTGAAACACCCGGATGCCGGAGATTTTATTGATGCAAAAATGGAATTAGGAAAAGTGACAGGAGCCAATGTATCCGTAAAAATCCATGATGATTTTATGAGATCATTGAATAACAATCAAACCTATGTTCAACGGTTCCCTATTGACTCAAACCAACCCAGATATCAAAAAGAAATTGACCCTAAAGACCTCTGGGATAAAGTTATACATAATGCATGGAAATCTGCAGAGCCCGGTGTCTTGTTCTGGGATACCATTATAAAAGAATCTGTGCCTGATTGTTATGCAGACCTTGGTTTTGAAACTGTTTCAACAAATCCGTGCGGTGAAATCCCACTTTGTCCGTATGACTCATGTCGTTTACTGGCAATCAATCTGTATTCTTATGTTGAGAATCCATTCTCTGAGAATGCTCGTTTTAATATGGGTAAATTCACAGATCATGTTCAGGCAGCACAGCGCATCATGGATGACATCATTGATTTAGAAATCGAAAAAATTGATGGAATTCTTGCCAAAATTGCAAATGACCCTGAAGATTATGAAGTAAAACGCATCGAAAAAAATCTTTGGGAAAAAATTAAAAAGAAAGCCATTCAGGGTCGTCGTACCGGTGTTGGTATCACAGCCGAAGGTGACATGCTTGCCGCATTAGGCTTGCGTTATGGTGCAGACGATGCGACCGAGTTTTCAGAAGAAATTCACAAAAATATCGCCATAGAAGCTTACCGCTCATCAGTAAAAATGGCTAAAGAACGTGGAGCATTCCAGATTTACGATCCTATTCGTGAGAAAGACAATCCGTTTATCAATCGACTCAGAGAACAAGATCCTGAAATGATTGAAGAT
Organism: uncultured Bacteroidales bacterium; assembly: GCA_964407055.1. GTDB lineage: Bacteria > Bacteroidota > Bacteroidia > Bacteroidales > ML635J-15 > JAQIBY01. The sequence goes on along the minus strand of CAYOUD010000009.1, from coordinate 1,273 downwards.
ATGGAGAAATGGGGCAGAAGAAATATCAGCTTGCTGACAATTGCTCCTACCGGAACAACCAGCCTCATGACTCAGACAACCTCCGGAATTGAGCCTGTATTTATGCCTGTGTATCGTCGCCGCAGAAAAGTCAATCCAAATGATCCCAATGTAAAGGTTGATTTCGTCGATGAAATCGGAGATAAATGGGAGGAATATGTGGTTTTTCATTCAAAATTTGTAACATGGCTCAAGGTGAATGGCTACGATCCGGCTGAAGTTCGTGAAATGGAAGAAAACGATTTGAATAAAATCGTGACAAAATCTCCATATCATAAAGCGACTTCAAACGATGTGGATTGGTTGAATAAGGTGCGAATGCAGGGAAGAATTCAAAAATGGGTTGACCACTCAATCTCTGTAACAATTAATCTACCTGAAAACACAGAAGAATCATTGGTTGATGAGTTGTACCGCGAAGCGTGGAAAGTTGGATGTAAAGGAGTAACTGTTTATCGTGATGGTTCACGCAATGGTGTGCTTATTTCAAACAGCAAGAAAAAAGAAGAACAGCAGATTGTTCATAAACGTCCGAAAGTTTTGGATGCTGACATCGTGCGGTTTCAGAATAATAAAGAAAAATGGATTTCTTTTGTCGGATTGTTAGACGACAAACCCTATGAGATATTCACAGGTCGTCAGGAAGATGATGTGCTGATGGTTCCCTCAACAGTTGAGAAAGGGAAAATCATTAAAAACTGCGATGAAAACGGAAACAGTCGATATGACTTTCAGTACAAAAACAAATACGGATACAGCACCACATTTGAAGGCTTGTCACACCAATTTGATGCTGAATACTGGAATTATGCGAAACTAATTTCTTCAGTACTGAGACATGGTATGCCAATTGACAAAGCAACTGAGCTAGTCTCATCACTGAAATTGGACAGTGAAAGCATTAATACATGGAAAAATGGTGTAGAACGCGCATTGAAACGCTATATTCCAAATGGAACCCAAGCCTCAAAAAAAGGAACCAAATGTCCTGAGTGTGATGAAACCGACAGTCTGATTTATCAGGATGGTTGTGTGATTTGCACAGAATGTGGATATTCTAAATGTGGATAATTACGGATTAGTAAGCGAAATCAATAATACGGATTAACCTTGAAGAACCGGCTGATATGCCGGTCTTTTTTGATTAACCGGAAAATTCATGCCATTCCCTTTGTGCAGATTTGAGTTAAGGGGACTTCTAATAATTCTTTCGCATCAAGATTTTCAGCGTTTT
>CAYOUD010000008.1:0-34342 GCA_964407055.1 uncultured Bacteroidales bacterium | reverse complement strand
TTATTCAACAAAACACGGGCTTTTTCAACGGCCTTAATCTCATTCAGATTTATAATATATGATCGATGAATTCTCATAAACTGATGTGCAGGCAATGCAGCTTCCAAATATTTTAAACGCATGTAGGTAATTACTCTCTCCCCATTGAGCAAATGAATTTTAACATATTCACTCAAACTCTCAATAAAAGCGATTTGATCAAATTTTATACTCACATGTTTTCCGTCAGCTTTGACAAAAAAGTGATCTATTGTATTGTTTTCTATGCTTACAGGATTGTCTTTGAGTTTTTCATTAACTTTATTCGCTGACGTTAAAAAATCAGCATAAGCGATAGGTTTCAATAAATAGTCTGCTGCATCAACTTTGTAACTTTCTACGGCAAATTCTGAATAAGCAGTGGTAAAGACAACTTGATATTTTTCTGATAATGATTTGACAAAATCCATCCCGTTTAAGCCGGGCATATTAATATCAACAAAGAGAATATCAATAGCTTGACTTTCCATGATTTCCATTGCCTCATTTGCACTAAGGCAGGAAGCCTTCAGAATTAAAAAAGGTGTTTTTTCTATGTAATCAGCTAGCTGTTTTAAAGCAAGCGGCTCATCATCTATGGCTATACAACTGTATTTCATTCAATGGGAATTTTAATTTGAATCGTATAAAAATCATCTATTGTTTTTTGTTCAATGCTATATGTATTACGATAAATTAGATTCAAACGTTTCGTTGCATTTACGATTCCCATCTTTGTTCCCGACATAGTCTCAATGATTGCTTTGTCAAAACTATTTTCGGCTGTAAACACTAAAAAATGCTTTTCTATCGAGAATTGTATTGTAATTTTTGATGCTTCCCCAGGAATGACACCATATTTGAAAGCATTTTCCACAAAATTGATGAATAAAAGCGGAGAGAGTTCCATAGAAGGTATCATCGCTGGATACATGTAATTTACTTCCACTTTGTCATGTAAACGGATTTTCATAATCTCAATATAATCATAAAGAAAATTGATTTCCTTTTCCAATGTATAGTGCTTCGTTTTTGACTCATACAAAAGAACACGCATGAGCTTTGAGAGCTTGACGACAGAGTCCTTGGCTTGTTCTCTATCGTAATCAATTAAAGCATGAATGTTATTCAGCGTATTCATAAAAAAGTGAGGCGAAATCTGTTGTCTAAGTATTGATAGCTTACTTTCTGCATTTTCAATTTGCATTTTTTCATATTCCCGTTCTCGTTTAATCCATTGGATAAAGATTTTTATGGCATTGTTTAAGCCAATTACTAATAGACCAAAAAGGGAGTGTGTTGCTAGCCGTGAAATGTACTGAATGTTTTGATTGAAAGGAAGGTGACCAGGTCTTGGGGGTGGTTTGGGAGATAGGTTATGTAACTCATTCATATATTTCCCGATGAGCATAGAAAAGAATGCAAAAAGCAAAATCAATGTTAGTGATATAAAAAAATATTCCCAGTATTTCTTCTTAACAAATAGCCTAAATACAAATGCATTATGCATTAGAAAAAGCACAAAATATGGCAGTACTCTTGTGCTATCGTGAAAAAATCGGCTGAAGTCCTTATTTCCAGATAAGCTAATGACCAAAAGAAACAGGAATACCAATATCCATAGTACTGCATAAATCAGATATTCAAATTGTTTGATATTCCTATTTCTTGCCATGAAATTTACTCTTTTATAAATTTGGCGTGGAATTGAAAATCTCCAGATTTGGCGTAGAGGACATACATCCCTGATTTTAGTCCGCTAAGAGAAATCCGTTTTTGTTGATCATTCATTTCTGATTGATAAACTAAACCTCCCACAATGTTAAAAATACGAATTTCTATTTGATTTTCTGGTATTTCGCCATATGATAAATCAATATAATCCTTAGCTGGGTTAGGATGCAACTGAATCTTTATTTCGGTTTCCCTACTTTCAATTTCTGTTGAGATATCACGTACCAAGCGGACATAATTATAAATCCGAATCACATCGCCTTGAGGTCCATTCCCATAAGGGTAATCTTCTGGGTCACCAGTTTTTGGGTCAGATCGTTGCGATCCTGCTCCATGCACATCAAGCAAGGTGTAATTTCCAGATTCTGGAGGCATTTGCATAAAGCCAAGTGCTTCACCAAACGCAAGATATGCAGCAGCAGAACCTGCTTCATTTGTCCAGTTGGCATGCGTTGTACTCGACCAGAAAAATGGATAATTCGTTTCATCACCTTCATCTGTTATTTGACTACAATTAAATACAGGATCAATGGCAGCTGATGAGCTTGTTACCGGAGATCGACTATAATCTAAAATACTTTGCAATTCTTTCGCATTTGGTAATCTCCAATCAGAGTAGCCTGCAAATTCATGATTTTCTGCATAGCTTAATGCTGTTTCCCAATTCATGCCTTCACCGCTATCGTCTTGTTTCCACATGAGGCCGGTTGCATTGTCAATAATTGTTCCATCTCCATTGTCAACAAAATCATTGATACCATAATTAGGATTACCTCTCACGAACATAACATAAAATTGTTTATCCTCGGTTTCTCCAGGCATTGGGCCAGTTGGGTAGCCTTTAATGCGACCATCAGCAAAATTAACCCCAAACATGGTTTCATCACCCATCATTGTTGTGCTTACATACAATGTGGTAGTTGCATATTGCGCATCAATTAGGCGTTCTCCATTGGCTTCATCGCCAAATCCAAATCCAAAGACATCATCAATAAAAGGGATAATGCTATCAGTACTTGTTCCTGTGTAACCACTTGGATCGGTTCCATCAAACAAAATCAGGGAATATTGCTCCTTGATTGATGGCAACCTCCAATCGTTATAACCGCCTAATGTTAGCGTGTCCGCAGCAGCAACTGCTTCAGTTTGTGAGAGCTTATCATACACATCAATTGTACCATCACCAGTTAAGTCAGTAGTTTGTGACCACATCAAACCGGTAACATTGTCTGTCACAGTTCCATCGCCATTGTCTGTATAAGATGGTTGGTTGCCATTATAATTTGCGTCCTGACCATAAAATGCATCTGATTCTTCTGGCGCTGAAATGCTTGTAGTGTTATTGTAAAACACTGTTTGCCTTGTATCGACAATAGAATAGTTTTGAGCGAGCAAATATCCATTTGAAAAAAGTGCTAGCAAAAATAAAAAGAAACTAAATCGCATCATTTTTTTTAATTTGGTGAATGATAAAGATACCCACTCATCAATTTAATTGCAAATTTATTCAATAGAAATACTGTTTTATTCAATGAATGATATTTTCACTTCAATATACAAATTGTTTATTGATTCTGAAAAAGAAAAAGAAAGCTATCCTTTACTCATCCTCTATGGAAAATTTCAACATCAGAAATACTAGGGCAGTATTTTTTTGATTTTACAATACACAAACGCTCAGCTTTATAAAGTCATTAATAACTGAACTTTCGATCTAATTTTAGGTGTGCTTGAAATTCTCTTTGCACATCTTCAAACCATCTAACCCCTTGGAATATAAAGATATGACTGCGGGTTTAGATGATTCAAATCTGCACAAAGAGAATTCTATGAATAATGCAGGTAAAACCCTTGAAATATAAAAATATGACTGCGGGTTTAGATGATTCAAATCTGCACAAAGGGAATGGCATGAATTTTCCGGGTTAACACCAATTACATTTTAATAAACTAAAACAGCCCACCAATGGCGGGCTGTTTAATATATTGATAAAACTCCCGTTTCCCGGGAGCCTTGGCAAGGGCCGACTAGTTAAAATCGGCCGAGATTTTTGTCGTTAAATCCTTAAATTCTAATTCTGTCATTTGCACACGCGGATTCGTAAAATGCACATCTTTTTCTGCATCTATCGGAATCAGATGCACATGTGCATGAGCCACCTCTAAACCGAGTACAACCACAGCAATGCGTTTACAATCAACATTTTTATAAATTGCGGTAGCAACACGTTTCGCAAAAGCCATCAATCCGTTGTAAGTATCATCGTCAAGATCAAAAAGGTAATCCACCTCTTTTTTGGGAATTACCAGCGTATGCCCTTTTTTCAACGGATTAACATCAAAAAATGCAAGAAAATTCTCATTCTCGGCAATTTTATACGCCGGAATTTCCCCTGCTACTATTTTTGAAAAAACACTCGCCATAATTACATGCTAATTTCAAGAATTTCAAACTGCATTTTCCCGCTGGGGACTTCAATTTCAACAACATCACCAACTTTCTTGCCAAGCAAACCCTTGGCGATCGGTGTATCAATAGAAATTTTGCCTTCTTTCAGATTCGCCTCACTTTCAGCAACAACCTGATACTGCATTTTTGCTTTCGTTTTTGTGTTTTTTATAGTCACTTTATTCAAAATCTGAACCGAACTAGTATCAATTTGCGAAGGGTCAATTACACGCGCAGAATGAATTGAATCCTGCAACTTTGCAATCCGCATTTCAAGCATTCCTTGTGCCTCTTTTGCAGCATCATATTCTGCATTTTCAGACAAATCACCCTTATCTCTTGCTTCAGCAATCTGAAGGGATATGGCAGGACGTTCAACCGATTGCATTCTGTTTAGATTGGCTTTCATTTTATCCAGGCCTCCCTGAGTTACATATGTTATTTTTGCCATTTTTATATGTTTTAAAAAATACAATAAAAAAGAACCCCCTGCACATTGCGGGGATTCAGTTAATGCAAATGTAATTCAATTATTAAAATTTTCCAAATGTTTTTACACCTAAAAAGTTTAACCCCCTAATTTTTTGACTTTTACAAAACAATCTGTTATGCTTTTTTGGGGCACATCAGCCGCAAGCGCGCAAAAATTCGTCGCTGGCTGTCGGCCTTCGTTCATAGCTGCCAACTGCTCTGCCACACTTGTAGGTTGCCTGCATGGGCTTCCTTCGGTCGCCATGCCTTCAACACAAGTGTAAGGCATCGCAATTAACAGGCTGTTTCACTACGCCCTTGTGCGGGCATTGTGCAACTCTATTCACTCAGTGCGCCAAACCATTTCACAACCTTTTCGCCGATTCCGGGAGCATCAATATGCACAATATACATCCCACCAGAAATACGACTTCCGGTTCTGTCTGTTAAATCCCAATCGATCCACGATTGGTCAGTGTTATTGTCCCATCGCCGAATTAACTGTCCGCTAACATCAAACACACTCACAACACATTGTTCTGGTAAATTCGTAATTTTCACTCGCCGCCCGTTACTTCCCGATTGATAATAGGAATACCCGTAATACGGATTTGGCACAACACGAATTAAATCCAATGCTGACTCTGCTGTTTCAGCATCATTAGTTATGGTTTCCAGTCCCTGAGTACTGAAATGGTAATACGGCAAATTATCATTGACCGGATTATCCCGCGAATCATTTCGTTGATTTCGATAATACGGCGTTGCAACACGCAATTTAATTGTTACTTCATTATCCAAAAACTCATGCGCTGTATTCCATAGTGGAATCGCTGTCCACATAATGCCATTTAAGGCTTGTATTTTATATCTAACTTCCCCGGTTTCTTCATAAGTTCTCATCAGACCATAAGCATATGCGGACGAATCGTAAGTTGTTTGAAAATCCGGCAAAATAGGATCAGGCGTTGGTTGATTTGAACCATATACATAAATGTAATGTTTCCCGCCAAACATGGGACCATCAAGCGTATCCACAGAAGCTGTCGGATTCCACAACATATCATTTCCATTTTCCCCAACAAGCCAAGAATCTTCACCAAAGGCAATATTTAATCGCTCGCCGGTACGCACATCAATGGCATATCCGGGAAACCATCCAAATCCATGCGTCGTATCACCGGGAATTTCATTACCATCTTTATCAACCGATACATGCTGACGCAAATCAAAGCGTAATGCATTTCCTTCTGAACGATAATTAATTAAAGGATCAACCTCAACAGGATGACCAGTTTCGTCGTCAGTAGTCCATTCATTTTCACACATTTCAAGGACAATTGCACGTGACCATTTATCTTTATCAGGAGTTACAACGATATCAACACTTGATAATGGATAAAATTTATGCATATTACTTCTGATATACGACAATTTATTATTCTTATACGCCGGCCCATATTTAAAATTACTTGCAAAAACGTATGGAGCCCAAGTTCCATCAAGAATTTCTTCAAAAAATTCAATCGGATCGAAACCAAGATAATCATCGTATGAACGATCGGGATCTTCAAGTTCCATCGTTTGGTAGTTTCCTACACGTATCCAATTATAGGCATCTAAACCATCACCATCCTGTAAAAAATGCAACCAATCAGCCTCTGGATTTTCGTACTGCATTGTGGCCGTAAGCATACCATTTTGTTGTGGATTTCTATTCCGATACCCTGCCGCTTCAACTTGATGCAATTCAATCGAAAAGCCATACTCAGGAAAAAGCGTTTCACTTTCCAACATGCCGATTTGGTCTTTCAAAAAAAGTGTATCTCCACTTGAATTCAACAAAAACCATTTGGCCACCTCGTTAATTCTACCAAATGACCATGTGATAATTGAATCCGTTTTTCGAATTCCAAGTGTAAAATCCTCTGCTTTCACATTAAGTGGATCAATAATGCGAATATTCACCGGCCCTTTCCCTTCACAATATTGCGGATTTCTAATTTTCCAAGGCGAACCCGACATTATTTCGGCAATTGATTCCTCAGTAAGTTCAAGCACATTATTCCCATTACCCAAGCCTTCAATTTGTGTAACAACAAGACCATCTCGGTAATCTGCAGACAGAATGGTTCCTCCCTGTTCCGCAGTAGGCTTATGCGCCGTTGCAGAAAACATTTCAGGGGCTTTTCGACTTGTTAAATATGGTGTTTTTTGTCCAAAGAAACTTGTTTGATCAAATGGACTGTATAAAAAATCGGTGTTACTAGCGTAAGCAATGGCAACAAAATACATTGCTTTGTGATTTACAATATTTTCCGATTCTCCCCATGGGAAAGCATCTTTTGTCGATTCAAAGCTGTGCTTAATGCCTTCATTAGCGGCGTCAACTTCCAACTGATCACGCAAACTTGACCAATCTGCATTGTATTTGTAGTTCACCAAATCTTCAACATCATCCCGAATATCACATTGGAAAATGGCTTGCACTAAATCAGGATTGTATCTTTCCTCAAAGAAATCCACATCAGCAGATTTCAATTGAAAAATCTGATATCCCTGAAATCTGTACTTTTTATCGCAATCATCGCATGCAAGGGATTCATCGGTTTCCACATATTGCTCTAAATAATTATTGGAAGCCGGAGCATTGTTAATATGAAAAATCAATTTTGAATCGAGCTCCACAATATTCAGTTCTGGATGATCAGGACCATCAATCACACGAAAGCATCTGTCAAACATCGCTTGCACTGCATCATCCACTTTTTTTAATTTAGCAACACTTGATTGTGGCCCATCATCACCTCTTGCCCATACAGCAGCCACCGTAAAATTATTTGTTTCCCCAGGTTGCAAACTAACTGCCTCCATACTCATTACAAAGCGTCGGTCATCTGCAAGGTTTCCAACTGTTTCCTCAGACCATCCACCCATGACTTGCCCATTCTGTCCCCAACCACATTGGTCAGTAGTTGGATTCCCTGGATACATAAAATTGGCTTCAACATTCGTATCTGCACCTCCTAAATGATGCCCAGTTCCGCCATAGTACAATTCACTACCATCTAAAAACATAGATTTCAGGACATTATAATAATCAGATGCCGTAAAAGAGGGAAATCCCGGACCATAAAAATGTGTTTGCAAATAGACAAAATGATTCATACCCCAACGCTCATTATCCACAATTCCATCAGCGTAATTTTGGCCATTGATATTTCCATTCATAAAGTCGGCTTTGCTACAATCCAATACACGTATTCCAGACACCGTATCCCAATTGCTTGGGTCATCATTACTATTTACATCCTTAAACAAACCAGAAACAAAATCAAAACCCACAGCAGGAGGATTCACACCATATCCTGGGTTGCCCTCGTAATCATCATCAAAATCATCTCCATTGTACATATAGCCTAAGCCTCTTTCCACATCACATCCAATAAAATCATCCATTGCACCACCAAGGTCTGCATCTGTCCATAAGCCAACGCGAAAATCGCTATACACATTAGTCGAACGATTAATAAGGTTGTATTGGTAAAAGGTTTGATCATTCAATACTCCCTGATCGGCATAAGCAAAAGCCTGTGCATGCACCTCCACACCGAGCGGTTCACCACCGGTTTCCGTATGCTCATTTCCGGCATCATTATACACCCACCAGAGTGTTTGGTCGCCGTACAATTTAGGGGCAAGATTTCTTGTATCCAAACAATCCGGATTATCTGTAATGCCGTCCTCAGGAAATTCATAATAGGGAAAATCGCCATCGTAAGGATTATACAATCCATCCTCATTCACATCATAAAATGGGGCAAGATAATATGAATATCCACCTTGTGGTCCATGAGCAGGCCAATTTAATATGGATTGGGGAAATACATAGCTGGGGAAATATTCTTCCGTGTTGCAATCTGGATTTTGGGAACATTCCCACCATGCACGAAATTCGATGACATCCTCACGAAAAAGTTCAAAAATTTTGTCGTATTCCCGACAGGTTGACATGTCGGTTGATGCTTGTTCCTCACCAGAAGTAATTAAAGGCCCGGTATATGTATCTTGTCCAACTTGTCGAAACCGTTGTGCCATTAAATGTAATTGATCATTGCTGTCGTATCCTCCCATCCAGATCGCACCGGCAAAAATTGAATGGCTACCGCTGCCTTTGGGAATTTCATATTTGGGATACCCAGATAAATCCCACCACATATCACCACCTGAATGGATTCTTGCACGGACATTATTGATTTCTAAATCGGCTGAGGCCTTCGGTGGTTCACATGGCGCAACCAGTCGATTATTTGATTGCGAAACAACAATGAGTGAAAAACTGAAGAAAACGAGAATACTGAGTGTATATTTCATGACATTGGCTTTATATTAAAACGCAAAACAAGCAATATCGTTGCATTTTTTTTATGATTTCTATGCCAAGATACAAAAAAAACGCTGCTATTTTGCAATAGCAGCGTTAAATTTTATGATATTGTTTATTAATTACAAAGTCACACGAGCACCGATAGTATGTACTCCTTGGAATGGATTTGTATCGCGATAGGAATAATCAATGGCGAATACAGAACCTTCTTTATTCATAGGGATATGCACAGAGAGTCCTGCAGTTGGGCCGGTATAAACGGTAGTCTTTTCAGCAATGTCAGTGATTCCTTTTTCATAAATATATCCACCACGGAGGTAGAAGATATCACTGAATCCGTACTCTACTCCAAAGTGGAATTGGTCTTTTGTAAATGAGTTGGATGTAAAGTTCACAGCCAGAATCAACTGGTGATTGCTGATAAGTTCATCTTCATCCACATCACTATCATCATCCAATCGAGCAGAGGAGGATTTTGTTTTAGCATCGAGGTTAATGTAATAAGAAGCCCCGATTTTAATCAATGATGGTAACTCAAATTCAGCAGAGCGATGTTCTACAGTCATGTCAGTACCAAATTGAGAAACTCCAATGAAAGACATACCATCTCCAGAAAATTTCATGGTTGAACCCACATTTTGCATGGTAATACCAAATCTAAGGTTATCACGTTTGCGATTTCCGAGTTTATCTTTACCCACACCGGTTACATACTGAATTCCAGCATCAAGAGCAAATCCGGTAGCAGTAGCATCAGGCAGACCTTCACTAATAAGTCTGACTGTCATACCACCATAAATACTATTTGAAAACTCCTGTGCATATGCCAATGCAATATTTGAATAACTCACCTGATAAGTACCGAGCCCACCTTCCGGTAATTCTTCGGTAACAATGTCAATTTCACCAAAGTCCATCGTCATCACACCGACGCTTAAAACACCGGCAGGTCCGACCTTCTGGCTAAAGCCAAAGTTATTCATCGTAACACCGGAACCAACGAGGTACTGTGTGTTAGTGAAAATCAATTCAGTTCGACGTGTGAAAGCAGTTCCTGCAACATTTTGAAACAAGCCTTCCAGTCCTTGCACAGAGCCAACATTTGCATTTCCCCAGCCTGATGATCTTGCCCAAGGATTTATTAACAATTCTGCGGCTCCTGCACTTCCGGCACGCTGTTCGTTTCCGGCAAATACAGCCGGACTTATCAGAATAACTGCCAGGATCGTTACTATCAGCTTATGAATTCTATTTTTCATGACGCTCATCTTATATAATTAACAAATCAATTTAAAAGTTCTGTAAGTCAATTGGTCGGAGTGATCCAAACCATTTAACTACTTTTTCGCCAACTCCGGGGGCATTCACATGGACAAGATACATACCACTAGCGATGCTAATATTGTAGGAGTTTTTCAAATCCCAATCAACATAGCTGGCATCATTGTCTTTACTAAACTGGCGTATTTTCCGTCCACTCACATTATAAATTGTGATTGTACATTTTCTCGGCAGGTTAGTAATTCTCACGGTATTATCCAATTGGTTATTTTCATAATATGAATGTCCGTAATAAGGATTTGGTACAACCCGAATTAAATCCAATGCTGACTCTGCTGTTTCCACATCCTCGTTGATGGTTTTAATATCATCCGTATTAAAGGTGTACATAGGCAAGTTATTATTCGCCGGATTATCGGCAGCATTATCCGCTTGTGCTTCAAAATACGGAGTGGCAACCCTTAATCGGATTTTCACTTTAGTATCCAACAAGTTAAAGCGATTTGGCACAACTGGCATTGCAGTCCATTGAATACCAGACAAGGCTTGCACTTTGTATTTATCTTGTTCAGTTTCCTCATAGGCTCTCATCATGCTGTAAACGTACTGACATTCATCATAAGTTGTTTGCAAGGGATCCAATGTTGGGTCAGGACTTTCTGAGTTACTACCATATACATAGATAAAATGTTTACCACCAAGAACCGGGCCATCTAAAGAAGCGTATTCGTTAGTAGGATTCCAAATTAAATCGTTTCCATTCGCACCAACTAACCATGAATCTTCACCGTAAGCAATATTCAAACGCTCACCTGTGCGGACATCAATTGCATATCCTGGGAACCATCCCAAACCGTGTGTTGTATCTCCTGAAATTTCGTTTCCTTCTTTATCGATTGATGGATGCTGGCGCAAGTCAAAACGCAAAGCATTTCCTTCTGAACGATAATTAATTAAAGGATCAACCTCAACAGGATGACCAGTTTCGTCGTCAGTAGTCCATTCATTTTCACACATTTCAAGGACAATTGCACGTGACCATTTATCTTTATCAGGAGTTAAAACGATATCAACACTTGATAATGGATAAAACTTATGCATATTACTTCTAATATAAGCTAGTTTTGAATTTGGATGTGCTGGTCCGTATTTAAAATCACTTGTAAATACATATGGAGCCCAGGTTCCTCCAAGAATATTCTCAAAATTCTCATCAGGGTCAAATCCAATATAATCATCATAAGAACGATCCGGATCTGTAAGATCCTGAGTCTGATAAGTCCCTAAGCGAATCCAGTTATATTCATCCTGTCCGTCACCATCAGGGATAAAAGATAACCAAGGTGTTGTCTCATCTTCAAACTCCAAACTCGCTTCTATAAATCCATTATTTTTTTCATTTCTATTTTTATAACCGGCGGGTGCTACCTGTGCATATTTAATCGCAAGTCCATAATCAAGTAGAAGTTGTTCTTGCTCAACGAAATTAATCGGATAATCTGAATAAATAATTTCTCCATCAGAGTTTGTTAACTCCCAATTTGCACCTTCTTTAATCAAGCCATAACTCCAGATATCATCAGCTTTCATTCTGAATGTATAACTGTCATCAGGAATATTCAAAGGATCGACAACCTTAACAGCGAGAGGCCCACTTCCGTTATCATAGGTTGGGAAATCAACTTTCCATGGTGCACCTGACATAATTTGATCAATCACTTCTTGTTTCAAATCCAATGGGTTATTCCCATTACCTAACCCTTCAACTTGAGTAATTTCTGGGCCATACCCATATTCAGCCTGTAAAACAGTTCCACCACTTCCGGGATCTGAAATATGTGGAATTCCAGAGTATTTTTCAATATTATTACGACCAGCTAAATAAGGTTTTTTCTGTCCGTTGAATGTTTCTTCAATTTGCTGATTATAAAGCATTGAATTATTGTATCCATAGGCTAGTACAGTAAAATAGTACTCACGATGATTTATCAAACGTTTGTCACCTTGTGCAAAAACGTCTTCTGTAATTTCAAAGCTATGTACAATTCCTTCATCTGTCCCGTTTACTTCCTCAACAGGTACATTTGCACCAAGTTCATCAGAGAAGGTGTAATTTACAATTTGATCAATACCATCTTTCACATCACACTGAAATACCTCACGCACCCTATCATCATCATAGCGATCAGTAGCGCCCGCATCTTCGTTAATTAATTGAAATACCTGATATCCCTGAAAACGATAATATTCATCACAAGGGTCTATGTCTTCGAAACAAATAATTGAGGGGTCTTTTTCAGTATATTCTTCTAAGTAGTTATTTGTGTTAGGTTCATTGTAAATTTGGAAAATTAATTTTTTATCTAATTCTACAATTTTCAATTCAGGTGCATCCGGACCATTCAGGACACGGAAACAGTTTTCGAAAAGAATTTGTGCTTTATCATCAGCTTTTCTAACTGATTCAACGGAAGCCCAAGCACCACCAGAAGTAGCTCTGGCATAAACGGCACCAACAGTAATATCGTTAACAGCACCAGGAGTCAAAGTAAATGGGCCTGCAGATTGTACAAAACGTCTATCATCAGCAGCGTTATTTTCTGTTTCCTCTGACCAATCGGCCTGCGGATTTCCACCTTGTCCCCAACCACATGGGTCAGTTGTTGGATCTCCAGGGAACATAAAATCTGTTTCAACATCAGAAGCTCCACCGGAAGCGTGTCCGGTTCCACCATAACAAAGTGGGGTATTATCTTTCCAGAACCCTGTCATATAGTTATAATATTCAATGGCATCATTCGGGTCAGTTGTTGCAGGGTTACCACCTGTTGAGTTATTGAAATACAAGAAACGTCTCATACCCCAACGCTCATTATCAACTGTTCCATCCTGATAATTTAATCCATTAATATTACCATTCAGGATATCCCCCTTATCACAATTCAAAACTTTCACACCATTCACAGTATCATAACTTGTTGAGTTATCAAGGCCATCTGGATCTTGATAAGGACCTTCAAAAAAGTCAATCCCAATTGCTGGTGGTTGATTACCATATCCCGGGTTTCCTTCATAATCTTCATCAAATTCATCACCATTATACATATAACCTAAACCACGCTGCACATCGCAACCGGTATAATCATCCATCGCACCCCCGAGGTCTCCATCAGTCCAAACACCAAAAAAGGTTTCATAAAGCGTATATGTCGATCTGTTAATGATATTATAATTATAGAATGTCATGTCGTTAAGCTCATCGTTAGTTGCAAAAGCAAATGCCTGAGCACGAAATTCCATACCAATGGCTTCACCACCGGTTTCTGTATGAATATTTCCTTTATCATTGTAAACCCACCACATGGTTTCATCACCAAAAAGTTTTGCCATTCTGTTACGAGGTCTGATACAATCAGGGTCATCAGTAATTCCCTCATTAGGATACTCATAATATGGGAAGTCTCCATCGTATGGATTATAATAACCATCACCATTAACATCCCAGAACGGGGCAAGATAATAAGCATATCCACCAGCAGGACCATGCGCAGGCCAATTGAGGATAATATCCGGGATGGAATATGCACCAAATTCTTCGGCAGTATTACATAATGGATTATTTTGGCAGTCTATATAATTACGGAACTCATCCACTTGATCCCTCGTAATGTAAAAATGTTCATCGTACTCACGACAAATATCCTGCGTAACACTAGCAATTTCAGCACCACTGGTAATTAGCGGCCCAGGCCAGAAATCAATACCTACCTGACGGAAACGCATAGCAGCAAGTTTCAGCTGTCCATTTGCATCTTTTCCACCGACCCAGATAGAACCTGCAAAAAGGGCATTTGTTCCGGCACCAGCAGGCACCTCATATTTTGGATCCCCTTGCAAATCCCACCACATATCACCACCTGTATGGATTTTTGCTTTAATGTTATTTACATATAAGTCAGTGGAAGTTCTTGCGGGTTCACACCCTGCAGCCCGAACAGACTTTTCATTTGATCTGGCACGGTCTGCTGGATTAACATCCGCAAATGTCTGTAGTGACAATAAACTTAAAACACTGATTCCGATTAATAATTTAAGGCTTTTCATCTTTATGATCGCTTTAATAATGTTCAAACTTTATCCATTAAAAACTAAACTGTACACCAAGTCGGATTGTACGTGGCAAACTGTAATTATAAGGGCTGTTATAATACATGGAATAATAATTCCGGTAAGCCTCTTCATCATTTTGCGTTGCAATTGCATCCTGATAATCTGAATATGTCAAATATCCATTATCATCCGGGTTTCCGGTATAACCGTAAACATTCAGAATATTTGAGATATTCAACAAGTTCGAAACTTCCAGATATATATTCAGGAATGCAAGTTTCTCTTTGGTTCCTGCATCTGAATCCGCTTCTTTCATTGTCACTTTAATATCACGGTCTAATTTCATGTTAATTGTTGTACGCCATGGTTTACGTGATCCATTAATCGAACCAACAAGTACACCATTCTGTGGACGGCTTTCTTTTGTATAAGGTGAACCTGAACCTGCATTAACAACAAAATTGACTCCAGTATTTTGCAAAATGTCTGCACCAAAGAGGTTTGGTCCATCATATGGCGTTCCGCTTGCTTTACCACCGAAACGATAATCAACAGTAATTGCGAAATTATGACGTTGGTCAAAGTTCAACGGAATGGTAGTTCTTAAGTTCGGTTGGTCCGATTTAATAATATTTACACCAGACTCAAAACTTGAACCGGTACCATTAGCAAACTGCAAAGTATATGATGCCCGCATGGACACATTACCTGTTCTTCTCAAGTCGTAAGCAATTCCAAAACCTTTTACTGTACCGAAGTCGATATTTCCATAACTGTAGTAATTCACAGGATATGCTCCAATTACAGCAATCGCCTGCTGCATATCACGCATTTCGCGATAAAATGCAGAAAGTTTCAATGATGAGGTATTTCCTAATTTTTGTTGGAAACCCAGCTCATAATCGATGGTTTTTTCTGTTGTTTGATTCGGATTATTGATTGGATCATTATTTAACTGACGAATGTAAAGATATTCAACAGGATTCAAACGCGCATTATAAGTCGGGCGTTTTGAGAGAATATCATAGTGAGCAAAGAATAATGATTCATCTGAAATCGGGAATGAGAATGCAATACGTGGCATAAATGTAACCTGTGGTGTATAATCTTCAAATGCATTCTGATTTAATTCATCTTGTTCAATCAAATATGGTGCAATCCCATTGGCACTAAAAATCACTTCAGGATTTTGAGTTTCTGTTCCATCAGCAGTGTACCAGACATTACCATCACGGAAACCATTAATCATAGAAGGATTGCTGATGTCATTTACATAAACAACCGCTCCATCTGGTATGTTTCCAGGGATATCCGCACTACCCAAAATCCCTGCCGGATCAGTATCTCCTATACGGTACGCATCGCTAAACAAATATGCATCTTTTAATACATCCTGATTCGCATCAAAACGGTCAATACGAACACCAACGTTAAAAATTAAATCTTTAAATGCAAATTTATCCTGAATATATCCAGCGACATAATTAGGCTGGAATGCAGCGATTGGACGAACCAAATTACCATATTCATCTGTTTTAGTAAAGAAATCATTAAGGCTGGGATTGGAAGTCAATTTTTCTCCAGTATGATCATAACCATAATATGTAACGTATGAGTTTCCCTGATTGAATAATTCATCAGCAGAGAAATAAGAAAGATCAAACTCATCAGGATCATAAGAGTTCACATCAATCCATTCTAATGAATTTTCAGCAATTCCGAGGTGTTCTCTAAAGCTGCGATCAAACTGAGTTTGTGATTCAGCATTATATAATCTTGGGTAATTAATGGTATCCTGAAAAACTCCATTTGCATCATAAACAGGATTTGGGTTATTCAAATCACGCTCTATGATATGGAAATTCATAAGGTCTCTGGCAAGGCTCCAAAGCCCGAATGGAGCTAAACCATAATAATTATCAATACGTTGTTCAAATTCAAAACCAATGGAAATTTCGTGATCTTTCACATCGGCAACACCACTTGCAGAAACGCGGAATTGGTTATTATTAGTCTTACTATATGATGTGTATGGCAAACCGGGGCTGGAATATAAACCATAAATTGAGTTTGGTGCACTACCATTCATCAATCCATTACCGAGGATAACGGCATCACGGTTAATAAACGCATTTTCACCTGCATAATCAAAGAACTGAGATGTGTATAAAGCAATATCAGGGTTTGCATTTCCAGCAGCAAAATCATCAATTGGATAAACAAATGTTTCATGAACCCAGCCCTCAAGATTTGTAACGGTATCCTCACCCCATTCATAAAAGCGTATCGGATCGGTGTTGAATTTTCCGATATAACCGTAATCAAAGAAATTATCCTGATGACGTTTATCTTGAATCGTACTATTTGTTTGAGAAAAGTCAGCCTGAATTGAATAATAAGCATTTTTTATCAGTGATTCATTTTCTTCTTCTTCTTCAGCACTCTGATTTTGGAATTTCTGTGTTACACGTGCGTAAGCTCTCCAGTTAGTATAAAGCTGTTGTCCATTATTTTCTGAATTGAATAATGAATTTGCATAACTATAAATTCGTTGATCTCTGTAATCAAATGTACCTCCGAGTGTAAAATTCAAATTTCGCAGTGGTTGTATATCAATTTTCCCTGCAACATTAATCATTAAGCGCTCAGCATTTGGGCGAGCATCAACGTTTTGAAATGCTTCATCTGTCAAATAATCAGCATTTTGGTAGATTACCTGATTGTTTTGATTCGGAACAACACGCAAGGGATTATTACGAATGGAGTCCAATACATCATCTTTCGCCATCCAAACGCCAATTGCACTTGGGGATGCATCCTTAATATAACTTCCCTCAGCAGAGAGAAGAAATCCAGCAATGGTGCGTGTACGATTAGTTCCTGGGTCTTCTTTTGTCCAGATTGGACCTGACAACATTAAGCCACCGAGGTTATATCCGTATGGATCCAGAAATTGTGAAGTTACATATTCTGCACCGCCAAAATATTGACTTGTCGGTCCTTTTGTTGTAACGGAGATGATACCTCCGGTTGCGTCTCCATATTTTGCAGCAACACCACCTGTGACAACTGAAATCTGTTCAATGGCTGATTTTGGCACGGAAGAACTACCACGCACTTTAACACCATCCACATAATATACAGTTGCTTCTGAACGGGCACCACGAATGGAACCAACTTGTCCATTTTCGGAATACACCCCACCAATAGTTGTCGCAACAGCGTCAGCAGAACGACCCGGCATTTTCGAGATTTCCTCTGAAGTTACAGTACCTCCTGACTCGGTTTGATCTTTAGCAATTAAAGGCACCTTGTACTCCTTAATTTCAACCTCACCAAGCACTTCAGCAGATGTGCTCAATTTAAAATCCTGGAAGGTAATTTTACCTGCCTGAATTTGCATACCATTATATTGTAAAGGAGCATATCCCACATAGGATGCCTTCACATCATATTTACCTGCTGAAATCGGTTTAATTGTATATTGACCGTCAAAATCAGTCATCCCTCCGGTAACCACGTTACCGTTCTCTTCAATACTCACGTTGGCAAATGGCACAGGCTCTCCTGTTGATGCATCTATTACCTTACCTTTTAACGTTCCGGACTGAGCAAATACACTTACCGTAAAAAGTAGTGCAGTAAAACCTAATAATAATCTCCGTAGCATAACTTTATGTTTATATTAACTTATACTTAACCCATTTTAAACAAAGTGTAAATATATGACACAAAATTTAGCAAGCAAAAAAAAAACGGTAATTTTCCAATTAAAAATATTTTGTGCTCAATATTTCAGAAAAAATTACAGCTTTTTTAATATCAAACCCCTTTGCAATATCGCTTGCATTTTGATTTTCATTAACATTTTGTTTAAAAGACTCTCTTAAATCGTCAGCCGGAGAATCTGTCGGCATATTTTCATTCACAGAATCCAAATTATCAACTTCAATATTCTGTGCTTTTATATTTATTCTTTCATTTTCAAAAGCTTCAGCCTTTTCACGACGTAACGTTTCAATTTCATCTGTGAAGGATACCATTAAACTTTCAAAACCTTGTGGGGACTCCTGAGATGCGTTTGCAATTGATGCCTGCTTTTTCTTCTTTTTTGACACAGCTCTTACAATCGGTCCAATAACAATAAATAGGACAAGTAACAATAAGTTAAAAATATCTCCTAATTCCATAATCGAGCTGTTTTAATTATAATCATTCTTCTTTTTAAACATCCGTTTCCAAAAAGGCTTTTTTCGGCTACTGTTTCGTTCAGCCTCTCGCTTTGATCGTTTCATACGCTTATGTACCTTTTTCCCATCAACTAATTCGGTTCCCCCACCGGACACTTTTTTATTGTACTTCTTCTTATTTCTTTTATATTCCTTTTCCCTTTGCGCCACTTTCTTCTCTTTTTTCTTAACTGCTTTTTTGACTAGCTTATCTTCATAACGCTCCTCACGTGTTTTTCGATGCTTGCGTTTTTTTTCTTTTTTCTCAATCGAATGTCTGTTTTGCGACTGTGCCGTTACAGGCTCCAGCGATAATCCCGAAAAGAACAAAACAAATAATATGTTGATTATTATAATTTTTTTCATAAATTTGAAACACTAAAAATAGTATTTTATGAAACATAATTCAACAAATATATTAAAATTATTGTTACCAACCCTCTTGTTTTTTATTATGTTTTCCGGATGCAAAGATGATGATTACATTCCCGAGGTCTTATTTAATTATTCCATTGATGTAAATTCGGTAGAATACAACTCGGTAAAAATTCCAGGAAACTCGGTTTATCTTAACGTCGCAGGATTTAGGGGAGTAATAATCCACTGTAATTACCCGGATGAATACGTTGCTTTTGAAAGAGCTTGTCCTTATCATCCGGAAGAAGTCGGTGCCGTTGTGGAAATTGACGAATCAATGAACGCAACTTGTCCTGTTTGTGAATCACAATTCAGCTTATACGATGGCACTGTCATCTCCGGCCCTGCAGCCAGACCATTAAAATGGTATAATACCGATTTGCAGGGGAGCAGATTATTTGTTTATAACTAGTGTCTGTCAATACAGTCAAGTGTTTATTTCATAATGTTCGAGATAAAAGCCTGTCCCATATTTTATTGCGAGCGTGCGAAAATTTTAAACCGCAGCATTCGCCACATAGCGGATTCGAGGATTTAAAATTTGAACAATACCGATGAAATCGGACATCATGGACAAACACTAACTAGGCTTTTATTTTTTGCAATCGGTCAAAATTACAAAACCACAAAAGACAAATAAAAAAAAGAGAGATGTGGAAATCTCTCTTTTTTTTATGATAAGGTAAGCTTACAATTTCGATTAATATCTGTAATGTTCCGGTTTATAAGGTCCGTCTTTAGGCACACCAAGATAATCTGACTGCTCCTGAGTTAACACGGTAAGTTTTACTCCAAGCTGTGGTAAATGCATTCTGGCAACCTCTTCATCAAGCCGTTTTGGCAGCCGATAAACATCAATTTCATGTTTGTTTTGCCATAACTCAACCTGCGCAAGCGTCTGGTTTGTGAAAGAATTACTCATTACAAAAGAAGGATGTCCAGTAGCACAACCTAAGTTTACAAGGCGTCCTTCTGCAAGCAAGAAAATTGAATGTCCATCATCAAAACGATAACGATCAACCTGAGGTTTGATATTTTCTTTTTTAACATCTTTGCGTCTTTCAAGCACTGTCACCTGAATTTCATTATCAAAATGCCCGATATTACAAACAATGGCCTGGTCTTTCATATTCGCCATATGCTCAGCAGTGATGACATCTTTATTTCCGGTTGTAGTGACAAAAATACTTCCTTCTTTGAGAGCTTCATTAATTGTTGTCACTTCAAAACCTTCCATTACAGCCTGCAACGCACAAATCGGATCAATTTCTGTTACCAGAACACGAGCACCAAATCCGCGCAATGATTGAGCAGAACCTTTTCCGACATCACCATATCCGAGGATAACAACAGTTTTACCTGCCACCATTACATCGGTAGCACGTTTAATTCCATCAGCAAGCGACTCACGACATCCGTATAGGTTATCAAATTTTGATTTGGTTACAGAATCATTCACATTTATTGCGGGAAATAATAATTTTCCTTTTTCTTGCATCTGATAAAGCCGATGCACGCCGGTAGTGGTTTCTTCTGAAACGCCCAGTACTTTTGCTGCAACGCTTTCCCAATGTTTTGGATTATGCTCCAATACACGTTTTAGCAGGAGACGAATTTCTTCTTCCTCTTCAACATCGGAAGGAGTTTCCAGCACTGCAGGATTTTTTTCAGCCTCAACCCCTTTATGAATCATTAAGGTAGCATCACCACCATCGTCAACGATTAAGTCCGGGCCGCTTCCGTCAGGCCAAGTAAGTGCCTGTAAAGTACACCACCAATATTCTTTCATCGATTCGCCTTTCCATGCAAAAACAGGAACGCCTGTTTCAGCAATTGCTGCAGCCGCATGATCCTGAGTTGAGAAAATATTACAACTTGCCCAACGCACATCTGCACCAAGTTCGGTAAGCGTTTCAATCAAGACTGCGGTTTGAATTGTCATATGCAGGGAACCGGTTACTTTCGCACCTTTCAGTGGTTTTTCCTTACCATATGTTTCACGAAGGCTCATTAAGCCTGGCATTTCTTTTTCTGCAATTTCAATTTCCTTGCGTCCGTATTCAGCAAGTTTCATATCATTAACCTGATAATTGTTACTTGAAAATAATGTTTCTGTCATTTTACTTATTTTTTAGAGTTGACAAAATTAGTATTAAAATATTGTTTTATGAAATTTTTATCTGTTTCAAGCTGTTTCGTCAATTCCGGCAAGGAATCAAACTGCTTTTCATCGCGCATTTTCAGAAGAAAATTAATTTGAACGCATTGGTCATAAAGTTCCAATTCTTCACCGGGAACATGCACTTCCAAAAAGAGGGTTTTAAGATTTTCTTTTATTGTCGGACGATACCCCACATTCATCATCCCCTGATATTTTTGTCCATTATGAGACAAAATGACAGCATAAACTCCAACGCCCGGGATAAGTTTTTCAGAAGCATCCACTTTTATATTTGCTGTCGGGAAACCTATTTTTCGTCCGATACGATTGCCCGGGACCACAGTTCCTTGCATTGAATAATTATATCCAAGTAAATGATTTGCATAATCAATTCTCCCTTGTGCCAAGGCTTCACGGATTAAAGTTGAGCTTACTTTTTCAGAAAAAGGAGCAATGCGATAAAATCCAAGTTTAAGATTTTGCATTTGAGTTTCAAAGGATGCTTCGCCCTCAACCGGTTTCCCGAACCGATTATTAAAACCCATTGCTACTGCCTTGACATTCAATCCTTCAGCCATTAAGAATTGTATAAAACCAAGAGCTGTTTTACTTAATAAATCCCGCGTTGTTTCCAATACCAAAAAATTATTCACACCAATTTTAGCCAAACGATTTATTTTCTCATCAAGACTAGTTAAACATTGAAAATCCATATTATGTAGTAATTTCCTTGGATGCGGATACATTCCAATAAGCAAGGGCTCCAAGTCATTCGCTTCAGCTAGCTTAACAAATGATGACAAAAAATACTGATGACCCCGATGCAGCCCATCAAACATTCCCACGGTAATCATCACCGGTTTACCTGAAAATTCTTTTATCTTTAGCGATGTTTTTGTATTCATATTATTTGCATTGAACAATTAATCGTTTAAATAGTTTAATTTTATTAATCAACTATTCACAAAACAGTTTTCAAAGCTATGAAAAAATTCATGATTCCATTACTGATACTAAGTTTTGCACTTGTATCGGCTTGTAACAACGCAGACAAAGAAAGTGATTCAGAAGAAGCTAGTTCGGTATTAACCGTTAAAGGAAAAATCTCCAATGCAGAAAATCAAAGCTTACTGTTTCAGAAACTGACACCTAGCAAATTAGTTACCATTGATTCAATAAAGCTAGATGCAGAAGGTAGTTTTCAGTTTTCTTACACAAACAATGTAACTGACTTTTATCGTTTGGTAATGAACAACAGTTCCATTTTTCTGATTGCTGATGGAAATGAAACCATCGAAATTCAGACAAGTGGGCCTAATATAGGCCGGGATTACACTGTAACAGGTTCACCTGAATCAATTTTGGCTCAGGAAATGAATACTGAATTAGTTATTTCAGCAGATTCGTTGCAGAAATTAAACCGCTATTATCAAAATGAAAATGCAAAACCCGATGCAAATACTCAGGCGCTTTTTATGGAAGTTAATGAGATGGCAAATGGTTTATTTGAGAGTAACAAAGTATATTTGAACAATTTGATAAAAGCACATAATGAATCATTGTTCATTTATTTAGCCCTATATCAAACACTGGGAAACAATCCGATTTTTTCTTTCCCTGAAGATGAAGTGTTGTTTGACTATGTATTGGTTCAATTAAAAGAACATCATCCAGAATCAGCTTTTACACAAAGTTTAAAATCTGATTTGAATAAAATGCGCATGCAGGCAGAGCAAAAACAACCTGCACAGCAAAGCGGTATTGGTATTGGTGACATTGCCCCTGACATTATCATGGAAAATCCGGATGGTGAAGTTAAATCGCTGCATGATTTACGCGGGGAATACGTCTTGTTAGATTTCTGGGCTGCCTGGTGTCGCCCATGTCGTATGGAAAATCCAAACATTTTAACCGATTATAATAAATACAAATCAGATAATTTCACTATCTTTCAGGTATCATTAGATAAAACTCATGCAGACTGGGTAAAAGGCATTCAGGATGACAATTTATCTCAATGGTCACACGTTAGTGATTTAAAATACTGGAACAGTGAAGCTGCACAGATGTATGGCGTACAGTCAATTCCTGCAAGTTTTCTTCTGGATCCAGAAGGTAAAATTATTGCTAAAAACCTGAGAGGACCGGCACTTGGCGCAAAATTGGAAGAAATATTCGGGCATTAATCTGCTCATTATAAGCCTGTTTATGGGATTAACTGTCCGGGCACAAATACCGGACAGTTATTTCCAACAGGATGTTCATACAAAAATTTTTGTTTCGCTTGATGACAGCACCCACTCGCTGCACGGCGAAATTTACATTTCCTACAAAAACAATTCCCCCGACAGCCTGACGGATATCCTGTTTCACCTGTATCCGAATGCTTACAAAAATCAACAAACTGCACTCGCAAAACAAAAGCGGGAAATGTATCAATCAGAATTTTATTTTTCAAAAGCCTCAGAAAGAGGTTTTATTGATAGTTTGCAATTCACAGTCAATGGCGAAGATGCGCTCTTAATTCAGGACGAAACTCACATCGACATTGCCCGCTTACGACTCAATAAGCCACTTCCGCCTGGAGAACAGATTGAAATTCACAGCCCTTTTTACGTGAAAATTCCAAAGGTTTTTTCGCGTTTTGGACATTCCGGACAGGCATATTATATTACACAGTGGTATCCAAAACCTGCAGTTTACGACAAAAAGGGATGGCACGCATTTCCTTATCTGGATATTGGCGAATTTTACTCAGAATACGGTAATTATGAGGTTAGCATTGACGTTCCTGCCAATTACCGAGTGGCAGCAAGCGGACAATTACAGACCATAGCAGAACGTGAATGGCTGACAAAACTGCCAGACACAAAATCTATGGTTTTTCCTCCTTCGGATACCGAACGGAAAGTACTGAAATTTACGGCTGAAAATATTCATGATTTTGCCTGGTTTGCAGACAAGCGATTTTGTGTGAGACATGAACGCTATGATGCCAATAAAGATATTTGGACCTATTTTCTGCCAGATTCTAAAGCATCTTGGGAAGATGCAAAAAAATACATTCATCGCAGTATCGATTTCTTCTCGTCAGAAATCGGCACACTTCCCTATCCTTCGATTACAGCAGTGCAAGGAACGCTTGGTGTTGGCGGAGGCATGGAATATCCAGGAATAACACTGATTGGATACGATGCAAAATATCTGGAATTAGAATTAGTCATTATGCATGAAGTGGGGCATAATTGGTTTTACGGCGCATTGGGATTTAATGAACGGGAATCCCCATGGATGGATGAGGGGTTAGTTTCATTCTATGAGAATAAATACATGGAAAAATATTATCCCTCGATGCACGCCAACTATAACTTGAAACCACTTGCTAGCAAAACCTGGGAAAAAGCTAAATCTCACTTTGAATCAGAATTTTATTATCAGCTGATGAAAAGTCTGGGCATGGACAGACCCGCTAATTTGCGCTCAGAAGATTATGACATGCTTAGCTATTTTGGCCTGAGTTATAAAAAGACCGTTTCGGCATTTTATCATCTGCAAGCAGCACTTGGAGCCGAAGAAATGAAGCGCATTATGCAGGATTTTTATTCGCTGTGGAAAAACAAACATCCCGGGCCTGATGATTTTCAACAGTTTTGGGAAAAGGCAAGTGGAAGCGACTTATCCTGGTTTTTCGCCGGATTTATCGGCAGTACAGATTATGCAGATTATACAATTAGAAGTTATAAAAATGACAGCATAATACTCGTCAATAAAGGAGATATTGCAGCTCCGGTTGTGCTGAAAATCTGCGACAGCATTGTGAAAATTGATGGTTTCACTAAAAAACAATCACTCTTTTTCCCTGATTTAACAAAGGAAGACAGTATAATTATCGACCCTGAATTTAAAATGCTTGAGCAAAATCGACTGAACAATACGTACCGGATCGGTGGTTTTTCAAAAAAAACTCCGGTAAAACTCCGATTTTTCGCAGGAATTAATGATTTTGACAAGCATAATTTATATCTGACACCGGTTCCTGCTTTCAATGCAGTTGACGGATTTATGCCGGGAGTCATGATTACCAATAGTTTTCTTCCTGTAAAATCACTAGAATTCAGAGCAATGCCGCTTTATGCAGTTAAAACAAATCGGCTTACCGGAACCGGACGCATTGATTTCAGACAATGGACAGAGAAATCAAATTGGTTGAAAGGAATACAAATTTCAAGTTCTGCAAAGCGATTTTCCCTGACAGAGCAGC
This sequence comes from uncultured Bacteroidales bacterium, assembly GCA_964407055.1. Taxonomy (GTDB): domain Bacteria; phylum Bacteroidota; class Bacteroidia; order Bacteroidales; family ML635J-15; genus JAQIBY01. Next base: position 8,824 of record CAYOUD010000008.1, on the reverse strand, counting down.
AAGCATATCAAAAATTCGAACAAAACCTGCGTTTAATGTTTCGAACAGGCAAATACAATCAAAAACTACGTTTGGATGCACGTTTTATTAGCACAAGTTTAGATGACTTTGCACCAAAGCATTACCAGCAAATTCAAGCAAAATATTCTGAAACCAAGCCACCTTATCCATTTGAAATATCACTAACCGCCGAACATGGAATGGCCTATTTTAAAACCTGGCTTGAGGCCTTTACACACATTCCATACACTGAAAAACTTGGTCTGGATTTGCGACTTTTTGCGGGACATTTGCATTATTACGATTTTGAAAACTACCCGAACAATGTGAACTTCAGATTATCTGGAAGGCATACTACAACGGATTATTTGTATGAAATGACATCGATAAACCGGTCGGCAGTGATGAACTCACCAGAAGTTTTGGGCGCACGACAAATGATACCAAATGAAGGAGGCTTCGTGCTTTACACCCCGATTAGTAGTCATAATCAGATGTTCAGCCTGAGTCTTAACACATCAACTTTCGTTAATTTTTTAAGAGTATATGTGAATTTTGCCAGTTTCCCGGGATTGTATGAATCCGACTTTTACGACAGTAAGTTGCTATTTGACAGTGGAATTGAATTGCAAATTATTCCTGATGTGTTTGAGGTTTACTTCCCGATACTTGCATCGGATGCTATTCAGCGAATTAATGAAAATATTTATTCAGAAAATTACTTTCAGAGAATCGGTTTTCGATTATCTTTGGATTTAATTAATCCATGGGATTTACGTTTTAAAAGTCATTTATTATTTTGAAACAAAAAAAGACATATTTCATCTCAGATGTCCATCTAGGCAGCCCGAATTTCGAGGAAAGCCTTAAGCGGGAAAAACTGTTGGTACGATGGATGAAAGACAAAACAGAAGATGCAGAAGCATTTTACCTATTAGGTGATGTTTTTGATTTTTGGTTTGAATACAAGCGCATCGTACCACGTGGTTTCACGCGATTCCTGGGAGCGCTGTCAGAAATAACAGACTCAGGCATACCGGTTTACTTTTTTACAGGAAATCATGATATTTGGGTTTTTGATTATTTATCACAAGAAACCGGCGTGATAGTTATTGAAAAACCGATTCAAAAAGTAATCCAAGGGAGACAGTTTTATCTCGCCCATGGCGATGGTTTAGGGCCATACGATAAAAAATATAATTTTCTGAAATCCATTTTTACAAATCGGTTTTTGCAATGGTGTTTTAAACGCATTCACCCAAATTTCTCCATTGCTTTTGCTTTACGTTGGAGTAAATACAGTCGTGGACAACACGATTTACCGGAAATTCCCGATTACGAAAAAGAATGGCTCATAAAACATGCTCGCAATGTGAGGAACACAAACGAATCCATTGATTATTTTGTGTTTGGGCACCGACATATTCCAATTCACTATTTTTTAAATAAAACCACGGAATTCATCAATTTGGGTGATTGGCTTATAAACTTTACCTACGGGAGTTTTGATGGCGAAAATTTTGAGCTTTACTCCTATCCGGATGAGATTAAAATAAAAGCCGCCCGGTAAAAACTGCTCCTGTATCCCGATTTGTTAACTGATAAAGGTAAATTCCCGGAGTCGTATTGAGCTGCATCAATTCATTTTCACGTAACAGCGATTTTTTCACAACCCGACCATCTAAACTAAAGACAGTAAGCTGATAAGAAGCACTTGAAGCCTGATTTAATATTAATTGTTGATTTTGTACAATTAATTCCGGTTCGGGAACATCCTCGTCATCCACGCCAACCATTGCAAGACAAGAACCGATTGCTTGCGGGACAACATCCACAGCGAAATTCCGATACGACCCATCAGGACAAATCACGAAATAAAAAGGCGTGTAAGTAATATTCATTAATTCATGCACAGAATCTTGCTCGTTGAGATTAAAAAGTGGATAGAGGGTTCCATAATCCGTTGCAAAATCTCCTACAGCATCGTAATCAGAGTACTCGGCAACTTCAATTCCCCACACAACTACATCTTCTTGGTTTTCGCCATGGGTTGTGTACCAATTATTTGCATCGGGAACATTCGTCCAACAAGACTCACAGGTTACTGAAAAAATGACCAAAACCGCAGTTTTCCCTTGATCGAGAATGTCTTCATACAGAAAATGTGTTTGACCGGCGGAATCGGTAAGCCCAAAGTCAGGTGCATAAGCAGGACGCTGAGCAAAAACATGCATGCCTGTCAGAGAAAGCAATAAAAACAACAGAATGATTTTGAGTTTTTCCATGATGTAAATATAACAAAAAAAGGGATTCCATTGTTCGGAATCCCTTTCTAACCCGAAAAATTCATCGCAAAATTAAGCGTTTTCCTTTTTAATACGTTGTCCATAGAATGAGCGATACACGAAAATTAATCCAATCAAGAGAAAACCAAGACCAATGATTTGAGCAATGATTTGATTCCCTTGTTGAATCATTTCCACTGAGATCTCAGCAGCCAGCAATCCAAATAAAGTTGAGAATTTAATGATTGGATTTAATGCGACAGAAGTTGTATCTTTATAAGGATCTCCAACAGTATCGCCAACTATAGTCGCTTCGTGAAGCGGTGTATTTTTCTCTTTCATATCCACTTCAACCACTTTTTTAGCATTATCCCATGCACCACCGGCATTCGCCATGTAAAGCGCTTGGAAAAGCCCAAATACCGCAATTGAAATCAAATATGCAACAAAGAAGTTTGGATCGAGGAAAGCAAATGACAGAGTTATGGTCAGGAGCACGATAAAAATGTTCCACATTCCGGATTGAGCATATTTTGTACAAATTTTCACCACTTCAATTGAATCTTGTGGATCTGCTTCGTCTTTATCGAGGTTAATATTCTTTTTAATAAACTGAACCGCACGATATGCACCAGTAGTTACGGCTTGCATTGATGCGCCCGAGAACCAAAAAATCACAGCACCACCGGCAATAAATCCGAGAATTACGGGTGCATCGGTTAAAGATATGTTCAACATTCCGAAGTTTTGCAAAACAAGAATGATAGAGAAAATCATTGTAGTTGCACCAATTACTGCAGTACCAATCAACACAGGTTTCGCAGTTGCTTTAAATGTATTTCCTGCGGAGTCATTCTCTTCAAGGAAATGTTTTCCTTTTACAAAGTCAGGTGTAAATCCAAAATCTCTTTCAATTTCTGCCTCGATACCATCAAGATGTTCAATGCGTGACAATTCAAAAACAGATTGTGCATTGTCAGACACCGGCCCGTATGAATCCACTGCAATGGTAACAGGTCCCATTCCGAGAAAACCAAAAGCCACCAACCCAAAAGCAAAGATGGATGGATAAACCATAAATTCAGATAATCCTAGAGTTGAGATAAAAAATGCAAAAAACATCAGGACTGCAATCAGTATTCCGTTCCAAAATGCAGAGAAATTACCGGCGACCATCCCGGACAAAATATTCAGAGATGCTCCGCCCTCTTGCGATGCAATCACAACTTCTTTTACGTGACGTGATTTGGATGATGTAAAAGCTTTTGTTAATTCAGGTATCAATGCAGCAGCAAGTGTTCCGACAGAAATAATGGAAGCAAGTTTCCACCAAAGACCATCACCGGCAACTCCACCAAGTCCATCAATGGTATCAATCATAAAATATGATACAATGAATGTTGCAATAATTGAGATGATAGATGATAACCAAACAAGTGAGGTCAATGGGCTTTCAAAATTAAATTTATCGGCATTTTTGTATTTTGCTGAAGAGATTGCGTTGTTAATCCAGTATGCAATCACCGATGTAAGGAGCATAATAAGGCGCATAGCAAAAATCCACACAATAAAAGATGCCTGAGATGCCTGAAAATCAACATTCGAAACTCCCAAAATGATGAAAGAAATCAATGCAACACCTGTAACACCGTAAGTTTCAAAGCCATCAGCAGTTGGCCCAACAGAATCTCCAGCATTATCTCCGGTACAATCAGCAATTACCCCGGGGTTACGAGGATCATCTTCGCCAATATTGAAAACGATTTTCATTAAGTCAGCGGCAATATCTGCAATTTTAGTGAATATCCCACCGGCAATACGCAGAGCTGATGCTCCAAGGGATTCACCTATAGCGAAACCAATAAAACAAGCACCGGCAATTTCTCCCGGCACAAAAAGTAAAATTGTGAGCATCATAAGCAGCTCCACGGTAATCAGCAATACGCCAACACTCATACCAGCCTTCAACGGAATATTGACAACATTCCAAGGTTTTGCCCGCAATGAAGCAAATGAAGTTCGGGAATTGGCAAGGGTATTAACCCGAATTCCGTACCAAGCAACAGCGTATGAACCAAGAATTCCGAGAACTGTCCACATCAATACATTAAGCACAAAACCAAATGGGGTTTTAAGTCCACTGACAACCGCTTCAGGCTCACTAAGAAAACCAAAGTAAAATGCAATTACAGAACCAATAATAGCAAATAAAATTAAGAGAAATTTTCCTTGTTGGAGCAAATATGTTTTACTGGTAGCATAAATGATTTTCGCAATATTTAACATTGACCTGTGTGCTTCCGTTTTTCGTATCTGCATAAATTGCCACAGTCCGAATGCAAATCCGAATGCAACAATCAAAAGACCCCACAATAATAAGCTGTGACCGTCTCCTAAAACTGAGACACTTTTTCCCAAATCAGGCACTTTCAAATCGGCCTCGCTTGCAATTGACAGCGACGGCACAGCAACAGTTGCCAATAAGGCATAAAACAGTTTTTTCATAGTTTAAATTTTTATTTATTGTCTTTAGTTTTCAATTTTGAATTCGCAAAAATATCTGTTAGAAAACATAAAAGCAAACAAAATCTAAAAAAAATATATTTTATTTGCTTGAGCATCATATTAATATATTAGTTTTGTAAACTGCGAAATAATTTTTTACCGCCAAAACAACGGTTTAAACCAAATATTTACGGAATTGTTCAATAAAAAAGGGGATATAAACATCCCCTTTTTTATTTTCCGGCTTATTTTTTTTTGAATTTATTTCTTCAATTGGGCCACGTGGATCTTTGCAAGTTTTTCTTTGGCAAGTTTTTCGGTTAACACGAATTTCTTTTTCGCCTGTGATGGTAAGTCAAACATGGCATCTGTTAGAATGATTTCACAAATACCGCGCAGTGCCCTGGCACCAAGCTTATTATCATATGAAACATCAACAATGTAGTCAAGCGCTTTTGGTTCGACGGTAAATTCAATGCCGTCAATTTTGAAGAGATGCATATATTGTTTTATCAGTGCATTTTTTGGCTCTGTTAAAATTCGTCGCAAGGCATCTTTTGACAAGCTGCTCAAATAGGTAACAACCGGAAGTCGCCCGATAATTTCAGGAATGAGACCGTAAGCGCGTAAATCCTGAGCAGTCACATATTGTATCATATTTTCCTTATCAATACTATCTCGTTTTTCCTGCGTACCGTAACCAACTACTTTTGTATTTAATCGTTTGGCGATATTACGCTCAATGCCTTCAAATGCTCCACCGACCAAAAAGAGAATATTTTTGGTATTTACCGGAATCATGCGTTGTTCAGGATGTTTACGTCCACCTTGTGGGGGAACATTTACAACCGAACCTTCGAGCAATTTAAGAATGGCTTGTTGTACGCCTTCACCGGAAACATCACGTGTAATAGACGGATTGTCGCCTTTACGTGCAATTTTATCAATTTCATCAATAAAGACAATGCCTTTTTCTGCTAAATTCACATCATAATCGGCTGATTGCAAAAGTCGTGTAAGGATACTTTCTACATCTTCACCTACATAACCGGCTTCGGTAAGTACGGTTGCATCTACAATGGTAAACGGGACATCCAGCATTTTGGCAATAGTACGCGCCATTAATGTTTTCCCTGTTCCGGTCGGGCCGATAAGAATAATGTTTGATTTTTCAATCTCCACACCTTCTTCATCGCCAAGCGGATCGCTCAATCGTTTGTAGTGATTGTAAACTGCAACAGCCATGGAACGTTTTGCCACCTCCTGGTCAATGACATATTGATCCAGAAATCGTTTAATATCAGCAGGTTTATTGTGTTTCAACAATTCAGGGTCAAATGTCTCTGACTCGTTCAATTCTTCTTTAACAATTTCCACCCCACGGATGACACATTCATTACAAATGAATCCATCCACTCCCTGAATCAACATTTCTACCTTATCTCTCGCGCGTCCGCAAAATGAACAATGATCTATCTCTGACATTTGCTAAATTTTCTTCTTCTATTTATTACTTTTACGAGTAAGCACTTCATCAATCATTCCGTAACTTTTGGCTTCTTTCGAAGTCATCCAGAAATCTCTATCAGAATCTTTTTCAACAGTTTTAATTGTTTTCCCTGAGTGTTTTGCTATGATTTCATACAATTCCTGTCGTAGCTTAAGGATCTCACGTGCAGTGATTTCAATATCTGATGCCTGTCCGGATGCGCCACCCATAGGCTGATGAATCATTACGCGAGAATGCTCTAACGCGGTGCGTTTCCCCAATGTTCCGGCACAAAGCAAAACAGCTCCCATTGAAGCAGCCATTCCTGTACAGATTGTTGCAACATCGGAACTGATGTACTGCATGGTATCATAAATACCGAGTCCTGCATGCACTGAACCTCCGGGTGTATTGAAATAAATCTGAATATCTTTATCCGGGTCGCTGGATTCGAGGAAAAGCAATTGCGCCTGAACGATATTGGCAACATAATCATCAATTGGTAATCCCATAAAGATAATTCTGTCCATCATCAAACGGGAAAATACGTCCATAGTAGCAATATTCATTCGGCGTTCCTCGATAATTGTCGGGGAAATATAGCTGGATGTAATTTTCGCATAATCATCCATAGCCTGAGAATTCAGACCAAGATGTCCGGTAGCGTATTTGTAAAATTCATTTTTTCTATTCATAATAATCGATTTTAGTCTTCAAACATTGCCTTGAATACTTCCCAGCTCACTTCTTTTTCCTCAACTTTCATGCTTTCACGGATGATATTCAATAATTTCTTCTCCATTACCTGATCGGCAATGCGTCTGGTTTCCTTTTCTTTTTTCAAAATTTCAGAGGCATAATTTTCTAAGTATTCATCAGGAAACTGCCCCATTCCATATTGTTGAAATTGAGCACGAGCAAATGCTTTTGCACCTTCCAACATTTCTTCGTTTTCAACTTTTATTTCATTGTCTTTTGCCAGTTGGTTACTGATAATTTGCCATTTCATGTCATTGACAAAAAGATCCCATTCTTTTTCAATTTGCTCATCGGGAATTTCATGATTATTGGCTTTCACCCAACGTTTCAGGAACGCTTCAGGCAATTTTGGATCCACTTTACTGATCAGCTTATCTTTTGCATCAATCAAAAGTTTGGTTTCAGATTGATCCCCAAAACCACCCTCAGCCTGTTCGGCAATTTTTTCGCGGAAAGCTTCCATGCTTGTCACTTCGCCTTCGCCATATATTTTGTCCCAAAGCTTTTGGTCAATTTCCGCTTCTTTTAAGGATTGAATTTCATGAACAGTAATCTGGAAACTTGTATCTTCCAATATTTCTACCTGATCTTTTTCAATTTCGAGCAAGCCGGCAATTTCACTTTCATTCGGGAATGCTTTCCAAAGATTAAGGGTGATAATATCACCGGATTTCAAGCCAACCAGAGCTGCTTTTGCATCATCATCTTTTGCCAATGCAACAGAAATTTTTGCTTCTTCATTGACAATCCCATCTTCCATTAGTTTTTCTTCAGCATCGAGTTGCATTACTTTGGAAATGATGAAACTTTCTTCGTCGGACACATCGGCATCAACCATATCACTAAAGTTTTTGGCGTATGACTCGATGTACTCATCAATCAATGTGTCATCTGCTTTTATTTTATAATAAGGCAATTTTTCACGTTTGGTCATATTCACTTCAATGGGAGCTGACATTCCGACATCGAATTTGAATGAAAAATCGTCTTGTTTATCAAAATCAATGGGTTCCTGCTCATCATTCGGCAAAGGTTCCCCGAGCATTTGCATTTCATCGTTTTTCATGAAATCAGTCAATGCATCGGAAATCACTTTATTGATTTCATCCATGAGGATTGCTTTGCCGTACATTTTTTTCACGAGTCCCATTGGGGCTTTTCCAGGTCTAAACCCATCGATATTTGCTTTTTTTCTGTGATCTTTAAGGACATCATCGACCTTTTCCTGATAATCTGCTTTTTCAACATTTACCGTAATGACTGCATTCAGTTCATCAATTTGATCTTTTGTTACTTTCATTCGTGATATTTTAAGAATTATCAATTTCAAAAACCGCCTTTCCCCACTCGGAAAAATTGGGCAAAAGCGGTTAATCTTGTACGGATGAAGGGACTCGAACCCCCACGCCTTGCGGCACTAGATCCTAAGTCTAGCGCGTCTACCAATTTCGCCACACCCGCAAATTGGTGATGCAAAGATAAGTATTTTTCATTTATTGCATAAAATTTTGAAAGATTTTTCAATTTTCTGTCATTCAAGCCATTGAAATGCATGAAAAATAAAGAATCAAACGCTTCAATTAAGAATTTATGAAAGAAAAAGCAAATAAATGCTGTTGGGGATCATGGATTAATGGTAACCCGAAAAATTCATCGCAAATAGTTAGATGTTAATACCGATTGTGAATCAAAATTGCCGATACAATTCATTTTATACTAATTTAACCCGAAAAATTCACCGCAAATAGGCAGATGTTAACATAAAGTGCTGTTGCTAAATACTTTA